>CAJOMA010000071.1 GCA_905235655.1 uncultured Oscillospiraceae bacterium | reverse complement strand
TGAAAAACGCCGAACTTACATAAAAAGATCAATCAGCGCAAAATACTCAAAATGTTTGATTGATTTTGACGGTTACGGACTTTTTTGACAGTCTGAGAAAAGCGCCGCGACTGCGCGGCGCTTTTTTGATTATTCCTCCGGGGCGCCGTCTTCGGCGTCGCAGCGCTTCCTGTGCAGCTCGTAGCGTCCGCTGAAGACAAAATACCGCTGCCCGAAATAGTTCAGGATGGCGTATGCTGCCGTGCCGATCGTCATTTCGCAGTTGCCGCAGATCATATCCTCCTCTTCTCCGCCGAAGGAGAAGAACCGCCGCACGCGTGGATTCGGAAGCAGTGCCTTGGAGAGCAGCGGCGCGATCAGGTAGTAGGAAATCAGGTAGCAGACGACCACCTCCAGCAGGAAGCGGGCGAGCTGCTGCCAGCTATGCCCCATATCGCGGAACAGAATGTAGCGGCAGGCAAGATACCAGATCACGCTGCCGAGGCCGTAGTTGAACAGCGGCGCGACATGGTCGCTGAAGCCGCAGACGTTGAACAGCAGAAACATCAGCGCGGTACACACTATAAAATTGAGGATGCCGATGATCACATAGTAGACCAAGGTGCGGTCCACCATTCGTTTCAGCCGTTTGTTCATACGCAGCCCTCGAAAGTGATTTTCACAAATTATACCGATTTCCCACGGAAAATGCAAGAAATTTGTTATTTTTTTGCCGCAAGGCGGAACACCTCGTCCGACCGGCCGATCACGACGATGTGGTCGTCCTCGCGGAAGCGGTAGTCCGGGCCGACGTTGATGTTCGTTTCCTCGCCGTGCTTCACCGCCATGATATTGATCTGATACCTGCGGCGCACGTCGATCTCGACGACCGTTTTGCCGACCCACTGCGGCAGAATCGAAATCTCATAGATTGCGTACTGCCCGGGCATCGGGATGTAGTCGAAAATATTGTCGGCGTTGCAGCGGACGGCTAACTTCTCCGCGATCTCAACCTCCGGATAGACCACCTCGTCCGCGCCGATGATGCGCAAAAGTTCAGACTGGATGTCCTGATTGGTCTTGGCGATGATCCGCCGCGCGCCGTACTTCTTGAGCAGGCTGGTCACGACCAGCGACGCCTGAAAGTCCTCGCCGATGGTGACGAAGCAGATGTCGAAGTTGTCCACGCCGAGCGAGCGGATGACCGCCTCGTTCGTGCAGTCGCAGATGCTCGAGTCGGTGAAGCGGTCGGCGAGCGATTCGATCAGGACGGGGTCCTTGTCCGCGATCATCACGTCATTGCCGAGCAGCGCAAGCTTGTGCGCCAGATGGCGCCCCATTCTTCCCATGCCGATTACCAGTACAGATTTCATGACAAACCTCCTTATCCGATCAACAGTTTCCCGTTCGGGCGGTCGACGGGCGGCTCGGCGCTTCGCTCCGAGAAAACCAGAATAAAGGTCAGCACGCCGATACGACCCGCATACATTAATAATACCAATACAACGTGACTTGCCGCGGAAAGCGATGGCGTGATCCCGAGCGTCAGTCCGACCGTCGCGATGGCGGAGTTGACCTCGAACATCGCCTGCTTGACCGTCACGGGGTCAAAGGCGCAGACCGCGACGACCGCCGCGATCGCCATCAGCAGATACAGGCAGACGATGGAGCACGCCTGCCGGATCATGTCGCGGTCGATGCTGTAGCGGTAGACGATCACGCGGGTATGGCCGCGCGCCGAGGCGAAGGTGCTCAGGAGCAGCACCGCGATCGTCGTCGTCTTAATGCCGCCGGCGGTGGAGCCGGGGCTGCCGCCGATCAGCATGAGCACGTTCGTCAGCATGTTGCCGCCCTCGCTCATGGCGTTGAGGTCGACCGTGTTGAAGCCCGCAGTGCGCGGCGTGACGGACTGGAAGAAGGACGCCAGCAGCCTGTCTCCGAAGGACAGCCCTTCCATCGAGGCGTTCGACTCCAAAATCATAAACAGAACCCAGCCGCCGATCAGCAGGGCGGCGGTTGTTGTCACGACGAGCTTGGTATGGAGCTGGTATTTTGACCAGTGAAGCTTGCTGCGCGACAGGTCGCGCCAGACCAGAAAGCCCAGGCCGCCGATGATGACCAGCAGGCTGATCGTCAGCGTCACGAGCGGGTCGGTTTTGAACGCGGTCAGCGAGGAATACGGCGAATCCGCGCCCATCAGATCGAAGCCCGCGTTGCAGAAGGCGGAGATCGCATGGAAGACGGAGAACCATATCCCGCGCCCCCAGCCGAATTTCGGCACAAAGCGGACGGCGAGCAGCGCCGCGCCGCTCAGCTCAAAGAGGAAGGTGAACGGCACGATGCGGCGGATGAGGCTGCCGACGCCGCTGAGCGACGTGTTGCCCGCCGACTGCATCAGAATCTTGCGGTTATACAGCCCGAGGTGCTTGCCGAGAGCGTAGGAAATCATCGTGATCACCGTCATAAAGCCAAGACCGCCGAGCTGAATCAGGCAGAGGATCACCGCCTGCCCGAAGGTTGACCAGCCCGTGAAGGTGTCGCGGACGACCAGTCCCGTCACGCAGGTCGCGCTCGTCGCGGTAAAGAGCGCGTCGAGGAAGCCCGCGGGCTCTCCCTTGGAGGCGAAGGGCAGCATCAGAAGTCCCGTGCCGACCAGAATCACGAGGATAAAGCCCAGCGAGATCAGCCGCGCCGGCGTCAGACGAAAACGTTTCTTTTTCATGGAATAACTCCTTTGTCGAGAAAGGCTTCCCCTTGAGGGGAAGGCTTTGGGTGCAAGAATCACAACCCGAGCGCGTATCCGCAGCCGATGCCGACAGCCGCCGAGCACAGGATAATGATAATCGGGCTGACCTTTTTCAGCGCAGCCGTCACGGCAGCGGCGAAGATCGCCCCGCTGCAGAGAAACTCCGGACGGAGCACGGACTCCCATGCAACCGGCACGCTGTGGAAGAAAACAGTTTGCAGCATGCCCCACAGGGCGGCAGCCATCAGTCCGACCACGGCGGCGCGCAGTCCGAACATCACGCCGCTGACCGCCTTGCTGTTTTTGAAGCGGACGTAGACTCTCGCGACGATCAGAATGATGAGAAACGACGGCAGCACCACGCCCAGCGTGGCGCACAGGGCGCCGAGTACGCCGGCGGTCTCCGCGCCGACGTAGGTGGAGATATTGATTGCGAACGGACCGGGCGTGGACTCCGAGATTGCGACGAAATTCGTCAGCTCCTCCATGCCCATCCAGCCGTTGACGATGACCTTTTCCTGAATGAGCGGAAGCATCGCGTAGCCGCCGCCGAAGGTGAACAGTCCGATCGTGAAGAAGGTGTAAAACAGCTCGAGGAGGATCATGGCGTCTTCCCCCGCTTTCTGCGCACCGCGCAGTAGACGAAGCCCGCTGCGCCGCACAGCGCGAGCAGTCCGATGATCGACCAGTCGGTCAGCGCCGCCCATAAGAACGCGCCGACCATGACGCACCAGCCGAAGACGCGGTGATCCGCGCGTTTCCAGAAGGAGACGACCGCCTTGACGATCAGCGCGAGCACGCCGGCGCGGATGCCGAAAAAGGCGTACTGTACGACGCGGTACTCCATGAGCCTTCGCAGGAAGAACGCGATCACTGAGATGATGACAAACGACGGCAGCACCACGCCGAGGGTCGCCGCAGCGGAGCCGAGGACGCCCGCCGCGCGGTAGCCGACGAAGGTGGCGGAATTGATCGCGATCGGGCCGGGCGTGGACTCCGCGATCGCCACGATGTCCGAAATCTCGTCCTTTTCGACCAGATTGCGCTTCTCCGCCGTTTCATACTCGATCAGCGGGATCATGGCGTAGCCGCCGCCGAAGGTGAACGCGCCGATTTTCAGAAAGATCAGAAACAGCCGCAGACTCTGCCGCAGGCGCTCACGCAGCGTCATCGCCATACCTCCCTATTTTATACAGTAAGTATACAGCATTTTTGTGCAAAACGCAACGCATGTTTGATTTTTTCAAAAAAGTATGAAAAATTTTTGAAAAATACAGAAAAGTGGTTGAATTTTGCGTTCATTTGTCATAGAATAATGCGGAGCGTTCAAACAGGAGGAGCCATGCTTAACGTTGTTCTCGTCGCGCCGGAGATTCCGCAGAATACCGGCAATATCGCGCGCACCTGCGCCGCCACCGGCTCGGTGCTGCACCTCGTCAAGCCGCTCGGCTTCGACATTTCCGAATCCGCCGTCAAACGCGCCGGTCTGGATTACTGGCATCTGGTCGAGGTGCGGGTCTACGACGATCTGGAGGACTTTTTCTCCAAAAACGACGTGAAGCAGATGCGCCTGTTCTCCACCAAGGCGCCGCGCGCCTACACGGAGACGGACTACGCGGACGGCTGCTACCTGTTTTTCGGCAGGGAGACCAAGGGGCTTCCCGAGGACTTCCTCAACGCGCACTATGAAAGCTGCGTCCGCATCCCCATGCGGGACGAGGCGCGCAGCTTGAATCTCAGCAATTCCGTTGCCGTCGGCGTCTTTGAGGCCCTGCGGCAGCAGCAGTTCCCGCATTTGCGCGACTGCGGCAAAATGAAAAATAACAACCTAACAGGAGGAAACACATGAACTACAACAAGAAATCCGTGGAATCCATCGACGTCAAAGGCAAGCGCGTGCTTTGCCGCTGCGACTTCAACGTTCCCACCAAGGAAGGCAAAATCACCAGCGACAAGCGCATCGTCGCTGCGCTGCCGACCATTGAATATCTCGTCAGCCACGGCGCGAAGGTCATTCTCTGCTCCCACATGGGCAAGGTCAAGGTCGACTGGGACCCGGCTCTGTCTCTGAAGGTCGTCGCCGACCGTCTGAGCGAGCTTTTGGGCAAGGAAGTCGTCATGGCGAAGGACGTCGTCGGCGAGGACGCGAAGGCGAAGGCCGCCGCGCTCAAGGACGGCGACGTGATGCTGCTCGAGAACGTCCGCTATATGAAGGGCGAGACGAAGAACGATCCGGAGCTGAGCAAGGAGCTGGCTTCCATGGCGGACATTTTTGTCAACGACGCCTTCGGCACCGCGCACCGCGCGCACGCTTCCACCGCCGGCGTGGCGGACTACCTGCCCGCCGTCTGCGGCTATCTGGTGGAGAAGGAAGTCTCCATCATGGGCAAGGCTTTGGCTGACCCGACCCGTCCGTTCGTGGCGATCCTCGGCGGCGCGAAGGTCTCCGACAAGCTCAACGTCATCAACAACCTCCTGGAAAAGGTCGATACCCTCATCATCGGCGGCGGCATGGCGTTCACCTTCCTCGCCGCGAAGGGCTACAGCGTCGGCAAGTCCCTCCTCGACACCGAGAAGATCGACTACTGCAAGGACATGATGGCGAAGGCGGAAGAAAAGGGCGTCAAGCTCCTGCTGCCGATCGACACCGTCGTTGCAGCTTCCTTCCCGAACCCGATCGACGGTCCGATCGAGGTCAAGACCGTCGCTTCCGACGCAATCCCCGACGACATGGAAGGTCTGGACATCGGCGAAAAGACCCGCGCTCTGTTCGCAGAGGCGGTCAAGTCCGCGAAAACCGTCGTGTGGAACGGTCCGATGGGCGTGTTTGAAAACCCGACCCTCGCCAAGGGCACAGTCGCCATGGCGCAGGCGCTCGCCGATTCTGACGCCGTGACCATCGTCGGCGGCGGCGACAGCGCGGCTGCCTGCGAGCAGCTCGGCTTTGCCGACAAGATCACCCACATCTCCACCGGCGGCGGCGCCTCTCTCGAATTCCTCGAGGGTCTGGAGCTGCCCGGCATCGCCTGCCTGGAAGACAAATAAGCATAGAGGAGAACATCATGAACAGAAAGTATCGCAAAACTCTGATCGCCGGCAACTGGAAGATGAACAAGACCCCGTCCGAGACGAAGGCGTTCATGACCGAGCTCAAGGGCCTGCTGCCGAAGGGCCGCTGGTGCGACATCGCCCTGTGCGTCCCAGCCGTCTGCATCCCCGCCGCCGTCCGCGCCATGCGCGAGACCCGCGTCGGTATCGGCGCAGAAAACTGCAATCCGAATCCCTCCGGCGCATACACCGGTGAAATCTCCACCGCCATGCTCGTAGATGCCGGCTGCAAATACGTCATCATCGGTCACTCCGAGCGCCGCGCCATGGGCGAGACCGACGAAGAGGTCAACGCCAAGACCAAGGCCGCGCTGGACGCGGGACTCATCCCCATCGTCTGCTGCGGCGAGAGCCTGGAACAGCGCGAAGCGGGCATTACCGAGGAATGGATCACCATGCAGATCAAGCTCGCGCTCGCCGGTATCTCCGAGGACAAGATCCGCA
>CAJOMA010000070.1 GCA_905235655.1 uncultured Oscillospiraceae bacterium | reverse complement strand
ATTGGCGACGACGGCTCGACCACGCTCGCCACGACCGTGCAGGGCGCGGGGACGCTTGCGTTCCGCTGGCGCACGTCGAGCGAATGGGACTACGACTGGCTGCGCCTCCGCGTTGACGGCAACGAGTACGCGAGCATGAGCGGGTGGCGCGAGTGGGAAGACTATGCGCTCGAGATCACCGGCACGGGCTCGCACACAATCGAGTGGACGTACTCCAAGGACGGCAGCGTCTCCGACGGCGAGGACTGCGGCTGGATCGACGACGTCGTGTGGACACCGGCGGAGGGCTGACAATGCAGATCGCATCAAGGCAGATCGTGTGGAACGAGGTCGGGCGCGGCACGGTGGTCGAGGTCGAGATGACCCCGGCCACCGGCCTGTACATCAGGTTCATGTGCAACGCCGCCGAAGGCCGTCCCGTCGTGGTCAGCTGGGGTGACGGGTCGAGGTCTGAACACGCCTTCACCCCGCACGACATCGCCAGCGACCACCGCTACGCGGCATACGGGCGGTACAGGGTCGTGTTCGAGGGCGCGAGGAGCATCGGCCTCCGGAACCTCGACGGCGAGGCGCAGTATTCCTACGACGCCGCCATCGTCTCGTATGTGGACTACTCCGGGCTGATCACCGGAAGCCGCTCCGGCGCGTTCAAGCGGGCGGTGAACCTCGAAAGGTTCATCGCCCCGAACCTTACGGGCTTCGGGCAGCGGGACTTCGCCTACTGCGCCAAGCTCCGCGAGGTCGGAACGCCCCAGTCCGCGTACTTCTACGACGGCACGTTCCAGAACTGCGGCGAGATCGAGAAGCTCGAGCTTGTCGGCGGGACGATGTGGAGCTACGTGTTCATGGGCTGCACGAAGCTCCGCGAGATACGCTTCAGCCACGTGGACCAGCTCTCGACGCAATGCTTCGCAAACTGCCCCGCGCTGGCGGACGTCTGGATCGCCAACAAGACAATCGCCCAGACGAAGCAGGTAGACACTTCCGGGAACATCATCGCCGGCTACGGCGCGAGGTTCCCGTGGAACGCAAACCCCTCGACTCGCTTCCACTGTATCGACGGAATCGTCCTCGGAAACGGGACGGTCATTCACGAGTAAACAGAAAGGACAGAAGATGAACACGAAATACGGACGGCTGTCGAACGGCCGGATCGAATACGCGCCCAGCTCCCTCGAGACGGAGTACGGCGTGAAGATGAATCCCAGCGAGGCGAGCTACCTCGCGGCGGGATGGAAGAAGGTCGTGGACGTGAAGCCCACGGTCGAGGCGGGACACCGCATCGAGGTGTCGGGCTGGCAGGAAAGCGAGGACACGCTCACCTGCGTGTACAAGGTCGTGGCTGGCGAGACACCGTCGGGCGGCGCCCGCGTCTTCTCGAAGCTCAAGCTCGTCGCCGCCTTGAAGGAGGCCGACAAGTGGGTTCTCGTCAAGACGTGGATCGAGGAGCGGGGGTACTACGACTTCTACGTGGCGGCGCAGAACTTCCGCGAGGACAACCCGCTCTTCACGGAGGCGCTTGCCGCCATCAAGGGCTACGCCCGCATGACGGACGAGCAGGCCGAGGCGATCCTGTCGAAGTGCATCTACGAGGAGTGACGGCGATGGCAGGCATTGACGAAATCAAGAGGCTCAAGGGACTCTGCGAGGAGTACGGCCTCGAGGGTCGGGAAATGCTCGCCGGCCACACGGACGAGGAGCTTGCTGGGATATTCAACGGCATCGGGCCGGAGGCGTTCCCGCAATGGCTCCGCGCAGCCCTCGACGCTTTGCATCCGAGCCTCCGCCCCGTCGCGCTCATTCACGACGTCGAGTGGAGCGAGTCCGACGGAAAGCGCGAGACGTTCGCTGCGAGCAACGACCGCTTCGCGCGGAACGGCTGCACCGTCGCCTGCGCGAGCTTCGGCTGGTGGAGGCCGCGCCGCTACAAGGTGATGTGGGACGCGGCGAAGTTCGCGCGCATCTGCCAGACCTTCGGCTTCGGCGCGTTTCTCGCTCCTTGGAAGGAGCGGGAGGGTCGCGCTCCTGCGCGACCGCAAGAAGGAGGCGAGGCATGAGGCGGCTTGTCCTGTTTGGCGGCGTTCTCTCCGCCGCCATCGCCATCGGCGGCACAAGGCGCACCTTGCCCGTCGCATGGCTCGGATCGACGATGACCGGCAGGTGCGACAGCTCGTGCAGCATCGGCACGATGGTCAGATCGAGGGTGTTGCGCGAATAGGTGTCAAAGGTGCGGATGCCGCGCTCGCAGAGGAAGATGTTCTGATTTCCCTCCGACATGATGTATTCCGCGCTCATCAGGAATTCTTTCAGCGTGTTGGCAAGCCCGCGCTTGAGCAGGATGGGCTTGTCCGTCTTGCCCAGCTCCTTCAAAAGGTCAAAATTCTGCATATTTCGCGCGCCGACCTGAATGATGTCCACGTCGGCGAACAGATCGAGATACTGCGTTCCCATGATTTCCGTGACAATGGGAGCCCCGTCGCCTTTTTTGCCTCCAGAAGCAGCGCGATCCCTTCCGCGCCGAGACCCTGAAAATCGTAGGGAGAGGTGCGGGGCTTGAACGCGCCGCCGCGCAGGATGTCCGCGCCCGCCGCCTTAACCTTTTCCGCGACCTCGATGATCTGCTCCTCCGTTTCCACGGAGCAGGGGCCGGCAATCAGGCAGAAATGCCCGCCGCCGATCCGCGCCTTGCCGACGGAAACGACGGTGTCCTCGGGGTGGAACTGACGGGAGCACTGCTTGAACGGCTCGGAAACGCGCTTGACCGACTCGACGATATCGAGGCTGCCCAGCAGCTCCATGTCGATCCTGCTCGTATCGCCGATCAGCCCGAGAATGGTATACTCCTGCCCGCGCGAGACGTGGACGTCCAGATTCTGCTCCTTCAGCCATGCGATCAGGTGCTCCATCTGCGCCTGCGAGGTGCCTTGTTTCAGTACGGTAATCATGCTTCTTCCTCCTTCGCGGAAGCCGCGGAAGTTTGATAGAGCGGCCGGATGATCTTGCGGTAGACGAGGATCATCATGACCACGGATACCAGCAGCGACATGATCTCAGCGATCGGGAAGGACAGCCACACGAGGTCGATGTTCCCGGTCAGCGACAGCAGATACGCCGCCGGAAGCAGGACGACGAGCTGGCGGGCGATCGAAACGAGCATGCTGTAAAGGCTCTTGCCGAGCGCCTGAAACACGCCGCCGAAGATGATGCAGGGGCCTGCGAACACGAACGGCAGGCACATAATCCGCAGCGCGGGAATGCCGACCCGCAGCATTTCCTCGCTGGGCTGGAAGAAGCCGAGCAGGGTCTGCGGCAGGAGCTGGAAGGCCGCGATGCCGAGGAGCATCAGCGACGCCGCGCCGAGCACGCCGCAGCGGATGACCTGAAGAATTCGATCCGGCTTTTTCGCGCCGTAGTTATAGGCGGCGATCGCCAGCACGGCGTTGTTGATCCCGAAGACGGGCATGAAGACGAAGCTCTGCAGCTTAAAGTACGCGCCGAATACGGTCTTTCCAACCTCGCCGAGACCGGCGGAAACGCGGTTGAAGCTGCCGAGCACCAGATTGAAGGCGTAATTCATCAGCGAGCCGATGGCGACCATGATCATCGACGGAACGCCGATGCCGAGGATTCTGCCGATCATCTTTCCGTCGGGGCGGAAGCCGCGCAGGGTAAGCTGAACCTCCGGATTCTTTTTCAGATTCAGAAGCACGGCGAGCGTGAAGGCGACGATCTGTCCTGTGACGGTCGCGATCGCGGCGCCCTTGACCTCCAGACGCGGCAGGCCGAACCAGCCGAAGATCAGGATGGGGTCGAGGATAATGTTGATGACCGCGCCGACGCCCTGTGTGAGCATGGTGTAGGCGGTGCGGCCGGTGGACTGGAGCAGACGCTCAAACAGCACCTCGCCGAAAATGCCGAAGGAGACAATGCTGATGATGCGGATATAATCCGTGCCGTAGGCGACCGTCTGCGCATTGGGCGTGATGGAGCGCATGTACGCTCCCGCGCCGAAAATGCCGAACAGCACGAACAGCAGCATGCTGACAAAGGCGAGAAAAATGCCGTTGAGCGCGCTGCGGTTGACCTGATCGCGGTCCTGCTCGCCGAGTCCGCGCGAGAGCAGGGCGTTGACGCCGACGGCGATGCCGGAGGCGACGCCGATCATGATATTCTGCACGGGGAACGCGAGCGAGACGGCGGTGAGCGCGTCGTTGTCCGCCTCGGAAATGCGGGAGACGAAAACGCTGTCGACGACGTTGTAAAGCGCCTGCACCAGCATGGACAGCGCCATGGGAAGCGCCATGGTGAGCAGCAGCCGTCCGACGGGCATCACGCCCATTTTGTTTTCTTTCAAAGATGTCATAGCGTCCATTCCATTTCAACAGTTTACTGACTTATAATTATATAAAACATTCGCGCTGTTTGCAAGAACTAAAAATCGCCACAGATGGAGGTTGACAAGTCACAGGCAAATCCGTATAATAAGCACAGGCGCAGCATGATGGACTGGAAATACTTTCGACAGATTTTGAAAATCTTCTTCGGCGTCTGCATGATTCTTGCGAGCGGCGCGATTTTTATTTACAATGCGTTCTTTCTCGAGACCGGCTACGATATTTCGCTGGGCTTGCTCAATCTGATCCTTTTCCTGCCCGGACTGCTGCTCGTGATCTTTACGGCGGCAAAGCTGCCCTCCGACCGCGCGGAAGAATAACAATCACAAAAATGCCGCGGCGCTGCAGCGCCGCGGCATTTTTGCTGTTATCAGATGTATCGAATTTGTAGCGAGCCGAAGCTCACCTCCGCCTTGAGGTGGATCGTGCCCTGCGTCACGGCGGCGGGCGTTCCCTTGATCTCCGGCGATGCGGCAAAGGAAGTGTCCTGCTGCATTTCCACGCGGAATTTTTCGGGAATCAGCAGCTTCAGACTGCCGAAGCTGTTCTCCGCCCGCACCTCGCAGTAGGAGGCGACCGCCTCGCAGCCGGAAAAGTCCACGGTGAAATCGCCGAAGCTGCTCTCAATGCAGCCTTCCTTCAATAGCGGCGTTACGACCGGTACGCGATCCTCGCCGAAGCTCATTGAACACTTCAGCACGCCGTCCGTGCAGCTATATTCAAGGTGATGCTTTTTCCCTTCCGACCTGAATCCGTCCTTAAATTTGTGCATTGCCTCTTTCTTCCGCTTCCACGGCTTATTGCCGAAGAAGACGTCGATCAGCAGGCTGACGCCCCAGAGGATCAGCAGCGCGGGAAGCACGATGCCCCAGCCGGGCTTGACCGTAATAACGCCGTATTCGGACAGCAGGAAATACAGACCGCCGAGCGACATGATGAGGCAGAACAGCGAAAAGTGACCGAGCAGACCGGAAATGCCGATGTAGATCAGCGCCGTCGTCCATACGATCGTCCACCCGTTGATATCCATCGCGGGAACGATGCTGCGCAGCAGAAGCAGAACGCCGACCGTCAGAATATAGAGCGCGAACAGAATACCGCCGCGCTTCGCCTCGTATTTCCAGTTCCAGGTATCACGGGAATCCTTTTCCTCCTCGTCCGGTTCGACGATCTCCGCCTCACGGGCGGCGTCCCTGCCGAGCAGCTCGTCCACGGAGATGCCGAAGACGCCCGCCAAGTCCGGCAGAACGGAGATATCCGGACAGCTCAGATTGTTTTCCCACTTGCTGACCGCCTGCGCGCTCACGCCCATGCGCTCTGCCAGTTGTTCCTGCGTCATGCCGAGACGCTTGCGGTGAAATTTGATGCGATCGCCGAGTGTTCCGTAATTCATGGTAGTTCCCTCCCTGCTTGTGTCTTCACTATGTCACATTTTGGAGAAAAAAGCAATCATCCGGCGGTTAAATCTCCGCAATTGTGGAATTCAACCGCCGGTTGAACTGCCGAAAAAGGCTGATTTTTCAAGGCTCAGGCGTGATCCTCCCAGTCGAGGCTGCGGGTGACCGCCTTCGCCCAGCCGCGCTTCCCCGCCTGCCGGATAGCGTCGCTCATCTTCGGCGTGAAGCTCACGCCGCACCTCCACAGGCTGCGAATCTCCTGCTGACTGCTCCAGACGCCTGTGGCAAGTCCCGCCAAATACGCCGCACCGAGCGCGGTCGTTTCGCGCACCACGGGACGCTGGACGGTCTTGTTCAGAATATCCGCCTGGAATTGCATCAGGAAGGCGTCGCGGCTCGCGCCGCCGTCGACCTTGAGCTCGTGCAGCGCTACGCCGGTGTCCTTTTCCATCGCCTCCACCAGCTCCATGCTCTGATAGGCGATGGACTCCTGCGCGGCGCGGATGATATGCTCCGGCTTCGTGCCACGGGTAATGCCGACGATCGCGCCGCGGGCGTACATGTCCCAGTGCGGCGCGCCGAGTCCGGCGAAGGCGGGCACGAAATACACGCCCTCCGTCGAGGGCACCTTCTTGGAATAATACTCCGCGTCACACGATTCGCGCAGGAAGCGCATTTCATCGCGTAGCCACTGGATCACCGCGCCGCCGACGAAGACGCTGCCCTCGAGGGCGTAGGTGATCTTCCCGTTCAGACCGGCGGCGATCGTCGTGATCAGTCCGTGCCGGCTCACGCACGCCTCCGTGCCGGTGTTCATCAGCAGGAAGCAGCCCGTACCGTAGGTGTTCTTCGCGTCGCCGCGGTCAAAGCAGCACTGCCCAAACAGCGCGGCCTGCTGATCGCCCGCGATGCCCGCGATCGGGATTTCACAGCCCTGCACGTTGCAGACGCCGAACATGCCGCTGCTGTCGCGCACCTCCGGCAGCATGCACATTGGGATGTCCAGCGCGGCGGCGAGCTTCTCGTCCCAGCAGAGCTTGTGGATGTCGAAGAGCATGGTTCTGGATGCGTTCGTGTAGTCTGTGGCGTGCGCCTTGCCGCCCGTCAGCTTCCACAGAAGCCAGGTGTCCACCGTGCCGAACAGCAGCTCGCCGCGTTTGGCGCGCTCTCTCGCGCCCTCGACGCGGTCAAGGATCCACTTGATCTTCGTCGCGGAAAAATAGGCGTCCAGCACCAGCCCCGTCGTTTCGCGGATGTACGGCTCGAACCCTTTCTCGCGCAGATCGTCGCAGATTTCCGCCGTGCGGCGGCACTGCCAGACGATCGCGTTATAGATCGGCTTTCCGGTCGCCTTCTCCCAGATTACCGTCGTCTCGCGCTGATTGGTAATGCCGATCGCGGCGATCTCCTGCGGGTCGATTCCGCTGTGCGTGATCGCCTCCATCATCACGCCGTACTGACTGGAATAAATCTCCATCGGATCGTGCTCCACCCAGCCCGAGCGCGGATAAATCTGCGTAAACTCCCGCTGCGCCATGCCGATGATATTCTGCGCGCGGTCAAAGATGATGGCGCGGCTCGAGGTCGTGCCCTGATCCAAAGCGACGATATATTTCTTCATGCCTCGACCCTCTCTGTCTGTCAGTAATTCAATTCGCTGCCGCCGATGAATTCGCGCAGGAGCGAGTCGCGCGGCAGAAGCTTCTCGGAAACGGACGGAATCTCGCGCAGCACCTGCACCAGATCGGCAAGATCGGGATAGTCCGGCAGAAGGGATTCCAGTTCGTCCAGCAGATAATCGCGGTAGACGCTCATCTCGGTGGAAAAGAACGAGTCAATGCTGCAATGCGCGTTCTGCTTGAAGGGCATGATATACTTGCGCTCGCCGATGTCGACCCGCTCGCGCATGCCGATGGTCTCGGTCAGCGCGCGGCCTCTGCCGGTGCGGTCGCGCAGCAGCCTGCGCGCCAGCCGAATCTTCGACGGGTGCAGCACCGTGCCGTCCTTCGTCGTGATGCGGGTGCGGACGCTGACGTAAAGCCGCGTCGTCTGATTGGCGTAGCCCGTGACGTCCGGGTTAAGGGCGTGGATGCCCTCCATGATGACGAGTTCGCCGCGTCTGCGGTGCAGCTTTCTGCCGTCGAAATAGCGCTTGCTTTCGTGAAAATCGTAGCGCGGCAGCAGAATTTCCTCGCCGTTCAGGATCTGACCAAGCTGCTCCTGGAAAAACGGGATATCCACGCGGGTCGGCTTTTCCAGATCGAGCTTGTTCTGCTTCAGCAGCTCTTTTTCCTCCGCCGTCAGCGGAGAGAAGTATTCGTCCATCGACAGGGTGTGCGTCTCCATCCCGCGCCGATCCAGCTCGCGCTCGATCAGCAGCGCGGTCGTCGTCTTTCCCGAGCCGGAGGGACCGGACAGGAGAATGACCGGTCGTTTGCTCGCGTTGGCGGAGACGATGTCCACCGCCTGCATGATTTGCTTATAGTAAAACCTTCGATCGCTCTCGAGCACGGCGGCAGGGTCTGTCGTCAGAAGGGCGGTCAGTTGATCTGTTGTCATGTTGATTCCTCGCTTTCCCGAAGTATTGCTTATTATATCATAAATGACAGGCATTTGGGTATCCCCTAATTTGTTTTTGTGCAATCCGACAGAATTTGACCCTTAACAGGGTGCATTTGCACGACTGCGACAGTCGGAAATTGTTAACTTTGCCTAATTTCCGAAACCGCGCACTTCCTTTCTTGCATGGCGCGGGGAAATACGCTAAAATATAATAGTAAAACTATAATAGCTGAAGGAGGCACTTTTATGAACCATCTTCTGAAGCGGGGACTTGCCCTCGTCTGCACGCTGGCTCTGCTGCTCTGCCTGTTCCCGGTGAGCGCGACAGCGGCGGATATCGGCGAATTTACGATCCTTTCCACCACCGATATGCACGGACGCTGCTGGGACGTCAATCTGCTGACCGGCGGCAGCGTCAGCAACTCCATGCTGAACGTTTCTTCTGCGGTCGCTTCCGTCCGCAGCTCCAAGTCCAACGTCATTCTGATCGACAACGGCGACACCTATCAGGGAACGCCGATCTCCGGTTACCATCTGACCCGGCTCAAGGCCGGCGAGACGACCGATCCGAACCCCATGGCGCTGTGTTTGGCGGAGATCAAATACGATATCGCCACGATCGGCAACCATGAGTTCAACTACAGCTGGGACGTCATGGAGAAGACCCGTTCCTATCTTACGCAGAACGGCGTATCTACGCTCTGCGCCAACCTGTACTATGACGGCACCGACGGCGTTCACGCCAGAGGCGCGAACGTCTTTACGCCCTACCTGTTCAAGGAGATCGCCGCAGGCGGCAGAACTTATAAGATCGCGATCATCGGCTTTGAAAACACCGACTGCCCGCGCTGGGACGTTTCGGACAACTACCCCGGCATCGTCTTCACCCATCCGGACAACACGCACGACTCGATCGCGTGGGAAGCCGATAAGTACATCAAAGAGGTCAAGGCGTTAGGCGCCGACGCCATCATCATCGCCTACCATTCCGGTCTGGGCGCGGCGGTCGCGCCGGACGATATCGTCTTCGGCTCGAACTCCGAAAATCAGGTGCTGTCCATGATCGCCAACAACACGGACATCGACCTTGTGATTGCAGGTCACGACCACTCCGCGAGCTACTCCGGCAACACCTATCAGGACAAGAACGGCAACGACGTCCTCGTGGTCAACGGCGGCGGTGTCAACCTGACCTGCACCACCTTCGGCATCAACGAAAGCGGCATCTACGTCAAAGAGCACAAGGATATGGGACTGAACGGCTATGCCGCCGATACCGCGCTGAAAGAAAAAATCAGACCCTACGCCGAAGCGGCGGAAGTCAACGTCAGCCGCAGCGTCGGCAATCTCGTCGGCACATGGAATTCCGTTCCCAATTACTACCTCGCGCAGAGCGACGCGATGGATCTGATCAACCGCGCGCAGATCGACCGCGGCACCTACTACCTTGCGCAGAAGTACCGCACCGCGGAGCAGATCAGCGCCCTGAAGGCGGAGACGGGACTGGATCACATGACCGTCGACTTCTCCGCGACCTCCATGGTCGTCAGCGGCAGCTACAAGGTCTCCGCCGGCGAAATGTCCATGAAGGACATTTACAAGCTCTATCGCTATGACAACACCCTCTACCTGCTCCCGCTGACCGGTCAGCAGATCAAGGACGTCATGGAATTCGTCGCCTCCGAGCGTCTGTCCGTCAATACCATGAGCGGAACGCCGTCCTACGGTACAAAGGGCGATGACTTTACCAACCCGATCTTCTACGGTCTGGACTTTGTCTACGACATGTCCCAGCCGGCAGGCAGCCGCGTCGTGATCAGCAAGTTTGCCGACGGCAGAGCCTTCGAGCTGAACAAGACCTACCTCATGGCGGTCAATAACTACCACCTCGGCAACGGCCCGTTCGCCGCCTTCTCCACGGCGGACGCCATCTGGTCGCAGGCGGATGACAGCGTCGGCTCCGTTCCCGATCTGATCGGAGAATTCATCACCGTGGAAACCGCCGCCAAGGGCGGCGTCAGCCCCGCGCCGTCGAGCTGGGCGCTCGTCTACACCGGCGAGATCGGCGGCGGCGGTATCGCAACCGGCAATTATATCGGCTCGCTCGTCACCGATCCTTCCACCCTCGCCGACGGCGATCAGATCATGATCTTCCACATCGCGGGCGGGCAGCTCGTTTCCTCTGTTATCGAGGGTACCAAGCTCGCCCCCTCCGGCGACGTCAGCAACGGCGACAAGCAGCTCGGCACGAACGACGCGGCGGCGATCTTCCGCGTCAAGAAGGGCAGCGACGGCAAGTTCCGCTTCCTCGACGCGGACGGCAAGTTCCTGACCTACGGTCAGACCGGCAACAGTCTGACCATGAGCAGCGCGGAAACCGACTATGCCCAGTGGGAATTCGAGGCGGTCAGCGGCGGCATCGTCCACCTGCACTGCGTCAATGCTGCCTACAACGGCAATTACAACCAGTATCTTGAGTTCTACGGCGGCGCCTTCACCACCTATGGCATCGGCAGCGGCGGCGGC
>CAJOMA010000069.1:6763-11425 GCA_905235655.1 uncultured Oscillospiraceae bacterium | reverse complement strand
GCGCATTTTCGAGCGGTTTGTCCTTGAAAAGAGAGCGATCGACCTGCCGACGGCGGTGCGGAAGATCACCGCCCTGCCCGCTGAGGCGATGCGGATCAAAAACAAAGGGCTTTTGCGCGTCGGCATGGACGCGGATATCAACATTTTCAAGCCGGAACTCCTGCGCGAGCGCGCGACCTACCTCGACCCGCGGCAGGAAAGCGATGGGCTCGACACCGTCTTCGTCGCAGGCAAGCCCGCCATCCTCCACGGCGAATGGACCGCCGCAGGCGCCGGTACGGTGCTCTAATATTCCCGCCCAAGACCTGTCGCATATCAGCGAAAAACCGCATCCCCTCACAGTTTTTTGTGGGGAGATGCGGTTTAGTATACGCAGCAGGAAATGCAAACGTCCTTAGCGCGCGTTGTCAAAAACACACGGAGCCGTCCTGTGCATGATCGCGCCAGTATCAAAAACAAACCGAAATGCTATTTTCCCTGTATGGAGCTATTCCTCCGCAGGTCAGTTTACGAAACAGACCATCCCATCTTTACCTGCTGTGCCGCTCCAGTTCCGTAATGCACCAATAAGACCATGCCTTCTTTAAGGTTAACACAGCATGTTTCTCCTTCGTTAATGTGAATGCCAAATACAGCGTTTTTCTCTATATCGGCAGAGAACTCCCCGTTCGTGAAATGATCTTCATTTTCAAAATCCGCCAGTTTTTCCGCTGTCTCGAACACGACAAGCATTGTGCCGTTTTTTTCCGTTGAAGTAATCATGTAACTGCCGGGCTCCATATCGCTCCCAACCAGATAATCACCTTCAAACACGTTGATTCTTTTTCCGATTTCCGGCGTTTCAATATCTGCTTTCTGATCTGAATCGGAATAGGACAATTCAGCGATTCCATTCTTGATCAGCAAAACATTTCCATCCTTTAAGTTGAGTCCAACTGTTTTTCCTTCGCTGATATAATCGTTTTGACTGGCATAAGCTTCTAACGCAGCGCTCTCCTCGCCGCCTGTGAAGCGGCTGCTGCGGTGATAGGAATAATAATCGTTTTCCGTATCAAAAACGATTACGTTCATCCCGAAGCTTGCTGTTTGACAAGTGATGCCGTAGTATGCAGCCAAGATGTCTTTGCCTACAAAATATACACCCCCGCAAATCAACATGGAGTTTTCTTTATACCATGCTGTTAGCATGGCGATATCTAACGTTTCCTCAGTCGGTTCAGGATTCTCAAGAGTATTTGTCTCCGTTGTGTCAGCCGCATTTTCAGTTGTACTCGGTGAGGCGAGCGTGTTTTCAGTTGCATGTTGGAGCGTAGGTTCGCTTGTTGTCGTGCTTTTACCGCATGCTGCAAGCGACAGCACCATGACAAAAACCAACAGAATCGTGATTGCTCTATTCATCCTTGTTCCCTCCATAGATAGACTATAAATAAATAGTTGTATTGCAACTATTAAATTATAGTATGCAAAAACTATTCTTGTCAAGTTAAACTTTAACTATGAGAGGTGGTTTTATGCGTGAGGAAATCAAAATCGCAAAAAAGGTTCAAAAAAAGGGGGACGACGGACATAAAATCGTCTCTGTTCGTATGAAGGATGAATTGATTGCTCGCTTAGATGAGCTTTCGGCAAAAACGAATCGTTCTAGAAATGAACTGATTAATCTTCTTTTGGAATCCGCAGTTGAAATAGTGAAAATCGAAGAATGAACAAAGGGTGGGAGATGACCTGCCCTTTTTTCTGACCTTTCGGTTACTGCGTCCGCGCGATCCGCTTTGGTGCAAAATCTCCGTTGTATGTCATACGACCCGCGGCAGGAAATCGAGGGCATGGACACCTTTCTCATCGGCGGCAAAGCCGCGATCCTGCACGGCGTTTGGACGGCCGCAAGCGCAGGAAGGGTAATTTGAAGCATGAAAAAACTGCAAGGTCTCCGATCAACCAGAGGTCTTGCAGTTTTTATTATCGGATGTTCTTCCAGCCGCATTCATTGTTCAGGAATTCCGTCAGATCTCTCGCGTAATCCAAATCGAAATCATCAAAGACGATGTAGCCGATCTCGCGCTCGACGTCGTTGGTCACGACCAGCAGGCATTTCTTAAAGAACATATCGCTGTCGCCGTCTACAGGACGCACGAAGCGGAAGACGTCGTTTCCGATGAGCGCATAAGGCTCGATCGTCTGAACTGTCTCATCGCGGATCGGGTATTCCGTCAACAGCGGCTCTGTGCGGAACATATAGCGAGTTTCCAGCGCAGTCTTCTCCGCTTCATACTCCGCCGCATCATAGCGGCACAGGAGCGTATAGGATCGGCTCCGGAAGATGAACGCCGACATGCAGGAGCGGTGCAGCTCGGCAGACTGCGGCGAGCCGATTTCCACACCGTCGGGAAATGACATTGGGTAAGCCTGCGAGAGCTCCGCTTCAAACCTGCCGGGGGCATCGACCCCGGTCACATGATGCGTTACCCGCGGAAGAAACAGGCTAAAGAACCAAAAAACGACCAGCAGCAGAAGCCACAGGACGCACCGCCAAACCTTCGCGCTGACGATCCGATCAGAACGAAGCACAAAGATCACCCTTGTTATGATGAGTCCAAGCGCAAGAATCGCGCAGAACGTGAGGAAGGAATACCAATCGAAGACCAGTCCGATTACATATACATACAGGAGCAGGATTACCAGCGTCGGCACGCACCAGATCAGCAGGGTTTCCGCCCACCTCGGAAATCGGCGCGCATTTTTAGCCTCTTCCATCGTTTCAACTCCATTTTGTTGCGCAATAAGTATTATTCGTCGGCGACGATCTTCCATCCTTCCGCTGTGAGCGCGGCGCTGCAGACCGAAGGCGAATACCAGCCGCCGCGCTTCCCGCGCGTCAGATTCTGTGCAGGCCGCAGAAATATCTGCAGCCTGCGCCGGTTTCTATCCTTTAGGATCACAGCGACGAATAGCCGAAGCTGTTGACCAGCGCGTCGAGCCGGCGACCGGCTTTACAGTAGGGGCAGTCGCGGTAGTCGTAGCTCTCGTAGCCAGGCAGGTCGTTCACGTCATAGACTGAGTGCACCGGCAGACCGGCGGCAGTGGACNNNNGCTGTACAAGCTCGCGACGCCCGCCACGGCGCCGCCGTAGTAGCCGATAGCCTCAATCGAACGGTTGGCGGTGAAGCCCGTGGTCACGCTCGCCATCAGCACCAGCACCCGCTTGTTGCGAATCAGCGAAACTACGTTATCACGGAAGATGATCTGGCTGTTGGCGTTGTATTCCGGCTCGAGGACATAGATCGTTTTCCCGCTGTTGACGCCGCGCCCCTGCAAGGTGAGCTCCTCGCCGAGGCAGGTGCCGATGACCGCCGTGCCGTCAAGGCAGAGCACGGTATCGACCGCCTCCGTCAGGTAGTGCTTTGCGAGCTGACGCGCGACGTCCTTTGCCTCGCTCAGTCGGGTCTTCTGGAAGGAGATGTCGATATAATAATTGATATGGCTGTGGTTGGTGGCAAAGTGTCCTCTGGCGACACGGAACGGAACGTTCCCCCGTCGGACGGGCATTTCTTCGATCTCAATCATCGTGGCGTCCTCCTGTGTAATGATTTCTAGTTTTAGTTTAACCACAAATTCCAAAAGATGTCAAGGCGTTTTGGCTTTTTTCTCGCAGTGTTATTCTCGCGGTCTGCGCAAATAAAGCGGCTGATCGCAATATGATAATCGAAGCGCCGCACTCTTTCGAGCACGGCTATTCTTCGTCGACGATCTTCCAGCCCTCCGCCGAAAGTGCGCGGCGGATGCGGCGGTCGACGTCTTCTTTCTGTGCGTCGGTCATTTTTCGCCTGTTGAGTTCTCTGCGGAATAGCAGAGAATACCGGACGCTATCTTTACGGTAGTACCACGTCGGTACAGGCAGGAGGGAGATCGTCCGCTCATTCTCCTCATGCTGCAGATAGGACCATGCAGCGAGGCGGTCTCCCCGCTTGCAGTAGACGCCGTATTTGCCGATCTTGACCTTGCCGTCGGCAAGGACGCGGAGCATCGCGGCGGTTTCCTTTTTCTCCCCGCGCGCGGTTCCCTTTATTTCCTGCCGCGCACCGCGCAGATACTCCCAGAGGGACTGTTCCGTCTCCTGTGCCAGCTTGGAGGGCGGACGCTTTTCAGGGTTCTTTCGCGGCAGACCGAAAGCGAACACCAGCCGTCTTGCCATGCCGCGGCAGAGGTTCTTTGCAGGGCGCGGCGCCATACCGACGAAATAGCCGTCCTTGCCGCCGTCCATATAGTAGTGTCCCGTGGGGCATTCCACTGCGCAGGGCAGGACGCAGATATCGTCCTTTCGTACGGGCAGCTGACGCGCCTTCGTCTTCACGTCTTCATCCACCCGGTCGGCAAGGATCACGATCATCGTACAGTAGGCGCGCGGCTCTTTCTTTACTCGCCTGGTTTGGAAACGCACCTTGCCGTCCGGCAGACTGCGCAGACGCGCCTGCGCCTGACCGAGCAGGATATGAAGCTGCTCTGCGGTCAGATGCTCCGTCTCGCAGAGTACGATCCGTTTTTCTATCATGGAGCGAAATATCGTCCATGAATAACCGTGCTTGTAGTAAATCGTTAGGCGCTCATCGGAGCCGTCCTTCCACTTGCGTCCCCATAGGCGGCAGCGGCGCAAAATTCGCCGCC
>CAJOMA010000069.1:0-6756 GCA_905235655.1 uncultured Oscillospiraceae bacterium | reverse complement strand
TTTTGCGGGTCTTACCGTTGATCCCGCTGGAGAACTCCAGCCGGTCCCGCTGCCACGCGTGGATGTACGCAGACAGAACGTCGATCCCCAGCAGCAAAGAAAAGTTATGCAGCAGATAATAAAGAGCCACGCCTCCCGTGGTGAAGAGGATGAGGAGCATCCACAAGCCACGCGGAGACCACCCGAGCAACTCGGGCAGGTAAAGCAGACCAAGCGCCGGAAAAAACAGCAGCGCGGGTAAATACAGCAGCGTCTTGCACAGATACGGGTGCTTCAGTTTCGGGAATCTCATAAGCACGTCCTCAAAAGAGAATTGCAGCGGATATAACGGAAAAAGCACCTGCTTTCGCAAGTGCTAATTATTATGGAGCTGTTACCCGGATTCGAACCGGGGACCTCATCCTTACCAAGGATGCGCTCTACCTGCTGAGCTATAACAGCATTTCGGACAGCTTTGATATTATAGCAAGCTTTTCCGGTACTGTCAACTGTTTTTTTCGTTTCATCTGACTTTTTTCGCAGTGTGTTGATTCGATTGTCTTTTTCAGCAAATTGCTTTCCATTTGCGCGCAATTATGGTATAGTAACATTGAGGCATTTGGAGCAATGAGGTGAGGTATGATGAAAAAAGTCAGGATCACCGTCAAGCGAATCGCCCGCTATGACGATCTGATCGAGCAATACGAAAACCCCATCGAACACGCCTGCGACATGCAGCCCGGGCAGGAATTCGTCGCCGACGGCCGACGTAGACCCGACGGCTTCTGCGACAGCGCGTGGGATACCGTCTCTCCCTTCGTGATGGCGCTGGCGCACGGCGCAGAGGACCTCTATGACGGCTGGATGAAGAACAAAAAATCGGCGATGATCTCCTGCAACGACGGCTTCCGTCCGGTGAGTTTCCTGCTCGAAGCGTTGGAGGAAAACGCCGAATGAACGCAGCGTATCAATCGCTATGACAGCGAGAAAGGAGCGATTTCATGGGCCTTTTTTTTGATAACGTCCACATCCGCAAAAATGACAAATACAATACGGAAGCCCTGAAAAGCGAGCTCATCCGACAGTTATCGGAGCAAGGCTTTGTCCCTCTGCCGCACGAAGGCGAGGAAAGCGTCTGTGTGGCGATCTGCGAGCCGCCGCACAGCGACTGGGTATCCGTCGCGTCGGACACGTTTCAATTCAGTGTGGAAGAAGCGATGAAAAAGACGGCGGTGCATTTCTCACAGCGGTTTGACACGGATGTTCTCTGTGCCGCCTGCTTCGATTCGGACTTTCTGCAGCTGCTTCTTCAGCCCGCCGGCGACGCAGCAGACGGCTGGATCAACATCGGACGACCTGAGGAGATTCCGCACCGCAGAAGGACGAAGCTCTCCCCTTGGGGCAAGCTCGTCGGAGATATGCCCCGCCTGAAGGAGATCGTCAGAACGGAACACGTCTTTGCAGAGGAGGCGTTCGCGCAGATTGCGGAGCTGATCCGCATGGAGCCGGCGCAGGCGACGCTGGAGGTCGGGGCGCCCGACCTTCTCCCGCCGGAGCAAATCACCCGCCTGTTCTTTGCCGCGCCGCAGGGAACGATCCGACCGCCGCGCTTTGTTATCCCGCGCTACAACGGAATGCCCTGCCGGATCGGAAAATCCGAGATCGTCTCCGTATACAACACCGGCGGAAAATCGAAGGGTCTCGGCGTCATGTTTATCGGCGACTGCGTCGATCAGGGGGAAATCGCCTTTGAGGACGTGAAGCTGCAGCTTCGCAGGAACGAGGCGTGGGAGTACCTGCCGATCGATCTGGAAATTGCGGAGCTGACCGACGGGAGAAAGTGCCTGCTCTGGAAAGACCCCTCCTTCCCGATCCCTCCTGCGGTCAGTGAGAGCATTCCGTGGATGAAACGGACGTGGCTTGCTTTTGAGAGAGAAATCGGCGTAAGATTCACGCCCGTCGGCAACCCGCGGAAGGTTTTGGATATCACGGTCGCGATCTATCCGCTGGAAAACCCGCACGGGCTGGTCTCTTGGTGCGTTTACGCGGGCTTCGGCACGAAACGCCGGTACATTGAAAAGCACAACGCGATGATAGGCGACGAGCAGAAAGAACTCTTCTGGCTCGACCCGGACGCTTACGATCTGGACTGATCCAGAATCAAATCGGAGGATACAAATGCATTTCGGCTTTTCCTACGTCGGGCTGATCTTTCTGCTGATGCTGTTCGTGCCGAACGCGCTTTGGACGAAATTTCAGCCGAAGGATTACGACAAATACGCGAAGAACGAAAACAGGCTTCTGCTTGCTCTGGAGCGGGTCGGCGAAGTCGCCGTGACCTGCCTCGTGCTGATCTTCGAGGACTTTAACGTTCGCCTGAGCCCATGGCTCGCGTGGCTGATCGCCGCGTTCGCGCTGATGCTTCTGTATGAGGTCTTCTGGGGGCGGTATTTCCGCAGCGAGAAGACCATGCGGGACTTCTACGGCAGTCTGTTCGGTATTCCCGTTCCCGGCGCGACGCTTCCGGTGATCGCGGTGCTGCTTCTCGCCGTCTACGGCGGAAATCCGTTTCTGTTTGCGGCGGGGATCGTCCTCGGCGTCGGACATATCGGCATCCACCTCGGCCACAAAAAAGAATGTGAATAGGAACAACGCCCTCTGCTTTTGCTTTTGCAGCGGGCGTTGTTCTTATTCGGGGATGACTGCCGCATCATAGCGCGTCAGGAGGGTGAATTCGTTTTTGTAGAACTCGATGACCCCCTCCTGCCGCAGCAGGCTCAACTCGTGCGACAGTGCGCTGCGGTTGACGCGCAGGAAGGACGCCATTTCCTCGCGCGAAAACGAAATGCGGAACGTGTTCGACTGCGCCTTGTTCGCCTGCATGGTCAGATACACCATGATCCGCTCGCGCAGACCGCTGCGCGTCAGAATCGCAAGGCGGTACTCGTTCTGCATGTTGACGTTGGAGAGAATCTGCAGAAGGTTGTTGATGCAGGTCAGGCGCTCCGGCTCCGGCATACTCCCCTGCTGCAGTATGATCTCCGCGGGAAAGGAGAACACCGCGCTCTGCTCCACCGCAGTCGCCTGATAGGGCGAAAGCTGCGTGCGGGTGCAGATCAGATCGGCACCGATCAGCTTCGGCGGGAAGATCAGATTCCGGATGTCCTGCTCGCCGTTTTCCATATAGTAGACCAGCTTGACCTTCCCCGAGAGCAGGATCTGCACGCGGCTGACCTTATCCAGAGGCAGAAAGAGATTCGACCCTGCGGCATAGGTCTTCACGCTCCCGCGCGGCACGATCGCAGACCGGATCGACTCGCCGGAAACATTCGCAAACAGGGGGTTCCCCTGAACGGTTGTAATAAGATTGTCCATCGTATCCTCCGTTTTTCTTTGATTATAGCACAAAAAAGTTGTTTGGACAACATAATTTTTCGTTTCTCTTTGCTATAATCGCGTTATCCTGTAAAAACGCTCTGTAAGGAGGAACCCCAATGAAAGCAACATTCAAAAAGACCGCGGTGCTGGTGCTTGCGCTCGCGGTGCTTCTGACTCTGGCGGCATGCGCCGCCCACACGCCCGACGCCCCTGCGACCGAGGCTCCCGCGGCAAATGCGCCGATCGAGACCAAAGCGCCGGAGGAGATTACCCTGATCGTCTTCGCCGCCGCCTCTCTGACGGAGACGCTGACGGAAATCGCAGACATGTACAAAGAAGTCGCGCCGAACGTCAACATTATTCTGACCTTTGAATCCTCCGGCACGCTGAAGACCAACATTGAAGAGGGCGCAGACTGTGACGTCTTCATTTCCGCCGGTCAGAAGCAGATGAATCAATTGGACATCAACGCAGAACCGGAGATCAACACCAACGGACTCGACTTCGTGCTCGCAGACAGCCGCTGCAATCTGCTGGAAAACAAGGTCGCGCTGGCGGTGCCGGATGGCAACCCGAAGGAAATCAACAGTTACGAGGATCTGAAGGCAGCGCTCGAAAGCGGAGATATTCTGCTTGCCATGGGCAACGCGGACGTTCCCGTCGGACAGTACACGCAGAAGATCCTTGCCTACTTCGGACTCGATGAGGCAGCGCTGGCATCCGCCGGCTGCATCACCTACGGCACGAACGTGAAGGAAGTCACCTCTCAGGTTTCCGAGGGTGCGGTAGATTGCGGCATTATCTACCAAACGGACGCCTTCTCCGCAAATCTCACCGTCGTCGATACCGCGACGAAGGAAATGTGCGGTCAGGTCATCTATCCCGCCTCGGTGCTGAAGATCAGTAAGCACGCAGACGCCGCGCAGGCGTTCCTGGACTTCCTGAAAACGCCGGAGGCAGCCGCCGTCTTTGAAGCCGTAGGCTTCACCCCGCTCGGTTAATTCCCGCAAACCGTGCAGGGGAAGCGAAAAATCACTTCCCCTGCACTCCTTTTTGTAGTATAATACAGACACAAAAGCAAAAGGAACGACGGTTATGGACCTTTTTCCGCTCTACAATTCGCTGCGGATCGCCGCGATCTGCGCGGTCATCGTATTTTTTACAGGGATCGCCGCAGCGTATTATATTGCAAAACTGCCGCGTCTGCTCAAGGGCATTCTGGATGTGCTGCTCACCTTGCCGCTCGTCCTGCCTCCAACGGTTGTCGGCTATCTGCTGCTGCTCGTGCTGGGACCGAAGCGAATCATCGGCAGTTGGTTTTTGGAGATGTTCAATCAGAAGCTCGTCATGCAATGGTGGTCTGCGATCTTCGCCGTATCGGTCGTCGTGTTTCCCCTGATGTATCGCACGGCGCGCGGCGCGTTCGAGAGCTTCGACGAAACGCTGGCGCAGGCAGGGCGCACGCTCGGTCTGTCCAAGACCTATATTTTCTGGCATATCCGGATGCCCTGCTGCCGGCAGGGCGTCGTTGCCGGCGTCGTACTGTCGTTTGCGCGGGCAATGGGCGAATTCGGCGCGACCTCGATGATCGCCGGATACACCCCGGGACACACCGCTACGATAGCAACCGAGGTCTATCAGCTCTGGCGCATCAACAATGACGAGCTGGCGCTCAAATGGATTGCGATCAACATTGGCCTTTCCGCGGTCGTCATGCTGGCGGTCAATCTGCTTGAGTGCAAAAACCGCACCGCGCGCCGCAGGCTGCCGTCAAGGGAGGTGCGCGCATGAGTCTTTCTGTTTCGATAAAAAAACAGCTTGGCAGCTTCATGCTGGACGTCAGCTTTGAGACGGCCGGCGGAATCCTCGCTTTACTCGGCGCTTCCGGCTGCGGCAAGAGCATGACGCTCAAATGCGTCGCCGGTATCGAAACGCCTGACAGCGGCCGCATCGTGCTCAACGGGTGCACGCTTTATGACAGTCAGGCGCATATCAATCTGCCGCCGCAAAAGCGGCGCGTCGGTTACCTGTTTCAGCAATACGCTCTGTTTCCGAATATGACGGTCGCGCAGAATCTGCAGACTGCGGTACGAAAGCTGCCGCGCGCAGAGCAGAAAACGCGCATAGAGGAAAGGCTTGCTGCGTTCCACCTTGACGGGTTGGAAAAACGCCGCCCTGCGGAGCTTTCGAGCGGGCAGCAGCAGCGCGTCGCGCTTGCGCGCATCCTTCTGTCCGAGCCGGAGGCGCTTTTGCTGGACGAGCCGTTTTCCGCGCTTGACGACGCGCTCAAATGGAAGCTGGAGCTGGAGCTCATGGAGCTGCTCGACCGCTTCGCGGGCGACGTGATCTTCGTGTCGCACAGCCGCGACGAGGTCACCCGCCTGTGCACGCGCGTCTGCGTGCTGACGGACGGTCGCTCCGATGAGGTGACGACCGTGAACGGTCTTATGCACGCGCCGAACACCGTCAGCGCGGCGAAGCTCTCGGGTTACAAGAACTTTTCCGCCGCACAGCAAACGCAGAACGGGTACGATTGCGCGGACTGGGGCGTGACGCTTCGCGCCGCAGACGGCGGGACGCTGCCTGCCGATGCCGTCCGCTGCGTCGGCATCCGTGCGCACAGTCTCCGCTTCGAGCCGGCGGAAAATGCGATCGACTGCACGGTTGTGCGGGTGATCGACAATGTGTTTTCCTATATCGTCATGCTGAAAACACCCGGCAGCGGACTGCTGCGCATGGAGTTCGACAAGGATCGCTGCACACCGCCTGCCGCGGGTGAGCGCGTCTGCGTTTATGTCAGAGCGGAAGACATTTTGCTTCTGCAGGAGTAAAACATGATAGATCGCTACGGAAGAAAAATAGAATATATGCGCATCTCGGTGACGGACCTGTGCAATTACCGCTGCGTGTACTGCATGGAGCCGGACGGCGTGCGCAAGCGCGCGCACGGCGAGCAGCTCCGCTTCGAGGAGATCGCGGAGATTGCTGCCGCGGCAGCCGACTGCGGCGTCCGGAAGCTGCGTTTGACCGGCGGCGAGCCGCTGGTGCGGCGCGGCATTGTGCAGCTTTGCAGAATGCTGCGCGCGATCCCCGGAATTGAAGAGCTGACGATGACGACGAACGGCAGCCTCTTGAAGGAGCTCGCCGCTCCGCTCAAGGCGGCGGGGCTTGACCGGCTGAACGTCAGTCTGGACACGCTCAATCCCCTGCGCTTCCGCGAGATCACGCGCTGCGGCAGATTAGAGGACGTTTTGGACGGTCTGGACGCGGCGAACCGCGCGGGCTTCAGAGGCACGAAGCTCGACGTGGTGCTGCTCGGCGGGATCAACGACGATGAGATCGTTTCGCTGGCGGAAATGACGCGGCGGCAGCCGATCGGCGTGCGTTTCATCGAGCTCA
>CAJOMA010000068.1:1738-13932 GCA_905235655.1 uncultured Oscillospiraceae bacterium | reverse complement strand
GGTGTGCAGGTGCAGATCGAGCCGATAGATCATTGGGCGCCTCCTTTCCCGCGCACGGTCAAATAGAGATACCGCCAGAACGGCTTCTGATCCGTGAAGCGGAACAGGGCTTCTTTGGCGCGGAAAACGTCGAGCACGCCGCTGCCGACGTCCCTCCAGCGACCCGCTTTCAGGCAGGACAGCCACGCGAGGGTGTCGTTCAGCACGAAGCGCATGCGTCTGCCCCGACGGAAGAAGCGATCCGGTTCGGGAAAGACCTCGCCCTGCGCGGCGCGGACGTAATCTTCCGCGAAGCGGCTGCCGGATACCTCGGTCAGCGGGAAGCTGCCCCAGATACGCGGGTTGATTTCCAGCACGCGGCCGCCCTTGAATTCGACCATCGCGATGCCGGTGAACGCGAGCGCCTGCAGCAGGCGCACGGCGTATTGTTCGAGCGTTTCGTCGTAGTAGCTGATACAGCAGGCGGACGGACCGCCCTTGATCGGGTATTCGCGAATTCGCTTGTGTCCCATCACGCAGACGGGATTGTGATGCTTGTCCATTACAAGGCAGATGCCGCAGCCGTCGCCCGTGATGCGCTCCTGCACGACGGGGCTGGGGTCGAAGGCGGACATGTTCCGGTACGCTTCGACAAATTCCGCCTCATTTTCCGCTGAAGCGTACCGCTGCTCGGCGTGCAGCCCGAGCTTTTCGCCGCAGCGCGGCTTCAGAAAGACCGGATAGCGCGGCGGGAGCTTGCCGTCCGTGCAGTCAAATTCCTCCGGCACGGGCACGCCGGTTTTTAACGCAGTCTGCGCGACCACGCGCTTGTCGTTGGCTGCGTCCAGTACCTCCGGCGGCGAGACCAGGAAATCACAGACGGCTTCGAATTGCGCGGCGTGTTTTGACAGCATAGCGAGCGTGTCCGCGCCGATCGGGAAGAGGATAGGACGTTCCGGCGCGTATTCACGGCAGAGCGCGAGCAGACGCGAAGCGTATTCCTCGTCCTTGACCGAGCCGTCCAGCGTCACGCGGCGGCTGACACAGCGCGACGAGAACGCCGCCGGTTTCTTCGGCGACTCGACCGCCGTTTGCACGGCGATGACGGTGAAGCCTGCCTTCCGTAACGGGCGAATGACCGCTAACGCCGTGCGGTATCGAACGTCGGTTACGATCACAACAGGCACGGACATAATAGCGGTCACTCCTTTTCTATAATTATATTATTGAATGATTACTGCGATTCGGCGGAGATCAGATAGTAATATACCGGCTGACCGCCGTTGATGACGGAGACCTCGGCGTCCGGGCAGCGGTCTGTGAAGATCGCGGCGGCGGCGGACGCCTGCGCCTCGGAAATATCCGCGCCGTAGTAAACGGTGATGAATTCGCTGCCCTCCGCCTTGAGCTTGTCCGCAAGACCGGCGAGAAGGCTTTCCACGTTGGTATCGCTGCCGAAGAGGGAGCTGCCGTAGAGCGCCAGATACTCGCCGGCGTGGATGTCGTGACCGTCAAAGTCGGAGTCGCGCGCGGCGTAGGTGACCTGGATCGTAGTGACGTGCTGCATCGCCATCTTCATCGTGGCGACGATGTCCTCCTCGTTCGCGTCGGGGTCGAACATCAGCAGGGCGGAAATGCCCTGCGGCACGGTCTTGGAGGGGATGACGACGACCTTCTTCTCGGTCAGCGGCACGGTCTGCTCGGCGGCCATGATGATATTCTTGTTGTTCGGGAAGACGAAGACGACCTCGGACGGGGTGGCGTTGATCTTCTCCAGAATGTCCTGCGTGGAGGGGTTCATGGTCTGACCGCCCTCGATGATGTTGTCCGCGCCGAGCTCACGGAAGACGTCCGCAAGTCCCTGACCCGCGCAGACCGCGACGACGCCGTACTTCTTTTCCGGTGCGGCGACGCTCTTCGGAGCTTCTTCCTCATCTTCTTCCAGATCGTCCGTGCTGCGCGCCTTTCTGCCGGCGGCGAGATCGTCATGCTGCATCTGCATGTTCTCGATCTTCGCAAGCTCGAGCGTGCCGTACTTCTGCGCGCGCATCAGCGCGGCGCCGGGGATGTTCGTATGCACATGTACCTTGAAGGCCTCGTCGTCCTCGCCGATCACGATACTGTCGCCGATCGTGTCCAGATACCGGCGCAGCGGGGAGAGGTCAATATCCTCCTTCGCCTTGCGGACGATGAAGACTGTGTCATAGGCAAAGGTGATGTCCTCCGTGTCAAAATCGGTGAAGTCCGCCTGATCCTTGACGGCGGCGGCGCTCGACGCGGCTTCGATCTTCTCGCCGCGGCAGACCGCCAGCATCGCTTCCAGAACATAGACCCAGCCCTTGCCGCCGGCGTCCACGACGCCCGCCTTTTCCAGCACGGGATTCTGATGGACGGTCAGCGCCAGCGCGTCTGTGGCGGAGTCATAGGCGGCTGCGAGGACGGATTCAAAGGAGCTGTCCGCTTCCGCAGCGGCAGTCGCGTCCTCGGCGGACACGCGCGCCACGGTCAGGATCGTGCCTTCGGTGGGCTTCATGACAGCCTTGTAGGCGGCTGCCACGCCGCTCTGCAGGGCGAGCGCAAACTGCGCGCCGTCGCAGCCTTCCATGCCCTTCAGGCTCTTGGAGATGCCGCGCAGCAGCAGCGAAAGGATGACGCCGGAGTTGCCTCTTGCGCCGCGGAGCATCGCCGAAGCGGCAGTATCCGCAACCTTCGTCAGCGTCGCGCCGCGCAGCTTGCGAAGCTCTGCGGCGGCGGTGTTGAGCGTCAAGCTCATATTGGTACCCGTATCGCCGTCGGGCACGGGGAAAACGTTCAGTTCATTGATCTGCTGTTTATGCTTTTCCACCACGGCGGCGGCGCCGATCAGCATTTCTTGCAGCGTCTGCCCGTCGATCATTGTTCTCAATACGGACACCTGCCTTTCAATCGACCGTCATGGAGTCGATGATGACGTTGACGTCCCTGACCTCGGTCTCCGTCTCCTGCGATACCTTGTAGCGCACCTCGGAGACGATGGAGTTGCCCAGCGCGGGGATGTTGACGCCCTGATCAATCATGATGTGCAGGTCGATGGAGATCGTGCCGTCGTCGTTGACCGTCACGAGAACGCCCTTCGCCATGGACTCGCGGCGAAGCAGATGCACCAGACCGTCGGAGACGGAGCGGATCGCCATGCCCTTGACGCCGAAGCAGTTGGTTGCGGCGTTGCCCGCGATCTTGGTAAAGACGGAATTGCTGACAGCAATGCTGCCCAGTTCATTTTCACGGCGGATCATAAGAATACCTCCTTAAATCATGCTGGCTTCCCAGCAGTCGGGCGCCTTCAGCCCCAGCAGGGTCGCGACGGTGGGCGCGACGTTTGCAAGGCCGAATTTGCCGTCCTTCAATGTGTATTTCGTGTCCTTATCGTAGACGATGAAGGGAACGGGGTTCAAGCTGTGGGCGGTGCGGATCGAGGTCTTGCCCTTCTTGGTCTCCGTCATCTGGTCGGCGTTGCCGTGGTCGGCGGTGACCAGAACGGTATAGCCGAGACGGTCGGCGGCATCGAGAATGCGGCAGACGCTCTCATCCACGCACTCCATCGCGGTGACGACGGCTTCCATCACGCCGGTGTGACCGACCATGTCGCCGTTGGGGAAGTTGCAGCGCAGGAAGTCGTATTTTCCGGACTCCATCGCCGCGATCATGTGATCGGTGATCTCCTTGGACTTCATCGCGGGCGCGAGCTCGAAGGGGATGACGTCCGAGGGAATTTCCTCGTAGGTTTCGAGAGCTTCGTCGACCTTGCCGGAGCGGTTGCCGTTCCAGAAGTAGGTCACATGACCGTATTTCTGCGTCTCGGACAGGGCGTATTCGCGGATGCCGTTGGCGCACAGAAGCTCCGTCAGCGTGTTCTTGATGACGGGCGGCTGCACCAGATATTTCGACGGGATGTGCAGGTCGCCGTCGTATTCGAGCATGCCGGCAAAGCGCACGCCCGTGTAGTCGCCGCGGTCGAACTTGTCGAAGTCCCTGCGGTCGAAGGCGAGGGAAATCTCCTGCGCGCGGTCGCCGCGGAAGTTATACAGCACGACGCTGTCGCCGTTTGCGATTCTGGCGACCGGCTTGCCGTTTTCCGCGATCACGAAGGCGGGCAGATCCTGGTCGATGCAGCCGAGCTCGGCGCGGTAGGTTTCAATCGCCTCCTTCGCCGAGGCGAACTGTCTGCCGAGTCCCTGCACATGGGTCCTCCAGCCGGCCTCGACCATCGCCCAGTTAGCCTCATAGCGGTCCATGGTGATTTTCATTCTGCCGCCGCCGGAGGCGATGCGGTAGTCGCAGCCGTCCGTGCGCAGCTGCGCGAGCACGTCCTCCAGCTGCTGCACATATTCCAGCGCAGAGGTGGCGGGCACGTCGCGGCCGTCGAGCAGGATGTGGCAGTAGACGCTCTTCACGCCCTCCGCCTTTGCGCGGCGGAGCAGGGCGATCAAATGGCTGATGTTGGAATGCACGTTGCCGTCGGAGAGCAGACCGAGGAAGTGGAACGCCTTGCCGCCGTCCACACAGTTGGAGACGAGCTCCTTCCACGTGTTCGACGCGAACAGCGCGCCGTTCTCGATGGATTCGCCGACCAGCTTCGCGCCCTGGGAATAGACCTGACCGCAGCCGAGGGCGTTGTGACCGACCTCGGAGTTGCCCATGTCGTCGTCGCTGGGCAGACCCACCGCAGTGCCGTGCGCCTTCAGCCAGGTGTAGGGGCAGGTATCGAAAAGACGGTCGAGCGTGGGAGTCTTCGCGACCGCGACCGCATCGCCGCTGCCGCCGTCGCCCTTGCCGACGCCGTCCATAATTACAAGTACAATGGGTTTCTTCACGTCCGATATACCTCCATTCTAATTTCTGTGCTATATTTTACTACATTTTCAACAATAATACAATTCCCAATTTTGTATTCCTCTCAAAAAAAGCAAAAGCCTGACGGGTAGACCGTCAGGCGGAATATCATCCTGAATTTGCTTACATCGCGTTCTTCTTCAAGGTCATGCTGCTCTTCTTGCGGGCGGCATTGTTCTTGTGAAGAATTCCCTTGTTCACAGCCTTGTCAACAGCGACGACTGCAGCGGTGTATGCAGTAGCGGCCTCTTCCTTGTCACCGGAAGCGACAGCGGCGTCGAACTTCTTGATGGTGGTCTTCAGAACAGACTTCTCCATCTTGTTTCTCTCGTTGGCGATACGGGACAGAGAGACTCTCTTCTTCGCAGACTTAATGTTGGGCATGAATTGCACCTCCTCGTACGGTGATATCTATGAATACCGTTCTTTTTTCACGCAAGTATAGATTATAGCGGGGAAAGTCAATAAAATCAATAGTTTTTTTTGCAAAAATACAAAAAATTTTTCCCGCGCGCATACGGCGGAAACGTTGCGAACGAAAAGGAACGTCAATCCACCCAAAACGGGTGGGGAAGTTGCACAATGCTCGAAAAATGCAAAATAATGATTATGTAAACCGAATATGCAGCGTATCCGTTTTTTCTGCACAGGACGGACTGTGCAAAAACCTGTGCATAATGTGCAGAACTCTTGATTTGTAAGGGTGTTTTTGAGGGAACCCCGCCTTCGGCTGAGGTTTTTTTCGTGAATAATTGCATGCTTCATGGACAAAAGCCGGTTGCGATAATTATGTTATTATTGGCATAAAGAAACATTATGTAAACTTATCTCTGCGGTTATCCGTCGAAATAGTTGGGTTTTTCCGCTTTCCGATCGAAGTTTTGCGGCAGCCTAAAACGACATTATTTCAACGTGCGGCGGATCGTCCGTCGAATTGACGAATTTCTACAAATTCCGCGCGGGAATGAAAAACGGTTCTTGGGAAATACTGTGAATGACAAAGAAAGCAGGAGGAAGATATGCAAGGAAAGGTCGAAATCTGCGGCGTCAATACGGCGCGGCTGAAAACGCTGAAAAACGAGGAGATGGTACGGCTGCTTCGCCTGGCGCAGCAGGGCGACGAAGCGGCGCGGCAGCAGCTCATCGAGGGCAATCTACGGCTGGTGCTGTCGGTGATCCAGAAGTTTCTGGGCAGGGGAGAGAATCCGGACGACCTGTTTCAGGTCGGCTGCGTGGGACTGCTGAAGGCGATCGCCAATTTCAACACCGATCTGAATGTGCGCTTCAGCACCTACGGCGTCCCGATGATCGAGGGCGAGGTCAAGCGCTATCTTCGGGACTACGCTCCGCTGCGCGTGTCGCGGAGCGTGCGCGATACGGCCTACCGCGTGCTGCAGTGCAAGGAGGCGATGCTCGCCGAGGGCTCGCGCGAGCCGACGCTGGAGGAGATCGCAGGTCGGCTGGAGCTCAGCACGGAAACGGTCTCCAACGCGATGGACGCGATCGCCGCGCCGGTGTCGCTGTTTGATCCGGTCTACACCGAGGGCGGCGATCCCCTGACGGTCATGGATCAGGTGCGCGACACGAAAAACACGGACGAAAAGTGGCTCGAGCGCATCGCCCTGCGCGAAGCGATCTCCACGCTCAACCCGCGCGAAAAGCGCATTTTAGCCCTGCGCTTTTTCGACGGCAAGACGCAGATGGAGGTCGCCTCGCTCGTCGGCATCTCGCAGGCGCAGGTCTCGCGTCTGGAAAAGAACGCCATCACCACCCTCCGCAAAGCCATCTGCGTGTCGTAACGAGGCAGCCTGCGCCAAACCGGCGCAGGCTGCCAGACTGTCAAAAAACGTAGAGAGTGGGTAATTCGGAGGGAAAGAACCGTCAGGGTTGTCTTTCACGTTCAATAAAACAGGATTTTCAAACTTTTTTGAAAGTTTGAAAATCCGCACGAGCGTGTCAAAAAGACTTTTTTGACATGCTCGCAGCCTGCGCCAAACCGGCACAGGCTGCTTCGTCGGTCGGTAGGGAAACGAAATAGCTTGACTTTTACGGCAGGGTGATATATATTGTATAATGGCAGGGTACGGGGAACCGCTCTGCTGCACGGGGACGCGGGCTTGCAGGTCTTTGCGCCTCACAGCGTTCAAAACGCATAGATAGAATGAAACGGAGAATTCTGCATGGAAGTGATATTAGCCGCATTGGAGCTGATCGGCGGTCTTGCTTTCTTCCTCTACGGCATGCACGTCATGTCGGGCGGTCTGGGCAAGATGGCGGGCGGCTCCCTGGAGCGCTCGTTGAGAAAAGCAACGTCAAATCCACTCCTCGGTATGGGTCTAGGCGCAGGCATCACCATCGCGATCCAGTCCTCCTCTGCGATGACGGTCATGCTGGTAGGTCTGGTCAATTCGGGCTTAATGCTGTTCAGCCAGACGATCAACGTCCTCATGGGCTCCAACATCGGCACGACCGTGACGAGCTGGATCCTGACGCTGGAAGGCGTCGAAGGCGGCGGCTGGATGGAGCTTTTGAAGCCGAAGAACTTCTCGCCGATCATTGCGATCATCGGCGCGGTCCTTATTATGATGTCCAAAAAGACAAAGCGGCAGGACCTCGGCAAGATCATGGTGGGCTTCGCCGTTCTGATGTACGGCATGAGCTTTATGAGCGACGCGGTGAAGGGGCTGCAGGATAATCCTGCCTTCCACTCAATGCTGGTCGCGTTCGACAATCCGTTCGTCGCGGTGTTGTTCTCTACGCTGTTCACCGGTATCATCCAGTCCTCCGCTGCGACCATCGGTATCGTGCAGACGCTGACAGTGACGGGACTCATCACCTACGGCAACGCGATTCCGCTGGTGCTCGGCGCGAACATCGGCACCTGCGCAACGGCGCTGCTGTCCTCCGTGGGCGTCACCAAGGAGGCAAAGAAGGTCTCCGTGGTGCATATCATCATCAAACTGATCGGTGCGGCGGTCTTCATGATCGGCTACTTCATCGCCGATACTGCGTTCGATCTGCACTTCCTTGCGGATAACCCCGGCCGTTTCGGTATCGCCGCAATCCACACGGTGTTCAACGTGGCAAATACCGCCCTGCTGTTCCCGTTCCAGAAGCAGCTCGTAAAGATCACCAATGCGATCGTCAAGCCGTCGAAACGCGAGGGCGAGGGCGCATTTCTGGATGAACGTCTGATCAGCACGCCGTCCATCGCTGTCAACGAGGCGATGGTGCAGACGAAAAAGATGGCGGAGCTGGCACAGAAGACGCTGGAGGTATCGCTGGAGCTGTTCCATCACTTCGATGAAAAGGCGGCGGAGCAGATCATGACCGACGAGGGCGATCTGGACAACTATGAAGACAAGCTCGGATCGTTCCTGGTCAAGCTCTCCAGCCGCGCCCTGTCCGACCGCGACTCGCGGCAGGTCTCCTTGATGCTGCATACGATCGGCGACTTCGAGCGCTTGGGCGACCACGCGGTGAACCTCCTCAAGGGCGCGCGGGAAATCAAGGAGAAGGAAATCGCCTTCTCCGAGGACGCGCAGGCGGAGCTTCGCAATCTGACGGACGCGCTGAATGAGATTCTGACGCTGACCGTCCGCTCCTTCCGCGACGGCGACCGCTCGCAGGCGATCCACGTCGAGCCGCTGGAGCAGGTCATCGACGTTCTGATCGCGCGCGCGAAGAGCAACCACATCGAGCGTCTGCAGCTCGGCAAATGCACGATCCAGACGGGCTTTGTCCTGTCCGATCTTCTGACCAACTACGAGCGTATCTCCGACCATTGCTCAAACATCGCCGTCGCGCTGATCGAGACGGGCATCGGCAGCTTCGATACGCACGCCTACCTCAACGATATCAAGACCGGCGGCAGCCGCGACTTTGTCAGCGACTACAAGCGTTACGCCGAAAAGTACGGCGCTGCGTAATATAATCGGAAATTGCGGCCGTAGCGTGGCTTTCCCACGCCGCGGCTGTTTTTCGTTCTTGGCAATCGGTGTTCTTTATCAGTCCGCGTCACATTGCCAGACTCATGCGCACAGCCTCCCGCCGCGTCATTGCCAGACCGGTGCGCACACCGGTCGTGGCAATCCGTGCGTTTCGGTGTGGCACACTTTTTCTTAATTCGCTGCGCACCATCATAATTCCTGTCATTGCCCGCTTGTCGGGCAATCTGTGCGTACCAATGAGGGACACTTTTTCGTATAACGTCACAAATGCCATCCCTGCCATGGACGGATTCCCTCGCCGATTTCATCGGCGGGGAATGACATAACCGGTGGGCTTCCCGTGAAATACGACGTAAGTCTCAAGCCTGCAACGGACAGATTGTACCCGCATACCCGCAATACCCGCAAGGGGCACGCCGCATTCGCAGAGCTTCTTCGTCGCTAACGGCTGCGCACCCACGGTTTGCTGCGCAAACCTCACAATGACGTGATAGGAAGGTGCGCGCAATGACGGGGCGCATTGCGCTTTGTCTCAACCCTACGGCGGAGCGCCATTTTCTATGTTTTTTGATATAATTTGCAAAATGGAATAGATATTTGCGTCGTGTTGTGATATAATGTAATTGGTGAACATTGGAATTTCACCGGATCATATTAAATAAGCCGCGTCTGCGGCTGCATATCATAGGAGGATACACTATGGAAACCTACGGCATTGAAAAGATGGGCATTCTCGCCCCCGAAGCGGTCTACCGCAACCTCGGTCCCGCGCAGCTCACCGAAGCGGCGCTCCGCCGCGGCGAAGGCAAGCTGAGCAACACCGGCGCTCTGGTCGTCACGACCGGCAAGTACACCGGCCGTTCGCCTAACGACAAGTTCATCGTTGACACGCCCGCCGTCCACGACGACATCGCTTGGGGCAAGGTCAACCGCCCGATCTCCAGAGAGCGCTTCGAGGCGATCAAGGGCAAGATGGCAGCCTACATGCAGGGACGTGAGGTTTTCGTTTTTGACGGCTATGCCGGCGCGGACAAGAAGCATACCAAGAAGTTCCGCATCATCAACGAGCTGGCGTCCCAGAACCTGTTCATCCACCAGCTCCTGATCCGTCCGACGGCGGAGGAGCTTGCGGACTATGGCGAGCCGGACTACACCGTCTTCTGCGCGCCCGGCTTCAAGTGCGACCCGAAGGTTGAGGGCATCAACAGCGAGGCGGCGATCATCATCGACTATGAGGCGCACGAGATCATCATCTGCGGCTCTGCCTACGCGGGCGAGATCAAGAAGAGCGTCTTCTCCACGATGAACTTCGTTCTGACCAAGGAGAACATCCTGCCGATGCACTGCTCTGCGAACATGGACCCCGAGACCCATGAGACCGCCGTTTTCTTCGGTCTGTCCGGCACCGGCAAGACCACCCTGTCCGCCGACCCGAACCGTAAGCTCATCGGCGACGACGAGCACGGCTGGGCGGACGACGGCATCTTCAACCTCGAGGGCGGCTGCTACGCCAAGTGCATCAACCTCAAGGAAGAGAACGAGCCCGAGATCTACCACGCGATCCGCTTCGGCTCTCTGGTCGAGAACGTCATCATGGACGACCAGACCCGTGAGTTTGACTTCGACGACGGCAGCCTGACTGAGAACACCCGCGTCGGCTATCCCGTCAACTATATCTCCAACGCGGCGATCCCCGGCGTCGGCGGCATTCCGAAGGTCGTCATCTTCCTGACGGCGGACGCCTTCGGCGTCCTGCCCCCGATCTCCCGTCTGGATGAGAACGCGGCGATGTACCACTTTGTCACCGGCTTCACCTCCAAGCTCGCCGGCACCGAGCGCGGCGTCACCGAGCCGCAGCCGACCTTCTCCACCCTGTTTGGCGAGCCCTTCATGCCGATGGACCCGTCCGTCTACGCCGAAATGCTCGGCAAGCGCATCCGCGAGAGCGGCGCGAAGGTCTACCTCGTCAACACCGGCTGGGCAGGCGGCTCCGCAGCCTCCGGCGCGAAGCGCATGAAGCTCGCCTACACCCGCGCGATGGTCACCGCCGCGCTGAACGGCAGCTTCGACAATGTTGAGTTCAAGCACCATGACGTTTTCAACGTCGACTATCCGACCTCCTGCCCGAACGTCCCCGACGAGATGCTCGACGCACGCGGCCTCTGGGCGGATAAGGACGCCTACGACGCGCAGGCGAACAAGCTGGCGACCATGTTCTCCGAGAACTTCGCAAAGAAGTACCCGAACATGCCCGCGCACATCGCCGCCGCCGGCCCGAAGGCAAAATAATAAGAAGCGATACAAAATGACCTCCTGCACTGAAACGGTGCAGGAGGTCGTCCTTTATATTCTTTATGGATCAATATACCACGACGGTGGTGCCGAGGGGAAGGGTTTCCATGAGGGCGCTGTCCTCCAGCGTCATGCGGATGCAGCCGTGGGACGCGGGATAGCCGAGCGTTCCGTCGAAGACCGAGCCGTCATAATTAAAGAGGATGGAGTGGAAGCCGATATCGCTGTTAAAGAGCGTGACGTTCGTGACGTAGTAGCTGTCGAAGTACCACGAATCGCCGGACAGGTATATTTCGGTAATGCTGACCGGCGTGGGGCAGTTATTCGCGCCGCTGGAGCAGGGGAAGGTCTTGTAAACCTTCCAGTTTTCCTTCTCGCCGGTGAAGACGATGACCTTCTGCGTGTAGCGGCTGACCCAGACCAGATAGTTGGTCTTGCTGGAATAGCCTTTCAGATCGACGAAGCCCTCCTTGGTGGCGTCGGAGTAATCCAAATTGCCGTCAGTCGCACCGGGGGGATCGTCCGGGATGTAGCAGTCCCAGCGCGGCACCCAGCCGCGCTGCCCGTCGGTGCATTCGACGTAGAACCAGTAGCCCGCGGGGTGGAAGAGATTGTAGACGGTCGTGCCCTTGGGCAGATCGCGGATATAGCCGCCGCCTCCCTCATAGGAGTACAGGGCGGTGTCCTTCTCGACCGTGCAGGGGACGACCTGTGTTTTAACGGTCTGCAGCGCGCTGTCATGCTCCTTCACATAGCTCTGATACCACGAGTCGTCGAGCGTGTCGTATGGGAGCGTGACGTCGAAGCTGCCGGCGTTGATCGTGATGAGCGCGGCCGAGCCGGTGCCGTCGACGGTGACGTATCTGCCGTTGATATCAATGGATTCGGCCTTGCCGTCGTTGACCGTCAGGTGGGACTTGGCGGAGCAGACGACCTTGCCGGGGTTGCCGGTCACGGTGAGGTGACCTGCGCGCAGATCGGTCGTACCGTAGTCGCCGGCGGCATTCTGCGTGCCGTCCATGCTGACGAGGGACGAGGCGCTTCCGTAGAAGCTGCAGCCCGCGCCCCAGAGGTAGACCTGCTGCGCGGTGCCGTTGACCT
>CAJOMA010000068.1:0-1708 GCA_905235655.1 uncultured Oscillospiraceae bacterium | reverse complement strand
GGCCTTCAAACCGCTGAGATCGGCGTTGGTATCCTTGCCTGTGCGGATCATGACGCCGCCGCTGACCGACCAGTCGAAGGCGACGATCTTGGGATCGACCGCCTGCCCGAGGATCAGCGTGCCGTCGAGCGTCAGAGAGCCGGGGAGTTTTTCGCTGCCGCGGTAGAGCACCCAGCCGGAGGCGGGAATCTCGGCGGGCGTGTCGGCGATGCAGTCAAAGAGGTTAAACAGAAGCTGCGCGACCTCGGCGCGGGTGATGGAGTTCTTCGGATGGAACGAGCCGTCGCTGTAGCCATTGGCGAGCCCCTGCGTCTTCATCGCGCTTACAGCGTCGCGCGCCCAGGAGGAAACGTCGCTGCCGTCGGTAAAGGTTTTGTAAGCCTCGCGGTTGAGGTCCGCGATGCCGAAGGCGCGGGACAGGACGACGATCGCCTGCTCGCGGGTGATGGGGGCGTTGGGCTGCATCTCGGTCGCGGAAACACCGCCGAAAATGCCGGCGTTGACCGCGCAGGACAGCTCCTTGCAGTACCATGCTTCAGGATCGACGTCCTTATACGCGCTCAGATCGCATTGCGTGTCCGCGCCGAGCAGCCGCACCAGAATGGCCGCCATTTCCGCGCGGGTGATATTCGCTTTCGGGTTGAGGTTGTGGTTTTCGTCACCGCGAAGCACGCCGTTCTCCACGGCGAACATCAGCGCCGGACGGCTCCAGTCGTCGGGATATTCATACGCGATCTCGGTCGGCTCGGTCGCTTCTGTCGCGTCCGTCTCGCCGGGTACGATGGGCAGCTCGTTTTCCGCAAAAACCGCAAAGCTCAGAAGCGCGCACAGCACGAGCAGCGCGGTCAGAATCATCCAAAATCTTTTTTTCATGGGTCGTCCTCTCAGTCGTCAAAGAATGCTTCGCACAGGCGGCAGATTGCGTCCTGATCCCGCGCGCCCATCGTCTCGCGGGCGGAGTGCATGGCAAGGATCGGAACGCCGATATCCGCCGCGGGCATGGACAAAAGCGCCGATGCCATCGAACCGACGGTGCTGCCGCCGGGCAGGTCTGCGCGGTTCATATAGGTTTGCAGGGGGATGTCGTGCCGCTCGCACAGGGCGGCGATCACCGCGCAGGTCTCCGCCTCGGAGGCATAGCGCGGGCTGCGCTTGAGCGCAACGCCGCCGTTCAACACGGGCGCGTGCGCAGGATCGGCAAATTCCATATGGTTCGGATGCGCGGCGTGCGCCACGTCGCACGAGAGCAGGAAGCCGCGCGTGCAGGCGTCAAGGTAGGCGGCGCGATCCATGCCAAGGGCAAGCGCGATCTTCTCCAAAACGATCTGCAGCGTTGTACTGTCCGCGCCGCGGCGGGTGTTGCTGCCGATCTCCTCGTTGTCGTAGAGCACCGCGACGTTGATCCCCTTGCCGCTGGCGAGGCAAAGCCCCGTCAGGCAGGCGTGCACGCTCGTCAGGTTGTCCAGCCGCGGTGCGGACAGGAAATCGCGCTCGAAGCCGACGCGCTGCGGCGGCTCGGCGCAGTAGACGTACAGCTCGAAGGACAGGACGTCTTCCTTGGCAACGCCCAGCTTTTCCGCCAGCTTGCCGAGCAGATAGCCGTCCCTGCTCCAGCCCTCCTTCACGGTGCGGCAGAGCGGGAGCATATCGACGTTCGGCTTGGTGGCGACGCCCTTGTTGACCTCGCGGTTCATGTGAATGGCGAGGT
>CAJOMA010000067.1 GCA_905235655.1 uncultured Oscillospiraceae bacterium | reverse complement strand
CAGCATGCCGAGCGCAACGTCGCCGGCAGACATCTTTGTCGCCAGCTCCGCATGCTCCGACAGGTATTCGACCGTCAGATCGGCGTTGGGCTCCAGCCCGTTCGCCGCGAGCAGATAGTTGAGGACATATTCCGGCGTTGCGCCCTGACCGGTGGCATAGAGGGTCTTGCCCGCCAGATCGGCAACGCTGTGAATCGTGTCGCCGTTTTCCAGAATATACAGCACGCCGAGGGTGTTGACCGCGATGACCTGCACGTTCCTGTCGGTCTTCTGCCAGAGCACGGACGCGAGATTGACCGGCACCGCGGCGATATCGAGATTGCCGCTGATGACCTCGGCGGCGATCTGATCGGGCGCGGAAGCGACGAAGAACGCATAGTGTCCCCCTGCGCTGCCGCTTGCCGCGTCGTCCATCAGCTTCGCCATGCCCATGCCGGTCGGTCCCATCAGCGTGCCGACGCGGACGACCTCGGGCGCGGTCTCCGTCGCTTCGGTGGGGTCGGGCGTCTGCGTGGCTTCCTGCGTTTCGGTCGGGACGGCTTCCTGCGTGGAAGTCTGCGCTGGCATGGAACCGGCTTCCGGCTGCGTCGCCTGTCCGCAGGCGGCAAAGCAGCTTGCGATCAGAACGAGCGTCAAAAGAATTGCAAACAGTTTTTTCATCTTGTACTACCTCCGTAGATTTTATTGAAGTCCTCCGCCGATGTCAGGCGGACGGTTTTTCCCTCGCGGGTGAGCTGACCGCTTTCTTCCAGAAAGGCGAAAGCGCGGTACAGACTCGCTCTGCCCAGATCGAGCAGAGCCGCGAGCCGCACCATGCTCACCGGCAGCGTGATTTCGCCGTTTTCCGCAGGCAGCGTCAGCAGGTAGCCCGCCAGCTTCTTTTCTGCGGACCCTGCGGTGAAGGCGGCGATTTTGCGGTTGAGAAAGCCGATCCGTTCCGTGAGGAAGCAGATATAATTGCGCACGAACGTGAAGTCCGCCCGCATCAGTTCCTCTACCGTTTTCTGCGAAAACAGAAGCAAAACGCTCTTTTCGCACGCGGTGACGGCGGTGAGCCATAAGCGGCTGCCGAACAGGGAAGCGACGCCGAAGCAGTCTCCTGCGCCGAGCCTGTTGAGCACAAGGGCGGCGCCTTTGCCCGCGCTGCTGACAAGAACGCTGCCGCTTAGGATCAGGCAGAGATTCTGTCCGACGCAGTCGATTTCCGCGCCCTTCTGAAAGGTGCGCTCGACGCACGTCTCCGCAGCGGCGTCAATCACCGCGTCGGACACGTTCCGAAACAGCGCCGCTGCAGCAATTTTGGATCGAATTTCCATGGTTTTCCTCCGAAACTGTCTCAAATGATACAGTTTTATTTCAGGCTCATTGTAACACCTGCGGCGGCGCTTGTCAAGCCGTCGCGCTGTGTTTTTGCAAAAGTCATGTTTTTTAACAAGCAGCATTTGACAGCACAGTTTACAAGATTTTTTCTTTACATCCGGCGGAATATCTGTTATAATGTCGCTATAGTTTGGATACTTCACTTAAATTTTATAGGAGGGACTCAAAACCTTATGGCTTCTATGAAAACGACGGTTCCGTTCCAGGGCACGAAGGAACAGGAGCAGAAGCTGATGGCTGTGATCGACGAACTGAAGGATCAGCCCGGCTCGCTTATGCCCATCATGCAGAAGGCGCAGGACATCTACGGCTACCTGCCCATCGAGGTGCAGACCATGATCTCCGAGAAGATGGGCGTGCCGCTGGAGAAGATCTACGGCATCGCGACCTTCTACGCGCAGTTCACGCTTTCGCCGAAGGGCAAGTACCGCTGCTCGGTCTGCCTCGGCACCGCCTGCTACGTCAAGGGCGCGCAGGCGATTTACGACAAGCTCGTGGAGCTGCTCGGCATCCATGAGGGCGAATGCACGCCCGACGGCAAATTCTCGCTGGAGGCCTGCCGCTGCGTCGGCGCCTGCGGTCTTGCGCCGGTCATGATGATCAACGACGACGTATACGGCAGACTGACGCCGGACATGCTGCCCGATATTCTGGCAAAATATTAAGCCCGGGAGAAAAAGCTTATGAAAATCCGTGAGATTGCACAACTGCTCGACGCGCAGGTGCTCTGCTGCGAGGAAGAGCTGGACGCCGAGGTGTCCGACGCCTTCTGCTGCGACATGATGAGCGACGTGCTCGCCTTCGCAACCAACCAGTCCGTGCTGATCACGGGGCTGCTCAATCCACAAGTGGTACGCACTGCCATGATGCTGGACATGCACTGCATCGTCTTTGTCTGCGGCAAGCAGCCCACGCCGGAGATCGTCTCGCTGGCCAACGCCAACGACATTGTCACGATGGTCACGGAGCACCACATGTTCTCCGCGGCCGGGCGGCTGTACGAGACCGGTCTGCTCCACGGAGAATAAGCCATGGCTGCGCTGACGTTTCACTACGACGTGGACGGGCAGGACTTCTCCTCTGCGGGAGAGGCGTCCGTCGCCGTCAAGAAAAAGCTGCGTCAGTTGGGCTTTCCGTCCGACGTGATCCGCCGCTGCTCGATCGCGATGTACGAGGGCGAGATCAATATGGTCATCCACGCCAACGGCGGCACTGCCGACGTGCTGGTAGAGCCGGATAAGATTACGATCATTCTCGAGGATCACGGTCCCGGCATTCCGGACGTGGAGCTCGCCATGAAGGAGGGTTATTCCACCTCCACGGAGGCGATCCGCACGATGGGCTTCGGCGCGGGAATGGGTCTTCCGAATATGAAACGCTACACCGAAAGCCTCGAAATCGAGACGGAGGTCGGCGTGGGAACGAAGCTTACCATGGTTGTGAAAGTTTAAGCAACAGGAGGAAGTAGTCGCATGGCATCCTTTCAGCATTCCGTGTCTCTGGACGCGCACAAGTGCATCGGCTGTACTTCCTGCCTCAGGCAGTGCCCGACGGAGGCCATCCGCATCCGTGACGGGCGTGCGGTGATCAATTCCGGTCTGTGCATTGACTGCGGCCGCTGCGTGCGGGTATGCAAGCAAAAGGCCAAGCGCGCCGTGTTCGACCGGATCAGTGAGATCGATCCGAAGTACAAGTGGCGCATTGCGCTGCCCGCGCCCGCGCTCTACGGTCAGTTTGACGAGCTGAGCGAGGTCGGCGATCTTTTGCAGGCGCTGCTGGAGCTAGGCTTCGACGACGTCTATGAGGTCGCGCGCAGCGCCGAAATAATCTCGGAGTGCACCCGCCGCTATATGCGAAAGCCGGACATTCTCAAACCGGTGATCAGCTCGGCGTGTCCCGCCATCGTGCGCTTGATCCGGCTCCGCTTCCCGGAGCTTTGCGACCACGTGCTGCCGATCCTGCCGCCGGTGGAATACGCCAGCCGTGCTGCCAAGCTTGAGGCGCTGCACCAGCACCCCGAGCTCAAGCCCGAGGAGATTTGTACGGTGTTCATCAGCCCCTGTCCCGCCAAGACCAGCTACGCCAAAAACGGTCTGAGTCAGACCAAGAGCACGATCGACTACGTCGTGTCCATGACCGACGTTTATCGCAGGCTCTCCGGCAAGCTCGGCAAGACGAAGACCGTCGCCATGAAGAGCAAGGCCGGTATCGCGGGCGTGAAGTGGGCGAGCTCCGGCGGCGAGGCTGAGGGGCTCTACTCCGACCGCTATCTGGCGGCGGACGACATGGACAACGCGATCCAGGTGCTCGACGCGATCGAAAACGGCAAGCTGCCTGCCTTGGAGTTTGTCGAGCTCAACGCCTGCCCGGGCGGCTGCGTGGGCGGCGCTGCGACGGTTGAGAATCCCTATATTGCAAAAGCGAGACTGCTCTCGTTCAAGCATAAACTTCCGAATTACCGAAACTACCTGAAGGTCGAGAACAAAGAACCCGACTTCATTCCCGACGACGCGCTGGTGGACAACCCGATCCTCGACTACGTTCCGCCCGAGCGGCTGAGCGAGGATCGCCTGGAGGCGATGCGCATGATGGCAGAGATCGAGGAGATCTACGAGCTGCTGCCGCAGATCGACTGCGGCTCCTGCGGCGCGCCGACCTGCCGCACCTTTGCCGAGGACGTGGTCAAGGGCGAATGCCGCGTAGAGGACTGCATCGTGCTTCTGAAAAAGAAGCTGCAGGAGGAGCAGCTATGACCGTGCAAGCGATGGCACAGGCGCTCAGCCTCACGCCGCTGTGTATGCCCGAGCCCGACCGCGAGGTCGAGGGCGGCTACATCGGCGACCTGCTGTCCTGGGTCATGGGAAACGCCCGATCCGGCGACGCGTGGATCACGATCATGTCCAACGACAACGTGGTGGCAGTCGCCGTGCTGACAGACGTTGCCTGCGTCATCCTCTCCGAGGGCGTGACGCTGGACGAGCGGCTGTGCGCGCTGGCGGAGAAGAAGGGGATCAACGTTTTTTCCACGGCGCTTTCGTCCTTTGCCGCCGGCGCCAAGGTGGCGGCGCTGCTATGAGCCGCTACTTCTACGATCTGCATCTGCACTCCTGCCTGTCTCCCTGCGCCGACGACGACATGACGCCGGCGAACATCGCGGGCATGGCGTCTTTGTGCGGACTGCAGCTTCTGGCGCTGACCGACCACAATACCTGCGGCAACTGCGGCGCCTTTCTCACGGCATGCCGGAAAGTTGGCATCGTGGGCGTGCCGGGCATGGAGCTGACCACGGCGGAGGAGATTCACCTGGTCTGCCTGTTCCCGACGCTGGAGGCAGCCGAAGGCTTTGACCGCGCTGTGCGTTCGGCGCGTCTGCCGATCAAAAACAAGCCTGCGGTCTTCGGAAACCAGCTTTACATGGACGCCGAGGATCGCGTGCTCGGCGAGGAGCCGAATCTGCTGATACCTGCGACGCAGCTCTCGCTCGAGGCAGCGACGGAGCTGGCGCTGTCTCAAGGCGGCGCGGCATACCCCGCGCACATCGATCGCCCCTCGAACGGGATCCTCGGGATCCTGGGCGATCTGCCAGACCGGCCGTTCTTTCCGACGCTGGAGCTCAACGACCGCGAGAACCTCGAGACCTACCGCGAGAAGTACGGTCTGCAGGATCGCAGGCTGCTGTGCTCGTCCGACGCGCACCGTCTGGAGAGCATGCGCGACGCCGGACCTTGCCTTGAGCTGGACGACGAGCCCTACAGCTCGCAGCGGGTCAGGGACGCGCTGATCGAGCTGCTGCGAGGGGTGACGCGATGAAAGAACTCTCTCTGAACATTCTCGATATTGCAAAGAACTCTGTAAAGGCAAAGGCGACGCTGATCGAGATTGTCATCGACGAGCAAGACGGCTGGCGGCGGCTCACGATCCGCGACGACGGCTGCGGCATGCCGCCGGAGATGGTCGCGACCGTGACCGATCCCTTTACCACGAGCCGCACGACGCGGCCGGTCGGCATGGGACTGCCGCTTCTGAAGCTCGCTGCGGAGCAGACCGGCGGCACGCTGTCTGTGAAGTCCTCGCAGGGCGAAGACCACGGCACCGAGGTCACGGCGACCTTTGCGATGGATCATCTGGACTGCGTTCCGCTCGGCGATTACGCCGGCACGATGGTCACGCTGATCCAGGGCAGTCCGGAGATCGATTTCTCATTTACTTACCGCCGCGAGGGCGGCGAAATCAATTTGGAAACCGCGCAAATGCGTGAAATACTGGGCGACGTTCCGCTTGACACACCGGAGGTTCTTACCTGGGTGTACGAGAGCCTGACCGCGCCCGAATGAATCAAAAAAGCAATATTTTTGATATAAAAAAGGAAGGAACGTACTATGAAAACTTTGGCGGAACTTCAAGCCATCCGCGACCGGATGAAGGACACCGTTAACCTGCGCAGCGGCAGCGGCAGCATTCGCGCCGTCGTCGGTATGGCGACCTGCGGTATTGCCGCCGGCGCCAGACCCGTACTCTCTGCGCTCGTCGAGGAGGTCAGCAGACTCGGCCTCACCGATAAGGTCACAGTGACCCAGACCGGCTGTATCGGCATCTGCCGGTATGAGCCCATCGTCGAGGTCTATGAGGCGGACAAGGAAAAGGTCACCTACGTCAAAATGACCCCTGAGAAGGCGCGCCGCGTTGCCGAGGAGCATCTGCAGGGCGGCAAGGTCGTGGAGGAATACACGATCGGCGCAGTCGAAAACGCATAAGGAGGAACGCAAATGATTCGATCCCATGTACTGATCTGCGGAGGCACCGGCTGTACCTCTTCCGGCAGCATGAACGTCAAGGCAAAACTGGAAGAAGAGCTCGCGGCGAAAGGGCTGAGCGGAGAGATCAAGGTCGTTCAGACCGGCTGCTTCGGTCTGTGCGCTCTGGGCCCCGTGATGATCGTCTACCCCGAGGGCACGTTCTACAGCCGTGTTACGCCGGAGGACGTTCCCGAGATCGTTGAAGAGCATCTGCTCAAGGGTCGCGTCGTATCCCGTCTGGAATACAAGGAAGGCGCGGAGACTGCGCAGCCCGGCGAGAACGTCTCCCTCAACGACACCGATTTCTACAAATCCCAGCTCCGTGTGGCGCTGCGCAACTGCGGCGTCATCAACCCCGAGAACATCGACGAATACATCGCCCGCGACGGCTATATGGCGTTGGGCAAGGTCCTCACCGAGATGACGCCCGACGACGTCATCCAGGTCCTGCTGGACTCCGGTCTGCGCGGCCGCGGCGGCGCAGGCTTCCCCACCGGTCTGAAGTGGAAGTATTATAAAAATTAGATGATATCGGTATTCTTATGTTATCGTCATATATATACTTTTTACCACTGCTTGAAGCTGTGGTTCTCGAAGGCGATCCGCATGCCGTGCTGGAAGCCATGACGATCGCCGGTTATACCATCGGTTCTTCGCAGGGCTACATCTACGTCCGCGCCGAGTATCCCATTGCGGTCAAGCGTCTGCAGATCGCCATCGACCAGGCGCATGAATACGGCCTGCTGGGCGATAATATCCTCGGCACCGGCTTTAAGTTCGACATCGGCCTCCGCCTCGGCGCGGGCGCGTTCGTCTGCGGCGAAGAGACCGCGCTGATGACCTCCATCGAGGGCAACCGCGGCGAGCCCAGACCCCGTCCTCCGTTCCCCGCGGAAAAGGGTCTGTTCCAGAAGCCGTCCATCCTCAACAACGTCGAGACCTGGGCGAATATCCCCCAGATCATCCTCAAGGGCGCAGAATGGTTCGCCTCCATGGGCACCGAAAAGTCCAAGGGCACCAAGGTCTTCGCCCTGGGCGGCAAGATCAAGCACACCGGTCTCGTCGAAATCCCGATGGGCACGCCGCTGCGCCAGGTCATCGAGGAGATCGGCGGCGGTATCCCCAACGGCAAGAAGTTCAAGGCTGCGCAGACCGGCGGTCCTTCCGGCGGCTGCATTCCCGCCAGCCTGATCGACACCCCGCTGGACTATGAGAGCATGGCTGCCATTGGCTCCATTGTCGGCTCCGGCGGTCTGATCGTCATGGACGAGGACAACTGCATGGTCGACATCGCGAAGTTCTTCCTGAAATTCACGGTTGACGAGTCCTGCGGCAAGTGCACCCCGTGCCGTATCGGCACCAAGCGCCTGCTGGAGATCCTGGAGAAGATCACCTCCGGCAAGGGCACGCTCGAGGATATCGACAAGCTCGAAGAGCTGTGCAACTACATCAAGGCGAACGCCCTCTGCGGTCTCGGACAGACGGCTCCGAACCCCGTCCTCTCCACGCTGCGCTACTTCCGCGACGAGTATATTGCCCACGTGGTCGAAAAGCGCTGCCCCGCCGGCGTCTGCAAGGATCTTCTGAAATTCGTCGTAGATAAAGAAAAGTGCATCGGCTGCGGCCTGTGCATGCGCAACTGCCCCGCCTCCGCTATCAGCAAGACCGACTACGTTGCCCCCGGTCACAAGCTGCCTTCCGTCGAGATCGACCCCGACAAGTGCGTCAAGTGCGGCGTCTGCATGGGCAACTGTAAGTTCAAGGCCATCAGCAAGCAGTAAGGAGGACAGATCATGGAAGAATATACCATTAAAATCAACGGCATCGAGGTCACCGCGCCCAAGGGCACCACGATCCTGCAGGCTGCGAGAATGGCAGGCATTCAGATCCCCACGCTCTGCTACCTCAAGGAGATGAATGAGATCGGCGCCTGCCGTATCTGCGTCGTCGAGGTCAAGGGCGCGCGCGGCTTGTGCGCCGCCTGCGTGTACCCGATCGCCCCGAATATGGAAGTCTTTACCCACACCCCGAAGGTCGTGGAGTATCGCAAAAAGACGCTTGAGCTGATCCTCTCGGATCACAACTGCTCCTGCCTTTCCTGCGTCCGCTCCGGTCAGTGCGAGCTGCAGACCCTCTGCCGCGAGTACGGCGTGGAGAGCGAGAACGTCTACGCGGGCGAGAAGAATCCGTCCGAGCCGGACCTGTCCGCCGTCCACATGGTGCGCGACAACTCCAAGTGCATCCTCTGCCGCCGCTGCGTCGCCGCCTGTGAAAAGGCGCAGGGCATCGGCGTCATCGGCGCGAACGAGCGCGGCTTCAAGACCAACATCGGCAGCGCCTTCGACATGGGCCTTGCCGAGACGAGCTGCGTTTCCTGCGGTCAGTGCATCGCGGTGTGCCCCACGGGCGCGCTGTATGAGAAGTCCTGCATCGACCAGGTGACCGAGGCGATCAACGATCCGACCAAGTACGTCGTCGTGCAGACCGCGCCCGCCGTCCGCGCTGCGCTGGCAGAGGCCTTCGGCTATCCGATCGGCACCAACGCGCAGGGCAAGATGGCTGCTGCGCTTCGCCGCCTCGGCTTCGACAAGGTGTTCGACACCAACTTCGGCGCCGACCTGACGATCATGGAGGAAGCCAACGAGTTTATCGAGCGCGTGCAGAACGGCGGCAAGCTGCCGATGATCACCTCCTGCTCTCCCGGCTGGATCAAGTTCTGCGAGCATTACTACCCCGAATTCCTCGACAATCTCTCGACCTGCAAGAGCCCGCAGCAGATGCAGGGCGCGATCACCAAGAGCTACTTTGCCGAGAAGAACGGCATCGACCCGAAGAACATCGTTTCCGTCTCTGTCATGCCCTGCACGGCGAAGAAGTTCGAGATCGGCCGCGAGAACCAGGGTCGCGACGGCATGCCCGACATGGACTATTCCATGACCACCCGCGAGCTTGCCCGCATGATCAAGCGCGCCGGCATCCGCTATGAGGATCTGCCGGAAGAAGAGTTTGACAATCCGATGGACTCCGGCACCGGCGCAGCCGTGATCTTCGGCGCGACCGGCGGCGTCATGGAAGCCGCGCTGCGTACCGCAGTCGAGACGCTCACCGGCGAGAGTCTGCCGAGACCTGAGTTCAAGGAAGTCCGCGGCACCGACGGCATCAAGGAAGCCACCTACGAGGTCGCCGGCCTGACCGTCAATATCGCGGTCGCCTCGGGACTTTCCAACGCCCGCAAGGTGCTGGATATGGTCAAGAACGGCGAGAAGAACTACCACTTCATCGAGATCATGGCGTGCCCGGGC
>CAJOMA010000066.1 GCA_905235655.1 uncultured Oscillospiraceae bacterium | reverse complement strand
CGACACGCTGAGGCGCGCTTCCGTGAAGCGCGCCTCTGTGCTAACAACCAATAGTCTGCTAATGACTAAGAATCTACTAACAACCAAGAACTAACAACTGACAGCTACTTAAACGTCCACAGGACACCGGTTTCGAGCAGCACCGTCACGACGCCGTGCATGGAGTGACCGGTATCGGCGTCGTAGGTGATCGTCGCCGTGTCGCCGTTCGACAGCTCCGCTTCGAACACATAGCGCGGGCCGTCCGTATGGGAGTACGACCACGTCAGCCACCACGAGCCGTCAGGGCAGTACAGATGTCCGGTCAGATCGCTGTAGAGCGAGAGCGCGTAGCGCGAGCCGTAGTGGTAGGTCACCTTGCCGTCCAGCGTGGAGGCATACAGCTTGCGATAGCCGGTCGCTTCCTTTTCCTGCGGCTGCAGCGGCGGCAGGACGCGCACATAGCACAGATCGCTGCGCCCGCTGTCCGTCTCCGCCGTGATAACGCAGTCGCCCTCGGCGACCGCGGTCAGCAGTCCGTTTTCCACCGTGGCGACGCGCTCGTCGCTGCACGTCCAGCGCACCTTGTCGTCCGAATCCGCAGGCGTGAGCCGGTAGGTAAGCTGGATGGTCTGCTCCGTCTTGACCATTAGCTCGTTCTGCGTCAGGCGGATCGCCTCCGCAGGCGTCCCGCGCAGGAGCAGAAACAGCACGATGCCGACCGCAAGCGCTGCCGTACCGATCGCGATCCACTGCAGAAGGGACAACTTTTTTCTCTTTTTCTTTGTCGGTTTCTTCGCAGCGCCGGACGCTTCCGGTACGGCTTTCCCCGGCAGCGGTGCGCCGCAGGCGCCGCAAAAGAGCGACGAATCGGCGCATTCCCTGCCGCATTGCCTGCAAATCATGGGGCGGCCTCCGTGTTATCTGATGAAGTAAAGCATATTCCCGTCGTTGCGGTAGAGCAGCAGGTCGCCGCAATACGGATCGTCGGGATCCGTAAAGTACCGAAAGACGCAGGTCGTGCCGTCCTCCGCCGCCGCGTCGAAGCGATCCTCGCCCTTCACGCCTTCTGCGGTCTTCCACGTCAGCGCGGTCTCTTCGCCGTTGATGACGAGCGCAGCGGTTTGATCCTCATACACATGGAGCACAGCGTCCGCCTCGGCGACATACGCATCGTTGATATAACCGCCGTCAAAGCGCCAAGCACCGACAACGCCGTCCGCATTTTTGCGCAGGAAGAGGAAATACACGCCCGCCAGAATCGCAAGCGCCAGAACGCCCGCGACTATGGGCACGATGATCTTCCATTTCGCGGTTCTTTTCTTCGGCGGTTCCGGCTGATACTGCGGCTGCACGGGCGGCTGATACTGCGGCTGCACGGGCGGCTGGTATTCGGGCTGTTCGACCGGCTGATATGTCGGCTGTTCGACCGGCTGATATGCGGGCTGTTCGACCGGTTGATATGTCGGCTGCTCGACCGGCTGGTATGCGGGCTGTTCGACCTGCTCATATACAGGCTGTTCGACCTGCTGTTCGGGGATGGGGGTCATGTTTTCGTTTTCCATATCTCTGTCTCCTCGCTGTTACTCTTCCGAATGGGTGTCAAAATAGTGGTCGCCCGGGGCGAAGTTGTCCTCATAGAAAGCTTCATCCATTTCGGACAGCGCTGACATAATGACGTAGCGCTGCGGGGCGTCATGATCGTCCTTTATGTCCGCGACCACGACGATCATTGCGCCGCCGTAGGTCTTGCCCTGATAGTCCGCCTCAAAGTCCACCGTGACCGCATAGGCGTCGTCGATGGCCGTCTCCACGCCGAATTCTTCCCACAGCGCCGCCTCCTGCGCGCGTTCCTCGGTACGGCGGAGCTTCCGTATTTCGGAGGCGTTGACCGTGCAGCGCTCGAATACGAAGTCCGTATTGCCGAACGTTTCGGTAAACGGCTCCCGCAGCAGCGGATGCGTCTCTTCGGCGATGGTGTCCAGATCGCGCAGCAGGATCGCCTCGGCAAAGCGCGCCGCCATCGTTTTATACGCCTCTTCGTCGACGATGACGCGCGGAATCTCCACGTCCTCCGCAGCCTCCGTCTGTGTCGGCGCAGCCGTTTCCGTCTGTGCCGGCGCGGCTTTTTCGTCCTGCGGTTCCGGTTCTGCGGGCGTTTGCGCTCCCTTGAAAACAAGCAGCCACAGCAGGGCGAACACCGCCACGGCAAAGGCAAGGACGATCAGAACGGGAACCAGCGCGCCGCCGTTCGCCCTCTGCTCGGGGACGGGACGCTTCGCGTCCTGCATCTGCGGCTCGCCGCAGTGGATGCAGAAGGTCAGCCCTTCTTCGATTTCTTTTCCGCAATGCCGGCAAATCATATTCCGTCCGCCTCCTTTAATCTTCTATAAACGGAGCAAAGGATACCACGACCCAGCTCCCGTCGACCTTGCCGACCGCTACCTCGGTGCTGCCGGTCTTTTCCGCTGTCGCATAGTTCACCCGGACAGACCATGCTTCCGTGATGTTGGCGCCGAGCGACATCTGCAGGCTCATGACGCGATCCGCGTCGCACGGCGCAAACTCTCCCGTCTCTGCGGTGCAGGCGACATATCTGCCGATGTCCAGCTCTTCCTCAAGGTAGTTGAACAGATGGTATTCGACCAGCGTTTCCAGCGTGGGCATATCGTTCTCCCAATACAGCTTTACAAAGGTCTGCGCCACCTTTTCGCAATACGGGTCGAGCGCGGCAGGCGTTTCGGCGGACGCTTCGGTGGGCGCATCGGCGATGGCAGTCGCCTCGGAAGCGGTCTCGCTCGCGGGGACAGCCGCCTGCACGGGCGCGGCAGGCTCCGTCTTTGACGGGCGGAAGAAAATGACCGCAGCCGCCGCGATCAGCAGCACCGCGAGGACGCCCGCAAGGACGATCCATCGTCCGCTGCCGCTCTTTCGTTTCTTCTGCGGCCATCCGCAGCCGCCGCAGTACAGGGCGTCGTCCGGATTCTCTCTGCCGCAAAGCATACATTTCATAGGAATTCCTCCTTCTCTCTGTTCAGGAAGCCCGCGAAGACCAGCATGCCGGCGACGGCGAAAAACAGCGCCATCATATACGGCTCTTCCCACAGGCTTTCAAAGAAGCTGTGCACCAAAATGCCCACCAGTCCGGCGAACATTCCGGCGCACATGGGCTTATCGCCCGTTCTCGACGACCGCGCGACCGCGCGCACGCCGTTCCAAAGCAGACCGAGAACGCTCGTCAGGAAGGCGGCAAGACCGACGATCCCGTTTTCGACCAGAATTTTCACATAGTAATTATCGACGTACATATAATTGTAGTCGGGATTGATCGGATTCTGCGCCGCGACCGCGCCGCCGAACATGCCGTAGCCCAGACCCGTGTTCCATGCGTAGTGCTCGTCCAGATAGCCGAAGGCGGTCTCCCAGCGCTTGCCGCGGCCGGCTCTGGCGTTGGACTCCTGAAACTGGGGCGTGAAGAGATAGCCGATCCGGCTGCGCACAAAGGGCAGGAAGCACGCCGCGACGCCCGCAAGGAGCATGAGCGCAAAGAGCCTGCGGTCGACGATCAGGGCAAAGAGCACTGCCGCGATCACCAGCGCCATCCACGCCGCGCGCGTCATCGTGAACAGGCAGGCGACGCACATGCAGATACCGGCGAACCAGAAGAAGGTCTGCGCCGCCGGCGTCCTGCATGTGTAGGCTCTGCCGATCGCCATCGGCGCGAACAGCAGCATATACGCCGCCATGATGTTTGGATTGGCGAAAATCGAAAACACTCTGGTACGGACGGCGGTTTCCGCGCGATCCTGCCATGTTTCGGGAATTTCCACGCCGATGATGAACTGCCAGACCCCGTACAGCGCAAAGGCGAACGCCAGCAGGACCATCACGTCGTACATCAACCGCAGGTCGCGCTCATTGCGCAGCAGCCTCGTGACGAGGAAGAAGATCAGAATATACTGCATGCTCGCGCGGAAACCCGTGATGTTGATGTCCCAGAAGCGGGAGGTCAGGCTCAGCAGGGCTACGCCGACGAGCAGATAGAAGACGAGATACACGTCCAGCGAGGTAAACGCGCTGCGCAGGGGGCGGTCGGCGCGGATGCGCTTGACGACGATCCAGCAAAGGCAGAGCAGCATCAGCGCCTCGTCCCAGACGGACGAGATCGCGCCGAGCGCGAGCACGTCGCGCAGCAGCCAGTCCAGCAGCGCGTAGGAGGCGAGCAGCGCGAGCAGGATCGCCGTCATGCCGCCGGCGAACAGCCAGCCGAGCGTGCGGCTCTCGCGCCCCTTGCGCATGATCCATGCATAAATCCGGTAGAGCAGGCTTTCGTGCGCCGCTGCGCCGATCCGCTGCCCGAAGCGGCAGAGCGCGACGTTGATCCGGTCGAAGAAGCCCGCCGTCCTGGAGCGCGCCGCGAAGCCCTCCGCACACAGGAGGCGGGCAAAGAAGCCATAGATCGCGGACTGCCGCCAGAGCCGTCCGAGCGCCGCAGAGGCGCGCCCGACGGGCGATCTGCCGACCCACGCCGACAGCGCGGCGACCGTCCGCCAGATCAGGCTGTTTTTCAGCAGCGCGTTCATCCGAGCTGCTCCAACGACAAAATCTGACCGGTGATCTCAATGCCGATCGTCTTGACGATGTAGTCCTTGCCGATACGAATCTCCTGCGTAACGACCGAGTACGCGCCGGGCGTCGCCGTGGCGTTGGCCTCCACGGTCAAAATCAAATCGATCGTTCCGTCCTCGTTTTCCTTGACCTCATAGGCGGTGATCTGCGCGTCGACCAGCTTGTTGCTGTTATACAGGCGGCGCATATCGACCGTCGTTCCGCCGATGGATCGCGGCGCCTCGTCCAGCGACGCGGCGATGTTGCGGGCGAGGTCTGCGTCGAGATCGTCGCACAGCACCACAAAGCGGATATTCGGCGTTGACAGCGCGTTCGCGTCGCCGAGCTCTCCGCTGCCGCGACCCAGCAGCTTATACGCCGCAAAGGCCAGCGCGGCGATGAGAATGACGATGACGATGACGTCGATGACGTTCAGCTTCCGTTTCTTTTGAGACTGTTCCATAAGCCCTCCAAATTCCCGCGGACGGGATTGTTTTTTCAGAAAAAATATACTATAATTATATTTGATACAGCCAAAAAATTCAAGAGGATTTTAAGTATGAAAATCATCCACATGATTTCCGGCGGCGACGTCGGCGGCGCAAAGACGCACGTTCTGTCCCTGCTCGCCGGTCTGAATAAAACCGAGACCGTCCACATGATCTGCTTCACCGAGGGACCCTTTGCCGCCGAGGCGCGGCAGCTCGGCATTCCGACCACCGTGATCGAGGATAAAAACCTGCTGCGCACCCGTCAGCGGATCCTCTCCATGATCCGGCACGACGGCTATCAGGTCATCCACTGCCACGGCGCGCGCGCCAATATGATGGGCATGCTCCTGCAGAAGAAGGCGGGCGTGCCGGTCATCTCCACCATCCACAGCGACTACCGTCTGGACTATATGGGAAGACCTCTGGCGGCGCTGACCTACGGCAATATCAACAAATTCGCACTGCCGCGCTTCGACGCGTGGGTCGGCGTGAGCGAGGGCATGACCAGGCTTCTGATCGAGCGCGGCTTCGATCCGCAGCGCATTTTTACGCTCTACAACGGCGTCGATTTCTCCAAGCCCTGCCATCCCGTGCCACGCGGGGACTACCTTGCGCGGCTCGGCTTCCCGGAGGAGAGCGTCGTCTTCGGCATCGCCGCGCGGATCAATCCCGTCAAGGACATGACCACGCTGGTGCGCGCCTTTGCGCAGGCGGTGCAAACATGCCCGAACATCCGTCTCGCGATCGCCGGCACCGGCGAGCAGGAGGCGGAGATCCGCTCGCTCGCGGCGACCCTCTGCCCCGAGGGGACGGTCAGCTTCGTCGGCTGGGAGGCGGATATCGACAGCTTCTACAACGCGATCGACGTCAACGTCCTGACCTCCCTCTCCGAAACCTTCCCGTACGCCCTGACCGAGGGCGCGCGAATGCGCTGCGCCACGATCTCCTCGCAGGTCGGCGGCGTGCCGTGGCTGATCGACGACGGCTTCAACGGGCTTCTCTTTCCGGCGCAGGACGTGCAGAAGTTAGCCGAGCATATCGTCTTCTTCGCTGAGCATCCGCGCGAACGCGCCGCCATGGGCGAAAAGCTGCATGAGAAAACGAAGCGCGACTTCTCCCTAGAAGCGATGCTATGCAAGCAAAAGGGTATTTACGAAACGATCATCCGCCGCGCCGCCCGTCCGCACCTCCGCCGCGACGGCGTCGTGATCTGCGGCGCCTACGGCAAGGGCAACAGCGGCGACAACGCCATCCTGAACGCCATCGTCGAGCAGCTCCGTCACATCGACCCGGATCTGCCGATCTGCGCCCTCAGCCGCAACCCGATGGAAACCAAGCTCTGCGCCGGGATCAACTCGGTGCATGCGTTCCACATTTTCAAAATCGGAAGACTCCTGCGCCGCAGCAGGCTCTATATCAGCGGCGGCGGCACCTTAATGCAGGACGCGACGAGCACGCGCTCGCTGATTTACTATCTGTTCAGCATTCGGCAGGCGGCGTTCCACGGCTGCAAAATCATGCTCTACGGCTGCGGCGTCGGACCGATCTCCCGCCCGCGCAATCAGAAGCGCGCCGGCAAGGTTCTCGACCGCTATGCGCATATCATCTCCGTGCGCGACCGCTATTCCATTGAAATTCTGCAGCAGCTCGGCGTGACGAAGCCGGAAATTCACCTCAACGCCGACCCCGCCCTGCTGGACAGCCCCCGGGCCTCCGTCTCC
>CAJOMA010000065.1 GCA_905235655.1 uncultured Oscillospiraceae bacterium | reverse complement strand
ACCGCGTTGAGCAGGACGTCCGCGTCGGCGGCAGTCGTAAAGGCGGTGCTGGAGCATTCGACCTGTCCGGTCGTGCTCGACGCCGATGGCATAAACGTGCTGGACGGGCATATAGATTTACTGCGCGGTGCGGCATGTCCGGTCATCCTGACGCCGCATGAAGGCGAATTCCTGCGTCTGGGCGGGAGTCTGGAAAAAGGCAGAGTCTCCGGCGCGGTGAACCTCTACCGCCAGACGGGTGCGACCGTTCTGCTCAAGGGGCACAGGACGCTTGTTTGCGGCGAAGACGGGCTGTATATCAACCGCTGCGGCAATCCGGGCATGGCAACCGGCGGCAGCGGAGACGTGCTTGCCGGTATCATTGTTTCTCTGCTCGGGCAGGGGCTCAACCCGACGCAGGCGACTGCCGCGGCGGCGTGGCTGCACGGCAGAGCGGGCGATCTGTGCGCGCTGGAGATCGGGCAGTACGGCATGCTCCCGACCGACCTCATCAAACGCCTTCCGCGACTACTGAAATAGGGGTGTGACACGGTTTGCGGCGAGTGTTTGCCGTACTGATGCTATGTGCGCTGCTGCTTGTCGGCTGCGCAAGTGAGGAAAGCGTATTGGAGCCTGCGATCGAGTTCCGCGCCGCGCTGCTGCAGGCGGGCGGATGCTCCTTCCATGCAAGAATCGAGGCGGATTTCGGCGAGAGCGTCGAGCAATTTTCTGTTGACTGCGACTATCATACGGACGGGACGGCGGTTCTGACGCTCACGGAGCCGGAAACCCTTGCGGGGATCACCGCGTCCGTCACGGAGCGCGGCGGGAAGGTCACCTACGAGGGGATGTCGGTGGACTTCGGTCTGCTCGCCAACGGCAACGTTATTCCCGCAGCCGCGCCTGCGCTGGCGGCGCTGGCATGGAGCGGGGAGTATATCGCTGCAGCAGGCTGGGAGGAAGAGGTCTACCGCGTAACGTATGAGAAGGATTTCGACGAAGAGCGCCTGCAAATTGACGCCTACTTCAAAAATACCCTACCAATTCTTGCCGAAGTGTGCTATAATAATCAGCGGATTTTGAAGCTGGAAATTTCTGAGTTTTCATTACATTGAGGGACAATGAGCAGATGGAATACTTAAAGAGAACTTGGGCGGATATTTCGCTCGACAACTTAAACCATAACTATCGGACACTGCGGGCAAAGGTGCCGTCCGGCTGCCGCTTTCTGGGCGTGGTCAAGGCGGACGCCTACGGTCACGGCGCGGTGCCGGTCAGCCGGCATCTGACGGAGCTGGGCGCAGAGTACCTCGCAGTTTCCAATATCGAAGAAGCAGCGCAGCTCCGCTACGGCGGCATTCGCGGCCCGATCCTGATCCTCGGCTATACGCCCGTCAAATTTGCGGAGGACCTTTCCAAAATGGGTCTTCGGCAGGAGGTACACAGCCTCGAATATGCCCGCAGTCTGAACGAGCAGCTCAAGGGTCTGCGCCGCAAGCTTCATGTGCACATCAAGCTCGATACCGGCATGTCGCGCCTGGGCTTCTTTGCCTACGACCACCCGCAGACGGTCGACGAGCTCAAAGAGGTCGCACAGATGGAGAATCTGTACATCGAGGGCATTTTCACGCACTTCCCTGTTGCGGATTCCATCGACGGCGCGGACGCGAATTTTACGCATACCCAGTTTGAACGCTTCACGGCGATGCTTTCCGCGCTGGACGGCGCAGGCGTTCGTCCGGAGATTCGCCACTGCTGCAACAGCGGCGCGAGCATCCTCTATCCGGAGTACGCGATGGATATGATCCGCCCAGGCATCGCCACCTACGGCGTTCTGCCGTCCGGCGACTTGCGCGGGATGATCGACCTCAAGCCCGTGATGTCGCTCCGTTCGACGATCTTCCAGATCCGCGACTTTGCGCCGAATATCACGGTCAGCTACGGCAGAACCTACACGACGGAGGAGCCGGAGCGAATCGCTGTGGTCGGCATCGGCTATGCCGACGGCCTGCCGCGAAGCTTCTCAAACAATATTTCCTTCCTGCTGCACGGCAGGCGCGTGCCGCAGATCGGCAGAATCTGCATGGATATGTGCATGATCGACGTTTCCAAGGTGCCGGACGCGAAGGTCGGCGACGTCGTTACAGTTTTCGGCGAGGACGGAAACGAGGCGATCGAGGTCGACAGCCTCTCCTGCCGCCTCAACACGATTCCTTACGAAATTCTCTGCGGAATCAACAAGAGAATTCCGCGAATCTACATGGACGGTGAAAATCAGACGGAGATTTTGCAATATATCGTCTAAACCAACATAGGATGAAAAGGAGTTCCGCTGAATATTTTTTGCTTCTGCGTGGGAGAATAAGGTTACCGGGTTACATAGTATGAAATGTAGCCCGGAGACAAATTACGGAGCGTGAAGCAAATGGATACAACCGTAAAGAGAGGCGACATCTTCTATGCGGATCTGAGTCCGGTGGTAGGCAGCGAACAGGGAGGCACAAGACCCGTTTTGATTGTGCAGAACGACACCGGCAACAAGCATTCGCCGACGGTCATCGCGGCGGCCATCACCAGTCAGACCAATAAGGCAAAGCTGCCGACTCATATCGAGCTGACCGGTCGGAGCGTCGGTCTGACCAAGGATTCCGTAGTCCTGCTCGAGCAGATTCGCACCATTGACAAGCGCAGACTGCGCGAGCACATGGGGCGGCTGGACGAAGGTATGATGAGCCGGATAGATGAGGCGATCGCGGTCAGCTTCGGCTTACCGAAGGCATAATGTCCAATCCCTCTCGCATAGTCTGTGCGGGAGGGATTTATGCTATGGAACTTACGGTTTTTGAGGCAGAACAGCCGATTGGTACGCTCCAAATCACGTCAGACGGCCTGTTCTATGTTTTTTCCTGCGATCTGACGGAAAACAGGGAACAGATTCGGCGCGTTTTCGTCGGATATGGATGGAGGTCGGAGTACCTCGGCATTCCCGATGCGTCGGGGAAGCTCAGGGCGCGGCTTCCGAAAAACCGCCTGCCGGACGGGATCGGCTTTGCCGTCGCCGCGAGTATCCCGCGCGGGCAATGGCTGCCGTGGCGCGGGGAGGTCGACGGCGTTTCGATCGCGGAGGGTTATATCCATCCGTCGGAGGACGGGATTGACCTGCTTCTGCCGCCGCAGGAAGCGGTGAAGCTGCCCGCATGGGCGCAATACATGCAAGCGCAGACGCTGCTCGGCAGAGAAATGATGCTGCTTTCTCTGCTGCCGGACGGCGGCCTCCCGGATAGAATGACAGACAGAGGAGAACAGACAGATGAAAAGATTACTTGCGATGATCCTGCTGATGGCGTGCCTGCTGACGATGCTCCCGGTGCCGGCGTCGGCGACGAAGGGCGGGAAGCTGATTGCGCTGACCTTTGACGACGGCCCGAACTACTACTACACGCCGCGCCTGCTTGACGGCTTGAAGGAGCGCGGCGCGAAGGTGACCTTCTTCGTCCTCGGCGAGATGGCGGCAAACAATCCCGACATCGTGCGCCGTGAATACCGCGAGGGACATCAGGTCGCGCAGCATACATACAATCATGTGCAGCTTACCGCCAAATCGGACGACGAGATTCGCTCGCAGCTTTCCAGAACGGACGCGCTGCTGAACGGTATTCTCGGCAAAGAATTCAAGTACGATCTGCGCCCGCCCTACGGCGATTACAACGCCAGAGTGCTGTCGCTCATCGGCAGACCGGCGTTCAACTGGTCGATTGATCCGGTCGACTGGCGTGACCGCAACGCGGATACGGTATGCAATCGCATCGTCAGCGCCGCCTTTGACGGCGCGATCATTCTCGTGCACGATATCCACAGCACGACGATCCCGGGTGCGCTGCGGGCGGTGGATATCCTGCAGGCGCAGGGGTATGAATTTGTGACGATCCGGGAGCTGTTCCGGCGGCGGGGCGTGCCGACCTACGACGGAACACTCTACGTTTCCTGCAAGCCGAACGGTACCGATCTCGGGCCCGTCGCCGTCCCGACCTTTGTGCAAAAGGCGGTTTACGGCGGGATGCAGATCACGCTTTCCGCGCAGAACGGCACAAGCATCTACTATTCCACGGACGGCTCGGAGCCTGCGGAAAAGGGGAAGCCATATACAGAGCCCTTTACCGCTACGCCCGGGCAGACGGTGAAATACTGCGCGGCGTACAATCTGAACGGCAGCCGCAGCGATACGGAAAGCGTGACCATTACCGGCAACCCCGCCATTGAGCCGACTCTGACGGTTGAAGACGGCATGTTCGTGTTTGAAAACCAAAATCCGGATACGGACATTTACTATACAACGGACGGCTCCGAACCGACGGAACACAGCACGAAATACACAGAGCCCTTTGCCTGCTACAACGGGCAGATCGCCTTCCGTGTGATGGGCATGGGCATTGGCACTGCGCCGAAAACGTACTACGTTTCCGAAAACGGCACGCTGTTTGTGGACGTCAAGCCGTCGGACTGGTACTTTGCGGAGGTCGACTTTGCCGCCGTTCACGGACTGCTGAACGGCACCGCGCCGCACGTCTACGAGCCGAACACCGGCCTGACCCGGGCGATGGTGAACACGCCCACGTTGGAGCAGATGTCCGAGATGCGCTCGATGTCGGAGAGCATGTTCAAAAACTCCGTGCCGGCCAGCACCGAGCACTGGTGCAGGCGCAGGCGCTCCAGATGGTTCTGGCGCAGGGCGTTGATCATGTCGTCCACGACCTCCTCCAGGGGTTCGATGTGGGCGGCGGCCTTGGCGTCGCACTTTTCAAAGGTCCTGCCGGTGTAGTTCAGCACGGCCCGCAGCAGGTCCCGCACCACCCCGAGCTCCTTCAGCGCGGTCTCGGAGAAGCTCACTCCCGCCTTGTTCATCTCCTCGGCGTCCTCGGCGATGTTCATGGCGTGGTCGCCCAGGCGCTCGAACTCGGAGATGGTGGAATAGTAGTGGTTCATGACCTCCGTATGATCATCCGAGGTGATGTGGGCCGAGATCTGCATCAGGTAACCGCTGACCCGGTCCGCCATGGTATCCAGGGCGTCCTCATCCGCGCGAATCTGCGCCATCAGGTCAGCATCGAAGGCGTTGACGACATCGAAGGCGCGATGGATGTTCTGCTGGGCCAGCTTAAACATCTCCATCAGCACGTCGTAGCAGGCGTTGAAGGCCAGGCCGGGCGTTTCCAGGAACACGGGGTTCAGGCCGTCCAGCACCCGCAGCTCCTGGGCCTGGGGCGAAGCCAGTGCCTCGGTGGGCTCGTCCTTCACCAGCTTCAGGCTCAGCTTCTCAAACAGCCCCATCACCGGCAGCAGCAGCAGCGCGCTTGCGAGGTTGAACACGGTATTGGCATTGGCAATATCGCCGGAATAAACGGTATGGGTCCAGATTCCGTCCAGCAACCCCACCCTGTAGGCAATATTCACGCCGATCAGTATCAGTGCTGTCTTGCCAAGGTTATACAGGATGTTTGCCACGCCCACGCGCTTGGAATCGGGCTTCGCGCCGATGTTGCAGACGATCGCGGTGGTCACGCAATCGCCGAGGTAGATGCCCATCAACACCGGATACACGGCTTTGAAGGTCAGCACGCCTGACATGGAAAATGCCTGCAATATGCCGATAGAGGCCGAGGAGCTCTGCAGCACAAAGGAAACCGCCAAACCGATCAGGTAGCCGATCAGGGGATTCTCGCCCAATTGGGAAAACAAAACCTCTACGATACCCGATTCGGTCAGAGAACTGACCGCGTCAGTCATATTCATCAGGCCGGTAAACAGTATGCCGAAGCCGATGACGATCTTGCCCACCTTGTCCCGGCCCTTTTTGCTCATGATCAGCACGATGCCGATGATCAGCGCCAGCGGAGCCAGCGTGGAGGGCTTGAAAAAATCCAGTATTGAGGCCCCGCCTCCCGAGGCGTTCAGGTCCAGCAGGCGGATGATCTGGCCGGTGACCGTGGTGCCCACGTTCGCGCCGATGATGATGCCCAGCGACTGGTGCAGCGAGATGATGCCCGCGCCTACCAGACCCGATGTGATCACGATCGTGGCCGTGGAGGACTGGATCACCGCCGTCATGATCAGGCCCAGAAAAAACGCCTTCAGGGGCGTGCCGGTGACCCGCTCCATGACCCGCTTCAAGGCGCCGGAGGAGCTCTCCTTCAGGCCGTCGCCCATCATGCGCATGCCGTAGAGGAACATGGCCAGGCCGCCGAACAGCGAAATGAGATTGAATATGTTCATGTCTGCTCCATCATAATATTCTGTTTTATGTATACAAGTATATGTTATCGAAATAAATGTGCCGATGCAACATATAACGTGTTATGTTTTTCATAGGTGCAAATGATTGGCAGAGAATTTACAGCGGTCCTGTTTTCGTGTATAATGGGAAAAAAGCTGCGACAGGTGTGACGATGAAAAAGGACAACTCAAGCCGAACCCGCCCCCTGCGGCTCATGCTGGCGGCCCTGTTCTGGGTGGCCCTGTGGCAGGTCGTGGCCATGGCCGTGGGCCAGGGCATACTGCTGGCCTCGCCCGTGGACACGCTGCTGCGATTGGGGACGCTGGTGAGGACCGGCGACTTCTGGCGGTCGGTGCTGTTTACCCTGGGGCACATACTGGCGGGCTACGCGCTGGCCTCCGGATTGGGCATCGCGCTGGCGACCCTGGCGGCGCGGTATGCCCTGCTTGCCGACCTCCTCGCGCCACTGCTTTCGGCCATGCGCTCGGTGCCCGTGGCGTCCTTCGTGATCGCCGCGCTGATCTGGGTCCCCTCCCGGCGGCTGAGCCTGCTGATCGTGGCGGTGATCGCCGGGTGGACATTTGTCCG
>CAJOMA010000064.1 GCA_905235655.1 uncultured Oscillospiraceae bacterium | reverse complement strand
AGCGAGCGCACCGGACCTCTGGCGTAGGGGATGATACAGTAGGTGCAGAAATTGCTGCAGCCATCCTGCACCTTGAGCATGGCGCGTGTCCTCGCTGCAAGCCCCCCCGCAGGCAGAAGCTCAAACTCCCTGCGGCGCAGCGCCTGATCGACGGAAACCAGCAGCCTCCGCTCCCTGTACGCCTGCAGCAAGAGCTGCACGAATTCCTGCCTGCCGCCGCTGCCGGAGATCACGTCCGCGCCCATCGCGCGCACCTCGTCCGTGCTGACCTGCGCGTAGCAGCCGCATACGCCCAGAATCGCCTGCGGGTGCTCCCGGCGCAGGCGGTGGATCAGGGTGCGGTTTTTCCGGTCGGCGACCGAGGTCACCGTGCAGGTGTTGACGATCAGCACGTCGCTGTCGGCTTCCGGCGCTTCTTCATGCCCGAGCGCGGCGAGCTGCCGCTCCATCGCCTGCGTTTCATATTGATTGACCTTGCAGCCGAGCGTGTAACAGTGAAATTTCATAATAATCCCCAAAAAACGGTCGGGATCGCTCCCAAAAATTTGGTAAAACACATATTGCAATCCGGTGGTTGCGGACGGTATAATACGAACGACTCTATTGTAGCAATTTCCACGGCAAAAGTACAGTCCTTTTCTTCGGAGGTCCGCATGAAGATACATTTTGCGTCGCTGGGCGACGTACAGGAATTCGTCGGTCTTGCCACGCTGCAGCCCTACGCAGTGCAGGTAATGGATCGCGAGCGCACCGTCAACGCCAAGAGCTTTATGGAGATGTTCACGCTCAATTTTTCCGAGCCGCTGGACGTCGCCGTCAGCGGCGACGGGAACGAGGCGCATTTCGCGCACGCCGCAAAAAAGTTTCTCGTCTGATTCTATACGCCCCTTCCGCTTCATACGCTTGTACTGCGATATAGCGGAGGGGGCTTTTTTATGTGGAAACGAGTCATTGCAATTGCGCTGGGCGCCGTTCTGACGCTCTGCGGCGTTCCTGCGGCGCGCGCCGTACCGGCGGAGGCCGTGGACGTCCCCGCGCCGTCTGCCATTCTGATGGACGCCGCGACGGGCACGGTGCTGTTTGAGAAAAACGCGAACGAGCGGCTTGCACCCGCGTCGGTGACGAAGGTCATGACCCTGCTGCTGGTCATGGAGGCGCTCGACAGCGGACGCATCGGCTGGGACGACACCGTGACCGCCTCGGAGGCTGCGGCAGGCAAGGGCGGCAGTCAGGTCTATCTGGAGGTCGGCGAGCAGATGAGCATGGACGAAATGCTCAAATCCGTGGTCGTCAGCTCCGCCAACGACTGCGCGACCGCGCTGGCAGAGCATGTAGCGGGCAGCGAAAGCGCGTTCGTCGCGATGATGAACGAACGTGCGGCGCAGCTCGGGCTGACGGACACCCATTTCGTCAACTGCACGGGGCTGGACGATGAGCCGAACGCCGCCGAGCATCTGACGACGGCGCACGATCTGGCGGTCATGTCGCGCGAGCTGCTGAAGCACACGGAGATCAAAAAGTACACGACGATCTGGATGGACACTGTGCGCGACGGGCAGTTCGGGCTGTCCAACACCAACAAGCTCGTGCGCTTCTACGAGGGCACGACCGGTCTGAAAACCGGCTACACCTCCGCCGCGGGGCACTGCCTGTCCGCGACGGCGGAGCGCGACGGCATCGAGCTGATCGCCGTGGTCATGCACTGCGCAAGCTCCACCGACCGCTTTCAGTCCGCCAAGGCGCTGCTCAACTATGGCTTCGCGAATTACGCGCTCGTCAGCGCGCAGCCGCCGGAGCCGCTTCCCGACGTTGCGGTTCTGCTGGGCGCGCAGTCCGTTCTGACGCCGGTTTTGCAGGAGACCGCGCCGATCCTGATCGAAAAGGGAGAGCAGGCGCAGGTCAGAAAAACCGTGACACTGTCTGAGGAGGTCACCGCGCCGGTCGCCGCCGGACAGCAGCTCGGCACGCTGACGATCGCCACGGACACACGGACGCTGGCGGAGATCCCGATTGTCGCGCCGGCGGCGATCGAAAAGCTGACGCTCTGGCAGATGGCGGTGCGCCTTTTGCGCCGCGCCTGCATGGGAAGCTGAAAAACCGCTCAAGTCTGTTGGCATACCCACCAACAGGCTTGAGCGGTTCTTTTATTCGTCTTCGTCGTCTTTGTCGAATTTTCGCTTGATCCAGAACAGCAACGCCCACATCAGAACCGTGACAATGATCGGCAGCTCCCAAGGGAAGCGTGTTCTCGTCGGCAGCAGATTCTTGATTTCTCCCGATTCCGTGGTCTCTTCCGTCCCTGACTGCGCATTCGCGCCCTTGTGATTGTTCTTTTCGGGCGTTTTTCCGCCCGGCTCGTCCTTCGCTGTCGCGTTGGCGACGGCTCTGGAAAGATTGTATACCGCCGTCTGATACTTCGCAGTACCGACCGAATCCGGCTCCTGTCCCATCTTCATCGACGCAAGCGTATTCACCGCGCTGTCAAGGGCGGCGAGGCTCGTCTGCGAGCATTCGGAGCGGTCGATTTTCCCCGCCTGCGCCAGAAGCTCCTGCGCATAAGCGGCGAGATTGTCGTCCGGCAGCGTGGGCGTCGTCCACGGGTGCGTCTTTACCTTCGCGATCCAATCATAGGCGTAGGCGATCTGCAGAAGGACCTCGTCGTTTCCGTAGCCGGCGAACATCGAAAGTCCGAGCGGCAGCGCATACGGGAAGCCGTTCTCCGGATCGGTCTCGGACAGACCCATCGGAAGCACCGTCTCCGGCAGGCCGCCCAGCGGGGAGAAGGTATAGATATACCGCGAGCCGTTGTCAAATTTCCCGCTCGGATCGATCTGCGTTTCCGCAACGTCGTTCTGCGAAACGTAGATCACGGCGTCGATGTTGTTTTCCTCCAGCACCTGCGTCACATATTCGCGGATGGCGTGCATATTGGCCTCCGTGTAGTTGCCCGTCACGGACGCGACGTAGTATTCCGTCAGCACATCGGACAGGTCGACCAGCTCCGCGCCGCCGTTGATCAGCGTCTGCTTTGCCCGCTCGACCATATCGACGATCTTCGGATCCAGCGGCTGCGGATAGTCCGAGGGCAGACCCGTTCCCGCCTGATAGAGATATCCGAAGGAATTTGCCAGATAGCCGATCCGCTTGCCGCGCAAGCCGTTCGCGCTCAGACCGGCCATATAGCCCCCGCGCGGCAGGTAGCTGTCGGCGTCCTCGGTGTAGGGGTCGGCAGCGTCCGTGCCGGCGATGATGTCAAAGATCAGCGCCATATCCTCGGCGTTGCGGCACATCGGACCGATCACATCCTGATCGTAGTTCAGGCGCGCCAGACCCGACTGGCTGACCATGCCGAACGAGGGGCGCAGGGTATAGATACCGGCGAAGCTCGCCGGTCTGCGCAGCGAGGAATAGGTGTCCGCGCCGAGCGCGGCGGCGCAGAAGCAGCACGCGACCGCAACCGCCGAACCGCCGGAGGAGCCGGCAGGCGTGCGGGAGGGGTCATAAGCGTTGCCGACCATGCCGGCGAGCTCCGAAATGGAGTTTGCGCCGGACTCGGAGAAGGTCGACATATTTGTCTTTCCCAAGAAGATCGCGCCCTCTGCGCGCAGCCTCGCGACCGCTGTCGCGTCTTCGGAGGCGACGGCGGTGCGGTAATAATACGAGCCGCGGGTCGTCGGCATGCCGGCGACGTCGATGCTGTCTTTGACCAGAATGGGGATGCCGAGCAGTCTGCCCTTCGCGCCGTTCGCGCGCGCTTCATCGGCTTTTCTTGCATCCTCCAGCGCGTTCGGGTTGAGGTTGATGATCGTGCGCAGCTCCATCGGGATATCGTACGCTTCGATACGGTCAAGATACATCTGCGTCAGCCGCTCGCTCGTCAGCCTGCCGTCCTCCATTGCATCCAGCAGGTCTTCGATCGTGGCGTCCATCAAATCTGCAGTTGTAAACAGCGCGTCCAGCCGCGGCGCCCTGTTCTCCTCCGCCGCGGATGCGTACGGGAGAAGCAGCAACGACAGCAGTACCGCCGTCAATCGAATCAAAAGCTTCTTCATTCTTCTCGGTCGTTTCCTTTGGTTTTGTTGTTTCGACAGATTTACCATCATACATAGTATTTTATCATTTTCGGCGCAAAAAGTCAATGTGCAGGCCGTTTCTCTTATCGGGATTTTTTCAAAAAAAATAATGCAATATTTCTTATAATGGAGCGGCGAATAAAACAGTGGAGAATACGATGAACAAAAATTATAAGTACATCATTCACAACAACGGCGACGTCTCCCAAAAGAATCCCGCCAGGGCAATCGAGATGTTCCCGATCGCCTGCGGCAGAGACGCGCGGAAATTCCACCGCATTCTCTGGGACGGCAAGAACCCGACCCCGCTGCGCTACCGCGTGAAGGAATAATGTAATAAGAATGTACAGCTGTGCTGCGGATTTCCGCAGCACAGCTGTCAGACTGTCAAAAAACGTAGAGAGTGGGTAATTCGGAGGGAAAGAAAGTGTGAAGGGTTGTCTTTCACGTTCAATAAAACAGGATTTTCAAACTTTTTTGAAAGTTTGAAAATCCGCACGAGCGTGTCAAAAAGACTTTTTTGACACGCTCACAGCTGTGCTGCGGATTTCCGCAGCACAGCTGTTTTGACAGTCCGCGCGAGAAACGCCCCCAAGCGTATCATTGCCGTAATACGAAACAAATACCATGCCTGCGAGGGACGGATTGCCACGACCGCTTCGCGGTCTCGCAATGACACAACCAGGGGTCGGAGCTCCGACCCTGCGGGGTTTTTATCTTCGTTTATTCTGCTATATTCTGTATGAAGCGCATGAGGATCGTCGCGACCTGCGCTCTCGTCGCGTTGCCCTGCGGGTCGAGACGGCCTTCGTTGCCGGTGATCAGCCCCGCGCCGACCGCCCAGCTATAGGCGTCCCTCGCCCAGCCGCTGATTCTTTCCTTGTCGGGGAAGCCGGCGAAGTCGCTCTTTGCGCTCATATCGAAGCCCTTGTCAAAGGAATAGCGGTACAGGATCGTGGCAAGCTGCTCGCGGGTGATCTTGCCGTCCGGGTCGAATCTCCCGCCGCCGACGCCCATGACGATGCTCTTCGACGCCGCCCATGCGACCGGGTCCATATACCAGTCCGCCGTCAGGTCGATAAAGCCGCTGCCTACCACCATCGGACTTCCCTCGTATCGCCAGAGGACCGTGACAAGCATGGCGCGGGTCATCGGGGTGTTCGGCTCGAAGGTCGTGTCGGTCATGCCGTTGAACAGTCCCTTAGTCACGGCGAAGTCGACCGCTCCATGGTACCAGTCGTCCTTTTTCACGTCTTTGAACTTGTAGGACGGGCAGTCCTTCCCGCCGTCGCAGTCGCTGGGCGTGACGACCTTGATCCACAGCGGATACAGGTTGGTGTCCTCCATAATCGGCGCGGCGGGATCGTAGGGCTTGGTCAATTCCTTATCGGTAAACCAGCCGCCGAAGATGTAGCCCTCCTTGGCCGGATCCGCCGGCGCGCCGTAGACGTCGCCCTTGATGACTTCCACGCCCACGACGGGGTATTCGTCATTGACGTCAAGATACCAGCAGACGGTGCAGGTCTCCAGCGGCTCCTTCGGCTCCGTCCAGACGTAATACGAGCCGTCCGGCTTCCCGCCGGAGAGTTCCACGGCGTAGTCGCCGCCGTTCAGCTCGAAGACCGTCGAATCGTCGATCACGTAGCCCTCGTAGGGCTTCACGACGTTGCACATCATATAGTGCTTGCCCAGCTCGAAGGGATCGTCTCCGATGAGCATGAGATCATCGTCGTCGTTGAACCAATAGCGTTCGACCAGCTCGTACGGGCCGTTGGCCACGTAGGTCGTCGTACATTCGATTGCCATCCAGCCCGCGACGGGATCCGTGACGCCGAAGATCTGCACGCGGTCGATGTGCGTCCGTTCTGTCGCCGGGATAGCGACGGAACGGCAGTACCAGTAGCCGGAGGTACTATCTTTCGCGCCGAGGACGAGATCCATCTTGCCGTTGATGCGCCAGACGGTGGAGCTGTCGATCGTCCAGCCTTCCTTCGGGGCAACGCGGAGGGTGATCATATAGCTCTCGCCCGCCTCAAAGAGGTCGTCGTCCTTGATGTACGTATCGTTGCTCTTCTTCGACACGTTCACGTCCTTCCTGTCGGTCACGAGGGTATAGCCCGCGCCGGCGGGGATCGTGACGTTCTCGAACGCGGTCTTCGCGGGGTCGCCCACGTAGAGCGTCTCCGTCATGCCGTTCAGCTCGATGACGTCGATATGGCGCGACGTTGCCTGGAAGTCCGCGGAGAACAGGTCAAAGCCTGTGCCGCTGCTTCTGCTCCACTCTTCGTCGGTTAAGGACGCCGTGCCGTCGATGCGCCAGTAGCACTCTTCGCTGGCTGCAAAGAAGTAGCCTTCCTTCGGAACAAGGTCAATATCGAGATAGTACCATGTGCCTTCCACGAACTTCTCGCCCGGCTCCATGCGGATCTCATCGCCGGGGGCGTCGGGCATGGTCGTGTAGCGCCACCACGCCGCGTCTGCGATCGTATAGGGCGCGTCCTCGGGAACGAACAGCGTCGAAACGTCGGGCTCCGCGCCCGTAGCGGGCAGGATCATGCCGTAGACGTCGATCATCCTGATCTCTTTCGTCCATGCGCAGCGCAGCTCGATGTCGTAGGCGAAGACCTCCTTGCCCGGCTCCGCATCCAGCGACGGCTTGCAGTCGGGATCGTAGGTCGCCTTCTGTCCGCCGATAAAGACGGGCAGCGTCGCCGCCGTCGTTTCATCCAATCCGGTCGCGCCGTTCTGCGGCACGATCAGGAGAGTCAGCGTGTACAGCTCGCCCGCGTCAAAGGTGGGCGAGAGGTCCGCATTGATAATGCCGTCGCTGACGCGCCAGGACATGTTCCAATAGTACGCCTTGTAAAGCTGCGGCTCCGCGGCGATCAGGGTATTGCTGTCGTAGGGGATCAGCGCGCCGTCGGTCGGCGTCGGAACACCGTTGATGGTGATTTTCCCGATCTTGCCGCCTTCCGCCGACGCAAACGGCAGCGCGGGCAGCAGCATCACGGCGCACAAGAGCAGAGCAATCAGTCGTTTCTTCATGATGGTTCCTCCTTTTTCTGTTCAGCGGGTCTACCCCCGCCAGTCTACAATTTCATTATATCATGCATTTTCAAAAATGGAAGAGATAATCTTTTGGAAAGTGAAGCGCTCCGCCTGCAAGCAGGCGGAGCGTTTTTGAAATGCTGTGTCAAATCGTCTCGAGGGGTTCCTTAATGCCAAACTCGTCTTCCGGGAGCGTAAAGATGGGGGTCGTTTCATCGGGACCGCTTTCCAGGCTGACCGCGATAGCGTCCTGCAGCGTAAACCGTTCGATTTCAATCGTCGGGGTTTCAAACTTCTTCATTCTTTACCCTCCTTGCTTGGCGTAGTTGCGTGCGGACACGCCGTAATTATAGATTGCCTTGACGAGATCCGCAAGATACGGAACGCTGTCGACGTCCTGCATGGAGTAGACGTAGGAGTTGACCGAGTAGGTGATCGTCTGACCAACCTGTACGCCGTCCTTCTTGAAGATCGCCGTAACGGTGTCGTCAAACTCCGTCGCCGCGATGCCGGTGAAGACCGTGCTGTACGTGCCGTTGGCGTTGACCCTCGACTGCGGGATGTTGTACGTCGAGGTGCGTCCGTTGATGGTCACTTCCACCTCGGTCACTTCCGGAACAGTCGTCGTAAACGTGAAGACCATCGCCATCTTGCTGCCGCACTGCAGGCTCGCGGATATCCACTGGATGTCCTCGTCAGCATCGCCGGTGCGGGCGAGCTTGGTCTCCGTGACCGGCTCGAAGACGGTCTCGCGCGTCAGATCGACGCCTTCCGTCACGAGCGCGTCGGTGCGGTACTTGGTGTAAAGCTGCGCTTTCTCGCCGTAGACCAGGATATCCGTCAGCAACGTGATCAGCTTCTCCGCTCCGGCAGTATCCTTATATCTATTAATGGAGTTCAGGCAGTACTCACGGACACTGTACGTTTCCTTGCTCACGCAGGCGGTCTGACCGTATTCAGTCGTCGCGTACAGCTTCGCGCAGATGTTGTCACCCATCTTCTCAGGTGTTACACCCTCGAAACTGAAGGGGTAGCGTCCGTTCTGGTCCTTGCCGCTGTTTGCCACACGATAATCTCTGCCGTTGAAGGTGAAGATCATGTACGGATCGGTCATGTTCTCGGGAACGGCAGCGGAGTAAACCACGACGATATTCTCGCTGATGGAGAGCTTCGCGGAAGCGATCTTGAAGGCGGTGTTCGTGCCGTCGCCCAGACCGCAGTAGATGCAGAAGCCGTCGACAAAGACGTGTTCGCCGGTCGCCGGGAGAATCCAGCTGTCTTCCTCGATCTCGTTCTCGCCGTTTTCATCGGAGAAGAACTTGTCGCAGCCGGCGGTGCAGATGTAGTAGGCGGTGTTGCCGTCCTGCACGCAGGTCGGCTCCACGGCGGGCACGAATTCGAGCTCGTGCGTATGTCCGAGTGCCGGAATCGCTTCCGTCTTGGTTTCGCCGCAGACGGTGCAGGTGTAGGTCTTTTCGCCTTCGGTGTATTCGCCTGCCGGCGTGGTGACCTCACCTTCGTCCCAAACGTGTCCCAGCGCGGGAACAGTCTCCTGCGCAACTGCGTAATCGCAGCGCGAGCAGTGGCTGCCTTCGGTCAGGCCGGTCTCGGTGCAGGTCGCCGCTACCGCAGCGTCGGTGACGATGTCGTGACCCAGCGCCGGTACGACCTGTTGCGCGGTGAGGATTTCGTTACAGACCGAGCAGTGGCTGCCTTCGGTCAAGCCGGTTTCGGTGCAGGTCGCCGCAACCGCGGCGTCCGTGACAACCGTGTGTCCGGTCGCAGAGATAACCCAACTGTTTGCGGCGATCTCGGTATTCCCTTCTGCATCGCTGAAGTACTTGTCGCACGCACAACTCCAGTAGGCGCTGTTGCCTGCCTCTGTGCAGGTTGCGGCCACTGCCTGATGATACTCCAAGCTATGCACATGATTGGGTACGGCAGTAAAGATCGCGGTGTAGGTTTCATCGCCGGTCACTGCGGGCAGCGGGTCGATGGCTGTCTCGCCGTCCGTGCTCCAGCCCGCAAAGGTGTAAGTGTACTGCGCCGTCGCCGTCTTTGTCGGCGTTTCACCCGTATAAGCCGGCGTCTGGCCGTAGGCCACCTGCTCCGTCTTCAGCGTGGTGCCGTCGCCGTCCACCCATGTAATCGTGTAAAGGTTCGAAACCGTGTACTGCGGATCATGCGTCGCGTCCGTGATCGGATGGTAGCCGGCGGCGCAATCATCACTGCTCACCGCATGGCTGAACCAACCGCCGGAGACGGCGATCGTGCCGCTGTCTATTGAATAAAGAACTCCCGTGTCGCCGATCACCGTGCCGCCGGTCACTGTGACAGTGCCCAGCGTGGAGATGCCGTATGTGTTGCTTTGGATCGTACCGCTTTCCAGCGTGAAGGTACCTCCGGCAAGCACGACGATCGCATCGCTGGAACCTGCCGTAGCTGCCGTCGCCAGCACCTTGCCGTTCTGGCCGCTGTCCCTCACCGTCAGCGACCCCGTATTCTTAATCTGGATTGTCGAGGCGGTGTTCTTGGACACGGTATGACCGTTCAGGTCGAGCGTGATGCTCTTCCCTTCGACCGCAACCATAGTGCTCAGCGTCTCATTCGCCAGCATGGTGACGGTGTCGCCGTTCTGAGCAGCCGCGACCGCAGCGGCGAGCGTCAGATAATTCGTCGTGCCGATCTTTGCGGTAGGCGTGAGCTCAGTCCACTTGGCGTAGACCGTCGTGTTCGCCGTGACCACCGTGTCGAAGTCAAAGGCCGTCGTGCATTGATCGGTGGTGTACCAGCCGTCGAAGCGGTAGAAGCTGTTGTTCTCGTTCAGCGTTGCGTCCGCTGCGGGCGCGGTCGGCGCGGTCGCCTTCTGGCCGGATTCGATGGTCTGATTCACCGGGGTATTCTCGGTGCCGTGGCCCTGCATATCGAAGGTCACGGTGACCAGCTTGGCGATGAAGTAGCAGGGCGCTGTCGTGCCGTCGTGCAGCGTGACGGTTTCCGTCGTCGAGCTGAGCGTATAGCCCGCCGGGTAGGTCTGACGCGCCGTATTGTCCGGCAGAAAAATGGCGTTCGCGCGGGTATTTGACATGCCCTTGAAGTAGCCGCCGGAGATGAGCGTCGCGTGCTCCTCGGCGCCCTCAACGTTGTAGCCGTTGCAGTAGGCGTTGGTCGTCGCCTTGGTCACCGTAAAGACGCCGCCGGTGATGCTGGTGATTTCAGCATAGTTCTGGTTGGCAATGGCGTAGTAGTTCGCCGTGGTGCAGTGCGCGTAGATCTCCGTGCCCTCGCCGATCTCGCCGATGACAGGAAGTATGCCTACCGTTCCGTCGCCGTTCAGGATGCCGTAGCCGTTGGCGTCGATATAGACGTTCTTGATCGTGCCGATCTGTGCGCCGGGCAGGAGGGTGTCGTCGTTGACCGCCGTTCCTGCCGTGCCGCTGGCGGGCAGCGTCTCCGCCGCCGTGTAGGGCGTGGTCGTGGTGCGGGCGTCGAGCGTGGCGTTGTAGTTGTAGATCGTTCTGCCCTTGGCGGCAGAGCCGGTGATCGTCGTCAAGGTTCCCTCGCCGCTGTCGATCGCGGTGATGACGCCCTTGTTGGCAATGACCGGGTTAGTCGCATTGAGCGTGTTGCCCTCGCCGATCAGGTCAATGGTCGGCGCGTCGTAGTCGTAGACGACGACGTTGGTCTCGCCGCCGCTGCCCCAATAGGCGGTGCAGGCGGTGCCGGCATTGGCGGTGACGTAGAAGACGTCATCCAGCGTGTCGCGCGTGTACTCGCGCACGCGGTTGCCCTCATTGGCAAGCGCATAGGCGGCAGCCGTGGTCGCACCCGCCTGAACAGTGCTGTTTTTGATCGTGCCGATGTGACCGGCATTATACACCGGATAGGAGCCCGTATTCGTCTGGATCGTGCAGTTGTCGATCGTACCGATCGTCGCGGGATCGCGCTTGTAATACGTCGGATATTCGCTCGTATACTTGGTCGTTGCGAAGAGGCTCGTGCCGGAGTAGTACTGCACCGACGTCTTCTCGGTGAACGGACCGTAATCACTGTTACGCAGCGCATAGCTCGTCGTCGCGGTGATGGTGCTGTTTTTCAGCGTGCCGATCACGCCGTGATTGCGCAGCGCGTACTGACCGGTCGAGGTGAGGGTCAGATTGTCGATCACGTCGATCGTTGGCTTGTCGTAGGTGTACTCTCTGTCGTAGCGGGTCGCATAGCCGGCGCTGATCGTCACGTGCGGGTAGTCCTCCGCGTAGTGCGCGACGTCCTTGCGGTCCTCCGTCAAGGTGGCGGCACGGCCG
>CAJOMA010000063.1 GCA_905235655.1 uncultured Oscillospiraceae bacterium | reverse complement strand
AAGTATGACAAGCGCGACCGCGAGATCGCGCATCTGGTCACGGAGGAGGAATCGACCGAGCCGACGGAGCCCTCCACCGAGCCGACCGAGCCGAGCACCGAACCAACGGAGCCGACCACCGAGCCGACCGAGCCGCCGACGGAGCCGACCAATCCGCCGACGGAACCGACCGATCCGCCGACAGAGCCGACCAATCCGTAATTTTAATATGGAAAAAGAAGCAGGGCTGCTGAAAAGCGACCCTGCTTCTTCGTTATTCGTTGTCAATGAAAGGCGCAATGCTCAATACACAATAATGTACCGTCCTGCGACGACAGGCACAGATTGCCACGGCTGACTCCGTCAGCCTCGCAATGACGCGGTAAAAGCGGGCGCAGACTGCACCCGCTTTTTCTCACTTATGGTACTTCGCGCCCGCTTGAATGGTTTCCGCGCGGTAAAGCTGCTCGAGCGCCATAACCCGCATCAGATGGTGCGGGAAGGTCATCGGCCCGAAGGAAAGGCGAAAATCCGCCTTGCGTTTGATTTCGGGGTCAATGCCGAAGGACGAGCCGATCAGAAAGCACGCCGCGCTCCTGCCCTCGTTTTTGATCTGACGCAGCTTGTCCGCCAGCGCCTCGGAGGATAACGTCCTCCCCTCCGGCGTAAGGACGCAGAACCACGCGCCCTTCGGGAGATTCGCGGCGATCAGCTCCGCCTCCTTCGCCAGTCCCGCGGCGATTTCCGCCGCGTTGGGATTCTCGGGAAGTCGTGTCTCCGGCAGCTCGACGAGGCTGAACCTGCAGAACGCGCCGAGGCGCTTGACGTATTCGTCCACCGCTGCGAGATAGAATTTTTCCTTCAGTTTTCCGACGGTCAAAAGGGTGACTGAAAACATGTTTCTCTCCTATTTTGGAACGCATGCGCCGTTTCCGGCATTGTCCTTGCGCGCGGCAGACCGTAAAGCCGTGTCATTGCGAGCACGAGAACGCAACGCAGTATCTCCAACCGTGTCATTGCGAGCAGCGAAGCTGCGTGGCAATCTGTCCCTGACAGTCCACAGACACTTTTTCATAAGAAGGCCTGCCTGACGATCTTGTTTTCCGCGGGCAGGGCGTTTCCTGTTTTTCGGTCAACATGCCATGCCTGCGACGGACAGATTCTACCCGCAAGGGGTACGCCGCATCCGTAAGGCGGCAAAGCCACCAACGGCTGCGCTGCCTGCCCGACTGCGTCGGGCGGGAATGACAGAATGAGAGGTTTTGCAAAATAACCGAATCATTGCTTTTTGGTTTACATAATTTTTATTATGGTAAATCTTAAGAATATCGCGATCATGATTCCGCATTACCGCAGGAAGCCCTCTAAAATCTTCTGCTCCGCCTGCTCGGCGGTCAGACCGAGGGTCATGAGCTTCAAAATCTGCTCGCCCGCGATCCTGCCGATCGCCGCCTCGTGGATCAGAGAGGCGTCGACGTGATTGCAGGAGATCTCCGGGATCGCGCGCACCTTCGCGCTGCCCATAATGATCGCGTCGCACTGGACGTGACCGAAGCACTTGTTGTCACCGGACACGCGCGGGTAGAAAATCTGCGCCGATTCGTCCTGCGCGACGGAGCGGGAAATGACCTGGGCTTTTGTGTCAAAACCGCTCAAAAACACATCCATTTCGCTCACAGCCTTCTGATCGCCGTGAGTCAGCAGGTTTTCGCGGATGATGACCTCGCTGCCCGCGCCGCGGCATTCTACCTTGGTATAGCGCTTCGTATCGTCCACGCCGCGGATCTGGCTGGTCTCCAGCGTGACCGACGCGCCCTCTTCGAGGTAGAGGACAGTCTGCGGGTTGAGAATGCGTTTGCCTTCGCCCTCGCCCTCACCGTAGTGCTTCTCGATATACTTGACTTTCGCGTTTTTGCCGACGTAGAAGGTATGGATGCCGTCGTGCTGGCTGTCGCAGTCGGAGCAGTTGTGGATGCCGCAGCCGGCGACGATCGTCACGTCCGCGCCCTCGCCGACGAAGAAATCGTTATAGACCATGTCGCGGAAGCCGCCCTTGGTCAGAACGACCGGAATATGCACGGATTCGTCCTTCGTGCCCGGCGCGATGCGGATGTCGATGCCGTCCTTGTCGGTCTTGGACTCGATGACAATGTGTTCGGTATTGCGGCGAAACGCCTTCTGCCCGTCGGAGCGGATGTTGACCGCGCCCTCGCCGGTGCCCTTCATATCGGCGACGATGGCGAGGATATTTTTCTGGATGTCGTTCAGCATTTCCGATCCCCCTCCAGCCGGTCGCAGCCGATGACCGTGTCTGCGATGATTTTCGGATAGATTTCCTCCACGCTGCCGCGCGCGGCGACCGCGCCGTTCGCAATGAGAACGATCTCGTCTGCAAGGCGGATGATGCGCTCCTGATGGGAAATGATCAGGATCGTCGCCTCTTTTTTGTCGTGGATTTCTTTGAACGTATCGGTGAGCCGCGCGAACGACCACAGGTCGATGCCCGCCTCCGGCTCGTCGAAGATCATCAGCTCGCTGCCGCGCGCCAAGACCGTGGCGATCTCGATGCGCTTGACCTCGCCGCCGGAAAGGCTGGCGTCCACGTCGCGGTCGATATAGTCGCGGGCGCACAGCCCCACCTTGGTCAGATAGTCGCACGCGCTGTCGTGGCTCATTTCTTTGCCTGCGGCGACGTTCAAAAGGTCTCGCACCTTCATCCCCTTGAAGCGCGGCGGCTGCTGGAAACCGTAAGAAATGCCGCGCTGCGCGCGTTCGGTGACGGAACGGCGCGTGATGTCCTCGCCGTTCCAGAAAATCGAGCCGCCGGTCGGCTGATAGATTCCCATGATCGCGCGGGCGAGGCTGGTCTTGCCGCCGCCGTTCGGACCGGTGACGACGACGAATTTTTTGTCCTCCACAGTGAGGCTGACATCGCGCAGGATGTCGACGCCGCCGTCTTCGCCGTCCACGCGGTAGGACAGATGTTTGATTTCAAGCATGTAGCGTTCCTCTTTCGCTGTATTTTTCTCTTTTGCACTATAGCATATTTTTTCCGTCGTTGCAATCCTTATCCGCTTTTGAAACGCGGAATGTGGTGTCAGTTGCCAGTGGAGGGATGTCGAATTCAGAATTATGAATGAGTTATCCGCCGCGGCATTGTGAGACAGCGCAACCTCCCTCCTGCGTCGGTGCGAGGTTCTGCAGCTTCCCAATCGCGTCATTGCGGGGAAAACCGCTCCCCGCTGTGTCATTGCGAGGTCGCGTCAGCGACCGTGGCAATCTGTGCGTTCAGGGTTGGAAGCTGTGTCGTATTTCACGGCAGCTCCACCTATCGTGTCATTCCCCGCCGATGAAATCGGCGAGGGAATCTGTCCGTTGCAGGGTTGGTATTTGTGCCATTTCGCGGGAAAGTGTCCCATGTCGGTATGCACAGATTGCACCCGCAGGGGATAGGCCGCATCCGTAAGGCGGCAGAGCCGCCAACAGCTGCGCACCCCGAGCAAGTCGGGCAATGACAAAAAACGGCGGTGCGGAGCGAATTACGAGAAATTTTCCGCGTCGATAGACACAGATTGCCACGGTTTGCTCCGCAAACCTCGCAATGACGCGGCGAGGAAAGCGGCACGACCTCGCAATGACGCGGAATATAACTCATTTTGAGCTTCGAACCCTGAATACTTAATTCTGAATACAAGATTAAGACTATTTTAGATTTATCTATAATATTCTAATATTATTTAATTGTGTCCTCTTGCATTTTTGCACAATTTATGGTAAGATTTACGGGTATAATTATCATGGAAAGGAGTCGGCTATGTATTCCAACGCTTATGTCTGGTCCCGCGTCCTGTCCTATCTGGAGCAGCACTCTCCCGCCGCCGCCGGACTTGCCTATTTCGACGATACCGACGTTCTGGAGCTCAACGAGGAAAAGCTCGTGATCTATACCCCTTCCGCCTTCCGGAAGGACGTGATTCTCAACCGCTACCGCGATATCATCGAGGAAGCGATGCGCGAGCAGTTCCAGACGGAAATCCGGCTCGAGGTACTGGACGACGACGATCTGCCGCAGTACAAATTCAACCAGCGCAAGCGCGCCTTTGTGCAGTTCAACTCACAGTATACCTTTGAAACGTTCGTGGTCGGCTCATCCAACCAGCACGCCTATTCTGCGGCGGTGGCGGTCGCGGAGGAGCGCACCGACGCCTACAATCCGCTGTTCATCTACGGGCAGAGCGGTCTGGGCAAGACCCATCTGCTGTACGCGATTGCCAACCGTATTCAGCAGAAGCACCCGGAATACAATATCGTCTACATCAAGGGCGATCAGTTCATCAACGAATTTCTGGAGGCGGTCCGCAGCGGCAAAAACTTTGAATTCCGCGACAAATACCGCAACGCCGACCTCTTCCTGATCGACGATATTCAGTTTATCGCCGGCAAGGACAGCACGCAGGAGGAATTCTTCCACACCTTCAACACCCTGTACGAAAATCACCGGCAGATTGTCCTGACCTCCGACCGCGTTCCCTCGGATATGCTCCGTCTGGAGGATCGTCTGCGCACGCGCTTCGAATGGGGTCTGATCGTGGATATCCAGCCGCCCGACTATGAGACGCGCTGGGCGATCACCAAGAACAAGGCGCTGTCACTCGGCATGACCCTGCCGGACGACGTGTGCGACTATATCGCAGAGAATATCACGAACAACGTCCGCCAGATCGAGGGCACAGTCAAAAAGATCAAGGCGTATCACGATCTTTCCGGCATGCCGACGGATATCGCCAGCGTCGCGCGCGCTATCAAGGACATGTACAAGGGTAAGGCGGCTGCCGTTCCGACGCCCGATCTGATCATCAGCGAGGTCTGCCGCTTCTACTCCATTGAAGAAAACATCCTGCGCAGCACGCTGAAGACCCGCAATACCGCCGAGGCGCGGCAAATCTCGATGTATCTGATCCGCAAGATGACGAACCTTTCGCTCGAGGACATCGCAAAGGAATTCGGAAAAAACCATACCACCGTCCTGTACTCGATCCGCCGCATCGAGGAGGACCTCAGCAACACCTCCAGCGGCCTGCAGGACAACGTCCGCGAGATCACCGCAAATATCAATTCCCGCCTGTAAAAATCTGCACATTGGCTGTGCAAAGTGCAGAAAGTTTCTGTGCATAACCGGTTTTCGGTTTGATTTACCGACAGTCTGTTCATAACTTTATTGTGCATGCACAATTGCCTGTGCATTGCGAAGCCTTGCGGCTGTAAGCGTTTTTCCGGTTTTGCACATATTTTTCCACTACTGACACTACTGACAAGAATATCCTACCTATCTATTCAGAAAGAGAAAAGAGGTTTTAGCCATGAAGTTCACCTGTGAAAAAGCTCTGCTGGTCTCCGCCGTATCCGTTGCGGGAAGAACCGTATCTCAGAAGAGCACGATCCCCTGTCTGGAAGGCATTCTCCTGCGCGCCGGCGTCGGCGTTCAGTTCACCGGCTTCAATCTGGAAACCGGCATCACCGTCAGGGTCGCGGCGGACGTGAAGGAGGCGGGCGTCTGCGTCATGCCGGCGCGTCTGTTCTTCGACATCATCCGGAAGCTCCCGGATGAGGAAGTGACGGTCGAGGTCGACGACAAGCTGCAGGTTTCCATCTGCGGCGGCGTTTCCTCGTTCCAAATCACCGCGATGGACGCGGAGGACTATCCGGAGCTTCCCGACGTCAACGCGGCGCAGGGCGTCTGTATCCCGCAGTCCGCGCTGCGCGAAATGATCGGCGGTACGATTTTCTCCGTCTCCGAAAATCAGGCGCGGCCGATTCACACCGGCTGTCTGATCGAGGTCGCGGACGACGGCATCACCATGGTCGCCGTGGACAGCTTCCGTCTGGCGCGCCGGACGTGGCACAGCGAGGAGCCGATCGGCAGAACGCAGAAGTTCGTCGTTCCCGCGACGGGTCTGCGCGAGGTCGAAAAGATTCTGACGGACACCGATGAGCCCGCGGTCTTTACCCTCGGCGACAAGCATATTCTCTTTGAGATCGGCAATGCGACGCTGGTCTGCCGCATTTTAGAGGGCGAATTCATCGACTGGCGGCGCGTCCTGCCGACCGATAACCCCACAGTTCTGACCGCGAACGTCGCGGAGCTGATGAGCTCCATCGAGCGCGTCAGCCTGATCGTCTCGGAAAAGATCAAGAGCCCGGTGCGCTGCACGTTCGGCGAAAATATCGCGGACTTTAAGACGGTCAATACGATCGGTTCCGCGCACGATACCTGCCAGATTGCCGGCAACGGCGGTCAGCTCGAGATCGGCTTCAACTGCCGGTATCTGCTCGACGCCCTGCGCGCCGTGCCGAGCGAGGAAGTTACGCTGGAGCTCAAGAACGGGCTGAGCCCGATCATCTTCACGCCGGTGAATGATAAGTACGATTTTGCCTATATGGTTCTGCCGGTGAGACTGCATTAAAAAAGGAGAATCTCTCGGTTCTGTCATTCCGAGGTCGCGCAGCGACCGTGGGAATCTGTCCGTCGCAGGTATGGCACGTTGACCGAAATACGGGAGACGTTCTTGTCCGCGGAAAACATAATTGGCAGACAGTCCTTTTTATGAAAAAGCGTCCGATGACTGATAGGGACAGATTGCCACGCAGCTTCGCTGCTCGCAATGACAAGAAAGGACGTTTTCCCATACTACAGTACAAATACCATTCCTGCAAGGGACAGATTGCCACACTTGACTTCGTCAAGCTCGCAATGACACGGTTGGAAAGTGTTCCGTGAATTCCAAAACAGCACGTTTCGATCACAGCAAAGGAAAACATCTATGAAAGTCAGAGTACGGCGGGTGTCCAAAGAGGACGTCCCGGTAGCGATCACAACGGAATATATTAAGCTCGAGAGCTTTCTGAAGCTCGCCAACGCGGCGCAGTCCGGCGGTATGGCGAAGAACTTCATCCAGAACGGGGAAGTCTCCGTTAACGGCGAGGTCTGCACGATGCGCGGAAAGAAGCTCCGTGACGGCGACAGGGTGCGCTTTGACGGCGTGACCTACGTGGTGAAGCATGCAGATTGACCGCTTGTATCTGCGCGCCTTCCGCAACTATGAAGAGGCGGAGGTGCAGTTCGTCCCGGGCGTGAATCTGCTCGTCGGCGGGAACGCCAACGGCAAGACGAACCTTTTAGAGGCGATCGCTTATCTGTCCACGGCGAAGGCGTTCCGCGCGAAAAGGGATCAGGAGCTGATCCTGTTCGGACGGGAGTTTACGGAGATCTCCGCAGATATTCACTCGCAGGAGCGCGAGCAGACCCTGCGCGCCGTGCTGTTTTCCGACCGCAGACCGCGCCAGCTCTGGCTCAATGGGGTGAAGCAGAAGACCTCCGCGGGCATCGCGGGCGTTTTGACGAGCGTGCTGTTCTGCCCCGAGGATCTGATGATCCTCAAGAAGGGCGCGCAGCCGCGCCGCAAGCTGCTCGATCAGACGATCGCCCAGCTTCGCCCGAACTACGACGCGGCGGTCGGCGAATATCAGCGGCTGCTCGACCAAAAGAGCGCGGTCTTGAAGGACTGGCGGGAGAATCCGTCGCTTCTCGACGTTCTGCCGGAGTACAATCTCCGCATGGCGCAGGTCGGCGCGCTGGTCATCTCCTACCGCGCCCGCTATCTCAAGGCGCTGAGCGAATGCGCCGCGGCGTACCACCGTGAATTCTCCGGCGGACTGGAAGAGCTGACGCTGCGCTATAGAACGGTGTCGAATATTGACGATCCGTTCGCCGAGCCTTCCATTCTGCGGCAGCTTCTTTCCGAGCATCAGCAAGCGCACGAGCGGGCGGAGCTGGACAGCGGACAGTGCCTGTCCGGTCCCCACAAGGACGATTTCGAAGCGTCGCTCAACGGTCTTCCGATCAGCCTCTACGGCTCGCAGGGACAGACGCGGACGGCGACGATCTCCCTGAAGCTCGCCGAGCGTGAGCTTTTGCGCCGCGATACCGGCGAGGAACCCGTCCTGCTTCTGGACGACGTTTTGTCCGAGTTAGACGCCGGACGGCAAGATTTCGTGTTGAACGAGCTAAAAAGTGGACAGGTCTTTATCACCTGCTGCGAGACCGACCGTCTGACGAAACTGGGTCAGGTACTGACCGTCGAAAAAGGAACGATCCGATCATGTACATCTCCATAGGCGCGGATTTTGCCGTGCGCGACCGGTCGGTGATCGGGATATTTGATCTCGACAACGCCTCATGGTCGAAGCATACCCGTCTCTTTTTACGCGAGGCGGAACAACAGGGCGAGGTAATAGCAATCACTGCGGACATTCCGAAGAGCTTCGTGCTGACCGAAGAATTCGGCTTAAACCGCGTTTACCTGACGCAGTTCAACTCTGCCGCGCTGGAAAAGCGCAGTCAATGAATTGCCGCTGCGCGGCATGAATTGGCTTCGCCATGATTTGCGCTTCGCGCATGAATTGAATTGCGCCCTTATGCGCCGCAGCGCAATTCATGACCGTAGGTCAATTCATGAGCGTCAGCTCAATTCATGCGCCGTCAGGCGCAATTCATTTTCTATTCCATTAAGGAGGACACAGTATGTCCGAAGAATTGATCGAAATGACGCCCGTGGAACAGGAATACGACGCGTCGCAAATACAGGTTCTGGAGGGTCTCGAGGCCGTCCGGAAGCGTCCGGGCATGTATATCGGCTCGACGTCCGTTTCCGGCCTGCACCATCTGGTCTATGAGATCGTCGACAACGCGATCGACGAGGCGCTGGCGGGCTACTGCAAGCACATCACCGTGACGATCAACCCCGGCGATACCATCACCGTCACGGACGACGGCCGCGGCATCCCCGTGGACATCCAGCCGCAGACCGGAAGACCTGCCTTGGAGGTCGTCTATACCGTCCTGCACGCCGGCGGTAAGTTCGGCGGCGGCGGCTACAAGGTCTCCGGCGGTCTGCACGGCGTCGGCGCGTCGGTCGTCAACGCGCTTTCCGAATGGCTCACCGTCGAGGTGCATAAGGAAGGCAAAATCTATCAGATGAAATTTTCGCGCGGGAACATCACACAGGAGATGCGCGTGATCGGGCAGACGGACAAGCACGGCACGACCGTCACCTTCAAGCCCGATCCCGAGATGTTCGACACGCTGGAATACGACTACGACACGCTCCACACCCGCATGCGCGAGCAGGCGTTCTTAAACGGCGGTCTGCACATCACGATCACAGACGCGCGCAGTGAAAAGGGCGAGAGCGACTCCATGTGCTACGAGGGCGGCATCCGCGAATTCGTCACGTGGATCAACCGAAACAAGACCGCCCTGCACATTGATCCGATCTACATGGTCGGCAGCAAGGACGACTCGATCGCCGAGATCGCCATGCAGTACAACGACGGCTTCAACGAGGTGCTGGTCTCCTTTGCCAACGACATCCATACGCCCGAGGGCGGCATGCACGAGACGGGCTTCAAGACCGCGCTGACCCGCGTTTTGAACGCCTACGGCACGAAGTACGGCATCATCAAGGGCGAGGACAAGGTCTCCGGCGAGGACTGCCGCGAGGGTCTGACCGCGATCATCTCCGTGAAGCTGCCCGAGGCGCAGTTCGAGGGGCAGACCAAGCAGAAGCTCGGCAACGCCTATATCCGCACGCTGGTGGACGGGATCGTGAACGATCAGCTCACCGAGTATTTTGAGGAGCATCCCGCCACGGCGAAGGCGATCCTCGAGAAGGCGATGATGGCCAACCGCGCGCGCGAGCTGGAGGACTTCGCCCGGAGCGTCGACGTGCTGATATTCGTGGCCGGCGCCAACAGCAGCAACGGCCACTATCTCTTCGAATACTGCCGCAAGGTGCAGCCGCGCACCTACCTCATCGGCAACGCTGCCGAACTCGACGCACATTGGGTCGAGGGCGCCGCCACGGTGGGCATCAGCGGCGCCACGTCGACACCGCGCTGGCTCATGGAAGAGGTGGCTGGCCGTCTGACAGCCCTGCGGCAGCCACACACCGACACAGAACACCCCACAACGCTAGCCTCATGATACTGGAACGACTGACACTGACCAACTTCAAAAACTACGCCGAGGCCGACATCGAGCTCTGCGGCAACGTCAACTGCTTCGTCGGCAACAACGGCGCGGGCAAGACCAACCTGCTCGACGCCGTCTACTACCTGTCGTTCTGCAAGAGCTATTTCAACCCTGTCGACAGCCAGAACATACGTTTCGGCGAGGATTTCTTCGCCATACACGGCCACTATGCCGACGAGGCGCCGTGCCCCGCCGACGGCACACAGGCCGACACGCTGGTGAGCTGCATACTGAAGCGCGGACAGAACAAACAGATGCGCTGGAACAAGAAGACCTACAAGACCCTCGCCGAGCACATCGGCAAGCTGCCGCTGGTGATGGTCACGCCGTCGGACACCCAGCTCATCACGGGTGGCAGCGAAGTGCGGCGCCGCTTCGTCGACGGGGTGATAGCCCAGACCGACCATGTCTACCTCGACCACCTGATACAGTACAACAAAGCCCTCGACCAGCGCAACAGGCTGCTGAAGCAGATGTGGGACGACCGCCTGTGGGACAGCCAGATGGTGGATGTGTGGGACGAACAGCTGTGCCGCCACGGCGACTACCTCTACAGCGCCCGCGAACGCTTTGTGGAGCAGTTCATGCCGTGCTTCGACGAGTAC
>CAJOMA010000062.1 GCA_905235655.1 uncultured Oscillospiraceae bacterium | reverse complement strand
CGCGGTTGGCAGACTATTCGACGAGCCTATAGGCTCAGCCATGGGCGTGCCCCAAGGGGGCTAGTGCATACCACCGGCACGGCCGGTGGTTATGATTGCCAAAAGGAGGGAAGTATGCTACTATCAGAATGGAAATACATTTTTAGGAGGAAAAACCATGGGACTTTTCGGAAAACTGTTTGAGAAGAAAATCTGCGACGTCTGCGGCGGCGAAATCGGACTGCTCGGCAACCGCAAGCTCGAGGACGGCAACCTCTGCAAGGATTGCGCGAAGAAGCTCTCTCCGTGGTTTGACGACCGCCGTCACAGCACGCTCGATTCCATCAAGGAGCAGCTTGCCTACCGCGAGGAAAACAAAAAGGCGGTCGCGGACTTCCGGCCGAGCAGAACGCTCGGCGATTCGACCAAGGTGCTGCTGGACGAGGACGCGGGCAACTTCATTGTGACCTCCGCTTCCAAATGGCAGGAAACCAATCCCGACGTCATTGCGCTCTCACAGGTCACCGGCTGCCGTCTGGACATTGATGAAGATCAGGATGAGATTTACCGGGAAGGAAAGGACGGTCAGCGCGTGAGCTATGTGCCGCCACGCTACCGCTACAGCTATGATTTCTATATCACGATCAACGTGAACAGCCCGTATTTCAACGAGATTCGTTTCCGCCTGAACCGCTCCAGCGTGACCATGGAGACCGGCGGCAGACTGATGGGCGGCATATCGTCCAGATCCGTCGACTACAGAGAATATGAGCGCATGGGCAATGAGATTGTCTCTGCCCTGACGGAGTACAGAACGAACGCGCGCGCAGCGGCTGCCGCGGCCGCAGCGCCGAAAACGGCGGTGAAATGCCCGTTCTGCGGCGCAACGACGCTCCCGGACGCTTCCGGACGCTGCGAATACTGCGGCGGCGCGGTAAACGGTTGACGCTTCCGCCGATTGCCTTCCTTGCGGGTGCAGATTGCTGTGATCGGGCCATAGGATTTGAATACTAATCCGATCCCGGACGCGTCCTTGAGCTATGTCTTCGGCTGATACAAAGCGCACAAAAGAATTGTGAAAAAAGTGAAAATTGTGCTTGCAAATCCCATCCGGATGTGCTATTATACTGGGGCGAAATGAATATCCGGGTGTAGCGAAGTTTGGTATCGCGCTTGAATGGGGTTCAAGAGGCCGCTGGTTCGAATCCAGTCACTCGGACCAACAATTGGGGCAGTCCTTTCGGACTGTCCCGATTGTTATATCTGCGGTTGTGACTGGATTTGAAAGGCGGCTCTTAGCGACAGTCCGGTGGACTGTCGCAACCGCCGTGTGGCTTTTCCGCAGAAAAGCGAATCCAGTCACTCGGACCAACAATTGGGGCAGTCCTTTCGGACTGCCCCGATTGTTATATTTCTGCTGTTGATTATGCTTATTGCAGCGGAATGCGAATGCCGTTGATGACGATAGCGGTGGCTTGAGAGAGCGGCTGCGGGTTATTAAAGACAATGCTGCAATAGAGCGCGCCGTTTTCATCCCAGTTGATCCAAAGATTGTCGCCGTATCTGCCGAAGGATACAGTGTATTCTGTGCCGTCCGGATATTCGAGCGACACTGTTTCCGGCTTGATAAAGTCTGCCGACGGCAGAGCGCGCAGCAGTTGGCTCAGATGTGCGAATTCGTCCTCCGTGAGGAAGCCGTCTACATCTCCGCTCCCGCAGAGCGCAAGGAATTCCGCATCATCCATGCGCTCAAAGTCAACGGTGGGGAAGTCCGTTTTGAGCTGTTCGCCGTAGGTTTCGCGGAACAGCTTGAGCTGGCTGAGCTCCTGCTTCTCCAGCTCGACGATTCCGCCAAAGGAATTCAGACGAAGCGCGGTCATCGGCAGTCCCGCTTCCTTTACGGCGTCTGCGTTGAAGGAGATATCCTGCGTCTGCGGCAGCGTCGGAAGGTCAAGCTCAAATTCCCATTGGCCGGGCAGCTCGATCGTCCGCGTGCCCGCGTACAGGTCTGCGCACACCTCCTTGCTCGCCATGCCGAAGCCTTCAAAAGCGATGTGCAGCTTATGTCCGGCAGTCTCACCGGACGGGAAGATCATCCACAGAACGCTGGCGGTTCCATCGGGATTTCTGACGGTCGATTCTGCCCTGGGGACGCTGATGTCATCCGGCACGGCGGTATTGCGTACGTTCCAGAAGCACCAGTAAGCCATGTCCTCGGGGAATTCAAAGCCCTCCGGCGGGGTGACGGTAAAGGTTAGATACAGCATCGACTCTGTCGGGTCTTCGAAGCCCATAATAGAGTCGACCGTGACGGTGGTGCCATTGCTGGTCTGCGAAATACCGAGATCAATCGCGGCGTCGTCGATGATCTTCTGACCGTTTTCGTCGATCTTTACCGGAACGCGGCCGCTGGTCATGGGACCGGCTTCCATCAGCGTGACGGTATTTGCGTGCGTGACGGCGTAATACGCCAGTGCGCTGATGCTGAGCAGAGCGGCGAGGATCGCCGCGATCAGCGCGGCTCTCGGAATGCGGCGGCGCACGGGAACGGGCTGCGCTTCATGCGCGGCGAGCACGGTCTCGTCGTCGAGCGAGCCGAGGGCTTCAATCAAATCATGGGGTTTCATCGGAATATCCACGCTCCTTTAAGTAAGATTTCAGTTGTTTTCTTGTGCGGTGCAGCATTGACGCGACCTTGGCGCGGGAAAAGCCGAAGCGCTTCGCAATCTCCGGTTCGGTGTCAAAGTACCAGTAGCGGCAGAGAAAGACGTTCCGTTGCGCTGAGCCGAGGGTGAAAAGAAATTGCCGCAGCAGCAGGGATAGCTCCTTTTGCTCGACCGCCGTTTCCACGTCGCTCTTCGCAGGCAGGCACTCCTCCAGCTCGTCCAGACAGAGCGGCAGCTCTCCGCCGCCGCGCTTTTCGCTGCAAACTCTGCGCCGGCGGTCAATGGCGAGCTCGCGCGTCAGCTTGGCAAAATACGCCTGCAGATTGAGCGGCGCGGCGTTCGGGATACCGAACCACGCCTTCAGCCAGACGTCGTTGACGCATTCTCCGGCGTCCTCCGCGTTTCCCAAAATGCGTTCAGCGATCTTGCGGCAGTACGCGCCGTACTTGCGCTCGCTTGCCTCGATCGCGCCCTCCGATCCGGCCTGATACAGCCGGATCAGCTCTATATCTTCGATGGTCAACACTTCCTTTCCGGGCCCTTCACCCTTATAACCGCAAAACAACTGAAATCTGTTGCATGGATACGAAAAAAAGCAGCCGACGTAAGGCAGTCGACTGCATAATTACTAAAGCTTATTACGATCTGTCAATTCGTTTCCGTGCGGAGGAAATCGCGTTTTCGGGGCAGACCAGCAGGCACAGATGGCAGCCGACGCATTTCTTGCCGTTCAGAACGGGCTTTCTGTCTTCGTTCATGGTGATCGCCTGATGACCGCCGTCACTGCAGGAGATCGCGCATCTGCCGCAGCCGACGCACTTCTCGCGGTCGAATTTCGGGAAGACGACGGTGTCTCGCTCTAAGACGTTTGTGTTCGGGCTGACGGCGTCCAAGCCCAGACCGATCGCCTCGCGGACGTTCAGGAAGCCCTTCTCCGCGAGATAGCGGTTGAGCCCGTCCTTCAAGTCCTCCACGATGCGGTAGCCGTACTGCATGACGGCGGTGGTGACCTGAATAGAGCTGCTGCCGAGCAGGATGAATTCCAGCGCGTCCTTCCATGTTTCCACGCCGCCCTGACCGCTGATGTGCATGCCTGCAGTCTCGGGATTCTGCGCGATCTCCGCTACAAAACGCAGGGCGATCGGCTTGACCGCGTTGCCGCTGTAGCCGCCGACGGCGGACATGCCGTGTACGGCGGGCGCGGAGACGTAGGTGTGCGGGTTGACGTTGGTGATACTCTTGATCGTATTGATCGCGGCAAAGCCGTCCGCACCGCCGCGCTTCGCCGCTTCGGCGGCGTCGCTCATGCGTGTGACGTTCGGCGTCAGCTTGGCGAGAAGGGGAATGGTGCAGCCGCGCCGCGCCGAGGCGGTGAAGCGCTCGACCAGCTCGGGTACCTGCCCGATGTCGGAGCCCATGCCGTCCTCCGCCATGTTCGGGCAGGAAAAGTTCAGCTCAATCGCGTCCGCGCCGGCCTCCTGACAGGCTCGTGCAAGCGCTTCCCATTCCGCCTCATTCTTGCCCATGATCGAGGCAAGGATGAATTTGGTCGGATACTTTTCCTTCAGACGGCGGAAAATCTCCATATTTTCCACAAGACTGTGATCGGAAAGCTGCTCGATGTTCTTGAAACCGACAATCGAGCCATCCGAACCCTTGATCGCGGAGTAGCGCGGGGAAGCCTCGTGAATGTCCAGCGTGCAGATCGTCTTGTAGCATACGCCTGCCCAGCCTGCCTCAAACGCTCTGGCGCACATATCGTAGTTGCTCGCAACAACGGAGGAAGAGAGAAGGAACGGATTCTCCAGCGGCGCGCCGCAGATATCGCACTTCAAACGCTCCTCATCCGTGATTTCGACCGGCTCAACCGTCGGCAGAACCTCAGAACACAGGCGCGAAATCAGCTTTCGGATCGGCACAGCGCCGGAGCGGACACAGGCGCGTTCGCACGGCGCGTCGCAGGTCACGCAGGGATTTTTCGCCGGCAGGGAGGCGGCTGCGCAGTCCTCGTTGTCAAACCAAACGCTCCGCAGGAGCTTCGCGCAGTCAAGCGTTTCGCACGCTTGCGAGCAGGGTGCATCCTTGCAAAGCGAACAGCCGAGCATATCCTCGCGGCGAATCAGGCGTTCATAACTCATAGTCAGATCTCCTCATCTCTATTTAATCTGAAATGATTATAACATATCTAAAATAGATAAACAATCTAAATCCTTACACAAAAAAGTGATTCCGTGCAGATTGAGCGTAAAGAAGAACGCAGCAAGAGTGGAAAGCGGAAGAGAATACGAAATCTATTGTGCAAAACGCATAATAATCAAGCGGATAATTCAACGGCTTGGTGCAAAGCTACAAAAAACGAAAATTCGAGAAAATCGCACTTTACTTTAGTACGCTAATTTAGTAACATGGTAGCGTACTAAAGAAAAGGAGAGAACAACCATGAAAACAACAATGAAACTGATTGCATTACTTCTTGCCCTCGGAATGGCGGTCTGCGTATTCGCTGGCTGCGGCAAGAACGACGCTTCCAGCGACTCTGCCTATGTGCAGGACAAGGGAACGCTCGTGATCGGCATTACCGACTTCGCGCCGATGGACTATCAGGAGAACGGCAAGTGGGTCGGCTTTGACGCGGACATGGCGGCGGCCTTTGCCGCCTCGCTCGGCGTGAAGGCGGAGTTCGTCGAGATCGAATGGGAAACCAAGACGATGGAGCTCAACGACAAGAACATTGACTGCGTCTGGAACGGCATGACGCTGACCGACGACGTCAAGAACGCCATGGAGACGTCGAAACCCTACTTCAATAACGCGCAGGTCGTCGTGGTAAAGAGCGGCGTTGCCGCGCAGTATCAGGACGCCGACAGTATCCGCGATCTGGCGTTTGTTGTAGAGGCTGGCAGCGCGGGCGCGGAGGAGCTTGACGCGCTCGGCATCTCCTACAAGGAGGCAGCTACGCAGGCGGACGCGCTGATGGAGGTCGCCGCAGGCGCTTCCGAGGCGTGTGTGATCGACCTTCTGATGGCTTACGCCATGATCGGCGAGGGGACAAGCTATCCCGATCTGACCTATACCGTCAAGCTCAACAGCGAGGTTTACGGCGTCGGCTTCCGCAAGGGCTCCGACCTCGCCGCGAAGCTGAACGACTTTTTTGCCGCCGCTTACAAGGACGGGTCGATGATTGAGATCGCCGAAAAATACGGCGTACTGGACTCCATGATCGCGCAGTAAACCATGGTCGAAACCGTTATCAGCGCGCTGTACGGCGGCTTTCTGGTATCGCTCAAAATATTCGTGCTGACGCTGCTGGGCGCATTACCGCTCGGGCTTGTGATCGCCTTCGGCTCCATGAGCAGACTCAAGCCGGTCGCCTTTCTGACCCGCGGCTTTGTGTGGATTGTGCGCGGTTCGCCGCTGATGCTGCAGCTCCTTGTGATCTTCTACGGCCCGGGACTGCTCTTTGGATGGAATATTTGGGGCGGTAGCGATTCCGGCAGACTGATCGCGGCGCTGACGGCGTTTATCCTCAATTACGCCTGCTACTTCTCCGAGATTTACCGCGGCGGCATCGAGGGCGTACCACAGGGACAGCGCGAGGCGGGGCAGGTGCTCGGCATGACGCGCTCGCAGATTTTCTTCCGCGTGACGCTGCTGCAGCTCATCAAGCGCATTCTGCCGCCGATCTCCAACGAGGTCATCACCCTCGTCAAGGACACCTCTCTCGCCCGCGTCATCCTCGTCTATGAGCTGATGTGGGAGGGGCAGCGGTTTATCAAATCCGAGGGCATTATCTGGCCGCTCTTCTTTACGGGCGTATTCTATCTGGTCTTTACCGGTCTGCTGACGATCCTGTTCCGGCGGCTGGAAAAGCGACTGGATTATTTCACGGTGTAACGCTATGGCACTACTGGAAGTAAAAAACTTGAAAAAGACCTTCGGAAAGACGGAGGTGCTGAAGAACGTATCGCTTTGCCTGAGTGCCTTGCGGTCATCGGCTCGTCCGGCAGCGGCAAGACGACGCTGCTGCGTTGTCTGAACTTTCTGGAAACGCCGGACGAGGGCACGGTCTGTTTGAACGGGCAGCTCCTCTATGACGCCGCGAAGCAGAAGGAGTATTCCGAAAACGCCATACGGAGCATGCGTATGAATTTCGGACTGGTGTTTCAGAATTTCAATCTGTTCCGCCAGTATACCGCCCTGCAGAACGTCACCCTTGCGCCGCTGCTTGCCGCAAAGGCGAGCAAGGCGTCCGGAGAAGAGCTCGACGCAATCCGCAAGAAGGGGATCGCCCTGCTCAAGCGCGTCGGGCTGGAAAACAAGCTGGAGAGCTACCCGCACCAGCTTTCCGGCGGTCAGCAGCAGCGCGTTGCGATTGCACGCGCGCTTGCGCTGGAGCCGGCGATCCTCTGCTTCGACGAGCCGACCAGCGCGCTCGATCCGGAGCTGACCGGCGAGGTGCTCAAGGTCATCCGCAGCCTGCGCGCGCAGGATACCACCATGATCATCGTCACCCATGAAATTCGCTTTGCGCGCGATATTGCGGACTATGTGATCTTCATGGACGACGGCGCGATCATCGAGGAAGGCTCTCCCGAGCAGGTGATCGACGCGCCGTCCAATCCGCGCACCGTGCGCTTTCTGGAGCGCTACGCGGAAATGTAAATAATGAAAGTGAAATAGGACAACGCCCTGCCGCAAGCATGCGGCAGGGCGTACAGACTGTCAAAGAACCCCTACATATGCTAAGCAAATGCAGGGGTTCTTTGACACGTTGAACGGAGGAAGGCACTTGCCTTCCTCCGTTACGGTTATTCTGACCGGAGCGCAGCGACGGGGTCGCTGTGCGCCGCCTTGCGCGAGGGAATAATGCCGCCGATCAGCGTGAGCACGATGCTCAGCAGGACAAGGATGACAGCGGCAAAGGGCGGCAGTGCGGCGCTGATATCGTACTGGTCTGTCAGGGAATGGATAATCGCGTTGGCGGGAACGATCAGCAGCAGCGTAATGCCCACGCCCAGCAGGCCGGCAAGCGCGCCGATAATAAAGGTTTCCGCGTTGAAGACGTTGGAGATGTTGCGCTTGGAAGCGCCGATCGCGCGAAGGATACCGATTTCTTTCTTGCGCTCCAAGACGCTGATATAGGTGATCACGCCGATCATTACCGAGGAGACCACCAGCGAAATGGCGACAAAGGCGATCAGGACTGTGCTGATCGCGTCCACGATTTTCGTGACCGAGCTCATCAGCGTATCCACTACGTCAGTGTAACGGATGACCTTTTCGTCGTTTCCGGCTGCCTCCTGCGCCTTGTTGTAGCCGTCGATCGCGTTTTTGATCCGCTCCTTGCCCTCAAAGTCTCTGGGGTAGATCGTGATGGTATAGGGCTCTTCGACCGCGGCGTAGCCGAGCTTTGTCAATACGCTTTGCAGCGTGGCGGTTGTGTCGCCGGAGAGAAGCGAGTTGAACAGATCCCTCAGCTCGTTGGCAGACATGGTGGTGCTGAAGGCGCTTTTGAGCCCGTCCTCATCGAAGCTGAACGCGCTTTGGAGCTGCTCCTTGAGCTGCTCTGCGACCTGCGCCATCCCGCCCTGCATGACGTCTGCGAGCTGCTGCGAAAGGCTGCGGCTCAAGCCCGCGACGACGCCCGCCATCTGCTGCGAAATGGACGTCTGCGTCTGCTGCAGCAGCTCCTGCGCCTTCTCTTCCAGCGCTTCGGTATTGATCGCGCTGCTGATCGTTTCGGTCAGTTGCTCCTTCACGGCAGGGGTGTTGAGATAATCCATGAAAGAGCGCGTAATCATCTGCGGGTCCGGCAGCCCGTTCGCCGCGGCATACTCCTCATAGCCCGTATAAAGCGCGGCGGCGATCGCTTGCAGCTGCGCGTCGGAAAGCTCCAGCGCGGCAAGCCGCGCGTTGACGTTCTGACTTACGAGCTCCAGCTTGGAGGCAACCTCCGCGCTTGCCAGATACTCATTCATCAGCGCGGCAAGCTGTCCGGGCGCGCTGACGTCCTTGCCGGCGGCGTAGTCGGGGAAGCCTGCGAGCACGTCGCTCAGCAGTGCGGACATTTCCGCAGCGGTCATCAACCCTGCGGCGTTTTCCCGGATCGCCGCGCTGATCTCATCGCTCAGCAGCTTTGTCGCCTCGGCGGATCGGAGATAGCGGAACGCCGCGTCAAAGAGTTTGCTGTAGTCGGTAGAGGGATCGTTTGCGGCATAGTCGGCATAGCCCCTGACCAGAACGGAGAAAAGAGCCTGCGCGTCCTCCTCGGAGAGATTAAATTCTACCGAGGAGAGCAGAGCCTTCATCGTTTCCTCGGAAAGCTGCGGCATTGCGCCGCTCAGCTCCTGCATGTCGGCAAGCTGCGACATATCCATGCCGGACAGGTCGAGCTGCGAAAGATCAAACGCGGACAGATCGAGGTCGAGCGTATCCTCATCAAGCTCGAACAGCTCCTGCATGGCGTCTTCATCGAAGGAAAAGATTTTGGACAGATCAAATTCGACGTCGGTGTTTTTGTCACCGAACCTCGTCCCGGTCATGATGTTTCTGCCCGGGCTTGCCAGCTGCGCCTTCACCACGGGGGACTGCGCCGCGATTTCCATAAGATGTGCGGTCAGCGAAGCGGGATAGGCAATACCCTGGCGAAGAAGCGGCGCGTCCGCATCATCGCTCGGCTGTACCACGCCGACGATTCTGACGGTTTCCGCGCCCGCCAGCAGCTTCTGTATAAAGGCGTCGTCCTGCGCATGATCGACCCAGCTTTCGGACTGCGCCTCATAGGTATAAAACTGCGCAGGGGAGAGCAGGCGGAACTCTATGCCGATAAAATCCTGATAAGAGAAGGCGTCGCTGACGACCTCTCCTTCATAGTTTTTTCCCTGCATAAAGGACTGGATGATCGCGTCCAGCGCATTTGGGTCCTTCAAGCCCATGGCGTACAGCGCAAGATCGGAGACTCTGCCGTTTTTGGTCAGCACCAGCACACATTCGTCATAGTTTTCCGGCCACTTGCCGGCCTTAACGACGTACTGATCCTTGTAGACGGCGTCGCTTGCCGGCATCTGCGCGAAAATGTCCGTGTTGGTGAAGGCGGACATCATGGAATTCATAGACGCGCCGGAGGAAAAACCGAGCTTTGCAAGCACGGTGTCCGGATTGACCTGACGGAAGTCTCCGTCTGTCTGCGCGTAGAGATAGGGCGTGATGTTGTAGACGTATTCCACTGCCTGCGCGTTGTTCCGAACGACCGCTTCCTCGCTCTCTATATAGCCGCGCAGGGATTTCAGATCATTCGCGGTCACCTGAGAGAACATTTTTGTGATCATGTTCCATTCTCTGACTTCCGCCTGCGTCTGCGGGGAAGCCCCGCCATCCGTGTCCTCGGCGGCGTCGGTCAGAAACGAGGTGAAGTCCATGCCGGAGGAGGTGATGGTCAGCGGATAGCTCTTCAGCGTGTTTTCCTCGGTGTCGCGGATATAATTGTTTGCGCCGTTGGACAGGGAAAGGATCATGGCAATGCCGATGATGCCAATGGAACCTGCAAAGGCGACCAGCAGCGTGCGCACCTTCTTCGTCCAAAGGTTGTTCAGGCTGAGACCGAACGCCGTCAGCACATTCATCGAGGCTCTGCCGGACTTTTTGTGCGCCGGTTCAGCGTTCTCGGCGTGGAATGGATCGGTGTCGGAGATGATCTTGCCGTCGTGCAGACGCACGATACGGGTCGCATAGCGGTCTGCAAGCTCCGGATTGTGGGTCACCATGACGACCAGACGATCCTTCGCGACCTCCTTGAGCAGGTCCATGACCTGCAGGCTGGTTTCGCTGTCCAACGCGCCGGTCGGCTCGTCGGCAAGCAGAATATCGGGGTTGTTCACCAGCGCTCTGGCAATCGCTACGCGCTGCATCTGCCCGCCGGAAAGCTGCGAGGGTCTTTTGTGGACGTGCTGCTCCAGCCCGACCTGCGCCAAGGCTTCCTTTGCGCGGCGGGTACGCTCCTTTTTGGACACGCCGCCGATCGTCAGCGCAAGCTCGACATTCCGCAGGATCGTCTGGTGCGGGATCAGATTGTAGCTCTGGAACACAAAGCCGATCGAATGGTTGCGGTAGGCGTCCCAGTCGCGCGCCTTGTACTCTTTCGTAGAAACGCCGTTAATGATCAGATCGCCGGAATCGTAGTGATCCAGACCTCCGATTACGTTGAGCAGCGTGGTCTTGCCGGAACCGCTCGGGCCCAGCACGGCGACAAACTCATTGTCCCGCAGATCAAGCGAAAGATCATCGAGCGCCTGCTGAACGAACGCGCCAGTTTTATAGGTTTTGTTGATGTTTTTGATTTGCAGCATAAACATACCTCCGCAGAAGCAGGGCGCTTCCGCAGCGCTGAGGGGGTACTGCCGTCTCATTGCAGTTGAGCAGGGCAGTTCATTTCCATATTCTACCTATTTTACACTATCATTATACAATAAAACGAAAGCGCAATCAAGACTGCGCGCGGGAAAGTCTTCGGATTCGCGCATGTTTTTCAGAGACACAAAGATTTTTTCACTCCGCAATTCTGCGATTCCTTCGACCCGCCTCGACAAACAGGGAATAATATGTTATAATATGAAAAAATCGCCCGCAAACGGTTTTTGCAGTTTAACGCGCAAACCGTCTGCAAACCTGCTGCATTTTGGATGAAACATATTATGACAGAGCAACGCTTATTACGCCTCAGACAGAAAGAAAATCAGAAGCAGAGCGGCGCTTCCGCGGCTGACTGGTTCCGTTTGGACAACGCTGCCAAAATCTACCCGCCCGCCAGATCGAGGTATTGGTCGCCCATGTTCCGCCTCTCGGCCGAGCTTTCGGAGGAGCTGGATACGGAGCTGCTGAAAACCGCGCTGGAGCATACGCTCGCGCGGCTTCCGTCCTTCTCCTGCCGCCTGCGCAAGGGGATGTTCTGGTATTACCTCGAGCATATCGAGGGCGCGCCGGAGATCCTGCCCGACGTGAGCAACCCGATGACGTATTTCAATGTGAAGGAAAACAAGGGCTTTCTCTTCCGCGTCCGCTGCTGCGGCAGCAGACTGGCGGTCGAGTTCTTCCACGCAGTGACGGACGGCAGCGGCGGTATGACGTTTCTGCTGACCATGATCAGCGAATACCTGCGCCTGCGGTATGAGGTGAAGATACCGGCCTGCGGGCACGTCCTCTCCTGCGGCGATATGCCGAAGCGGGAGGAGTATGAGGACAGCTTCCTGAAATATGCCAGAAAAGAGACGCTCAGACGCGGAGAGCGGGCGGCGTACCAGCCGCGCGGCGCGGCGATGGCTCCGTTTGAGGTTTCCTATATCTACGGCAACGTTCCGACGGAGCGCTTGCGCAGCGAAGCTAAAAAGCACGACGCCACCGTCGGAGAATTCGTCACGGCGGTGCTCCTTCAAATTGCCGCGAAGCTGCAGGCTGGCGAGCGGTCGCGCGCAAAACGCAGGCTGCCGGTCAAGGTGTCCGTTCCGGTCAATCTGCGGCGCTTTTATCCGACGAAAACGCTCCGAAACTTTTCCTCGTATATCAATTTGGGAATCGAAACGCGCCTTGGCAGCTATTCTTTCGACGAGATTCTCGTGCAGGTCAAGGGCGTTATGAAATCGCAGATCACGGAGAAGCAGCTAAATGCCAGATTCTCCGGGAATGTTGCGGCGGAGAGACTTCTCCCCCTGCGGGCGACGCCGCTGTTCATCAAGGACCCCTTGATGAAGCTGGTCTACAACCTGCAGGGCGACCGGTATTCCTCCCTGACGTTTTCCAATCTCGGCAGGATAGACGTACCGGACGAGCTGCGCGGTTATGTGAAGCAGCTTGATTTTGCGCTGGGTCCCGCAAACAGAAAGCGCTGCGCCTGCACCTGCGTCAGCTATGCGGGAAATTCGCGGTTTGTATTTACAAGGACGTTTGAAAGCCCGGCGATCGAACGCGAATTCTTCTGCACGCTGGTGAAGCGGGGAATTCCCGTGAAGGTTGAAAGCAACAGGAGGTAAACATGTCATATTGCGTACATTGCGGCGTGGAATTAGACAGCTCGGAAAAGAGGTGCCCGCTGTGCAGGACGCCGGTGATTGATCCGTGGCAGGATCAAAACGCCGCGCTGCCGTCGGAAAAGCCCCTGCTGTCAGAGCAGCCGGAAAAAACCTTCAACAAGCGTCTGTTTGTCCTGCTGGTCGGACTACTGCTGCTGATCCCGCTGATTACGGTCGTGATCGTCAATCTGGCAACGACCCATACGCTGACGTGGGCGCTCTACGTTCTGGGAAGCGAAATCTGCTTCTGGGCGATCTTCGTTCTGCCCGTGAGCCGTTCGGGAAAACCGCCGTATCTCTATATCGCAGTCGATACGGTCGTTGTCACGTTTCTCCTGTGCATGATTTTTCTGGAGAACAGGGCAGCGGACTGGTTTCTCCCGCTCGCGCTGCCGGTTACGCTGCTGAGCGGACTTGCCGTAAGCCTGCTCTTTGTGATTTGGAGAAGCGGGAAAACGGGAAAGATCAGAAAAACCGGCTGGAGCGTATGGGTGATCGCATGCTTCCTGATCGCTTTGGATCTCACGATCACGCACTACCTGAGAAACGCCCTCGCCCTGACATGGTCGTGGTATGCGGCGTTTCCACTTCTGGTCATCAGCATCGTCCTTCTGGCGGTTTCGTATAACAAGAGAATCTGTGAATGGCTGCGGAAAAACCTGTTCATGTGACATGCAGGGAGCCTTCCGCAGCCTTATAGGTGAACAACCGCGCAGCGCGTCTTGATGACACGCTGCGCGCATCAGACTGTCAAAAAAGTCCGTAACCGTCAAAATCAATCAAACATATTGAGTATTTTGCGCTGATTGATCTTTTTATGTTAATTCGGAGTTTTTCAAACTTTCGAGACGCTAAAAATGCTTGCTTCGCAAGGTTTTTGAATTACTGCGCAACTTGCACTCTACCGTATCTATATACGCCTACGAGTGCAAGTTGCTTGTCTTCCGAACTTTTTGACAGCCTGCCAGCGTGTCGAAAAAGGGTTTTTCGACACGCTGCGCGCATGTTCCAGATTGTCAAAAAACGCAGAGAGTGAGTAATTCGGAAAGAGAGGTTGAAAGAAAACCGTCAGGGCTGTTCATTCAAGGTGCTTACGGGCGTCTTCCGCCGCCCATGCCGCCGCCCATGCCGGTCATTCCGCCCATGTCGCCGCCCATCATCTGATTGGAGATGGCGTCGACCTGCTGACCGTTGACGATGATCGTGCCGCCGTTGTACTGCGCGGCGCCGTCATAGTCAAAGGGGGAATTCGCGGTGACGTCGATTGTGCCGCCGTTAATGACGATATTGCCGTTGGAGTCGATGCCGTCGGTGTCGCCGGGTCCCATCACGACGGTCAGCGCGCCGTCGTTCATTTCAAAGGTCGGCGTGTAGACGGAGGACTTGTGCGCGGCGTTGACGCCGTCGTCGGTAGCGGAAATGCTGATGCTACCGCCGTTGATCTGAATGAAGGTCGCTTCCAGACCCTCCGCGCCGGAGATCGTCAGCGTGCCGCCGTCGATCTGCAGCAGGGTGTTGGCGTGGATTGCGTCGTCGCCGACGGTAATGACAAAGCTGCCGCCCGCGATGTAGATGTTTCCGAGCGTTTCATCGTCGCTGTTTTCGGCGTGCAGGCCGTCCNNNGTCGGAGACAGCGACCGAGTCCTTCGCCTGGATGGCGTGATTTGCCGCGGTGATCGTATACACGCCGCCCGTGATTGTCACCTCGTCCTTACCGACGATGCCGTTGGCGTCGGGGGAGGTGATTGTCAGAGCACCGGAGCCGTTGAGCGTCAAATCATCCTTGGAGAAGATGACGCCGTCGACGTTGTTCTCGTCGATCGCCACGAAGCCGCTGCCGTTTGTCAGCGTATTGACCGAACCTTCCGCGAGAGTTACGAACACCTTGTCCGCCTGTACAACGTAAATCGCCGCAAAGGTCTTTGAATGGATCGTCACGCCGTCGAGCACGAGCTGAACCTTGTCGTCCTTGCTCGCGTTGACGATCACGCTACCGTTTTCCAGCGTGCCGGAGAGCAGGTAGGTGCCTGCTGCGGTGATCGTGACCGCGCTTCCGGAGACGTTCACGGTCTCGGAGGAGGCTGACGCGCCCGTTCCGTTCAGGGTGATCGTCACGGCTGCGCCGTCGTCATATTCGCCGGACAGGTCGCGCTCGGAAAACGCCTCGCTGCCGCTCTCGGTCAGCGTAACGGCGGCGGTTGCGCTGCCGGATTCGGGATCATCGGCGACGCTTCCCGCGCCTGCCGCCGTCGTACTTGCCGCAATGCCGCAGGCAGACAGGAGCAGAGCTGCGGCAAGCAGGGAAATGAGAATAATAGATGTGTGCTTCATTTTGAATGCCTCCAATCGTTTTGATTTCTGAGGCTATGATAGCACGCGGCGGCGAAGGAATCTCCGAAAACCAACGGCAAAACTTACGCAGAACGCACGAAAACGCAGTCGGACAGCGAAGGTCGGACTGCGTTTTCGATATTACAAGATTTATGCGAACGGGAAAGCCGCTTCAAAAACCGCGCCGCCGTCGTTCCACACCCGCAGCGTCCCGTGCCATGTCTCCGCAACGGACTGCGCGATCGCCAGCCCAATGCCGTGCTTTCCATCTTTTCCTTTATAAAACCGTTCGAAGACGTACGGAAGATCCTCCGGCGCAACGCCGGGACCGTCGTCCGCCACGCGGACGGTGACCTTGCCGTCGCTGCAGCGGCAGTACAGACGGATCGTTTTGACGGCGTAGCGTACCGCGTTGGAGATCAGATTCCCGAACAGACGCTGCGCGTCCTGCTCGCGGATCGGAAGAAGAACGGGATCGTCGTCAAAGTCAAACGCAAAGTTCAGCCCCTTCTTGTTCGCTTCCGCGTGCTGCTCGGAGACGCACAAAGACAGAACCTCACGCAGGTCAATGGGCTCTGCTTCGCCCTCCTGTCTGCCCTTGCCCATGCGGGACAGGTAGAGAATATCCTCCACCATGCCGCCGAGCTTGTCCGATTCGGAAAGAATGACTCTTGCCGCGGCCTGCGGCTCGATGACGCTGTAGACGATGCCCTCGGCGTTCCCGTGAATGGAGGTCAGCGGTGTCCGCAGCTCATGGGAAACGTTCTGGAAGAAGGTCTCCTGTTTCTGCTTTGCCTGCTGCAGTTCCTCCACCATCCGGTTCATGGATTCTGCAAGCTGCCGAAGCTCCGTGTCCCTGAAATCCACCGCCCGCTGCTCCAGCTTTCCGCCGCCGATATCCGCGGCAAAGTCGGAGAGCTTCTGCACAGGCTCCGCGAAGGAGCGCGCAAAGCTGTGACTCAGAAGAACGCAGATCAGCACCGCCGCAAGGACAATAATCAGCAGGATGACGTTCACCTGACGGGTGAAGTTCGTAATGGAGGTCACGTCCGCGTAGATGAGCAGTTGGTGCCCTTCCTCCTTCGTGTCTTCCATAATAGAGATCGTATAGGTCGCGTTGTCCAGTGATATGACCTTGCTCTGCGTGCCGACGGGCAAGCCTTCGCTTTGCACATAGTCTGCCAGCGCCTGCGCGACGAATCGGTCGCCTTGCAATACGGCGACAAGGGAGCCGTCCGCTTGCAGCACTGCGGCGCTGCACTCCGCGCCGGTCATGCGGTCCGGGCGGTCATCGAAGCGCATGCCCTCCTCATTCGCTCTTGGCGCAGGCTCGTCTCTGCGGCGCCCCTCGAAAATGCTCTGCGTCACCTCGTCAAGCTGCGTGGACACTCTTGAACGGATATAGCTGCGGACGGCGATATTGAACACCAGCATGACCGAAAGCAAAATCGCGCAGGTCAGCCCGATCAGCGTCAGGAGCAGGCGCGTCCGGATATGCCGCTGCTTTTTCATTTGGACTCCTCCAATCGGAAGCCGTAGCCCCATACCGCCGCAATCGTCACGTTGGTGCTGGCAGGAGAAACGATCAATCCGTAGTCCGTGCCTTTTTCCAGAAGAAAGGCATACTCGCCCGCATTCGTCACGGCAATGGTCCTGTCGCCAACTGCGATCTGCATTGTTTCTAACGGTTCTTCCGCAACCGCGACCGTAGCTTGTAGAGGCCGTTCGTGAGCCCTTCGCCAACCTGCGCATCGACCCATGCGACATAGCCGCCCGCCGCCGCGATTTCGGTCGCGTTGGTGAAATTCACCGCAACCCATTCATCGTCCTGTCCGTAGCCGTCGCGCGCAAACGGCAGTTCGCGCGGAACCGTCCACGAGACGCCGTTCGTCGTTATTGCCACATCGCCGCACCGGAAAAGTTCGATGCGTCCGTCACAAGACTGACCGCCCATCCTACTCACTCCGGCGGCAGCTGCGCTTCAATTTCGTGGATGGCGTTGGTGACGTAGTTGCGCTGATAATCGTTGATATCCCATTCCAACGACGCACGCAAAATTTCAAGACGGTTTGTGCTGTATTGATAGGCAGGGTCAAAGACGACAATCGCTTCATCTACCGCCTTGACATACGAACAATCCGCCGCAGCAAAATCCTTGGCGCATCGCCCGACCAAACCGCGCATCTCTTCCGATACACCCTCTTGCCTGGCTTGTCGCAGCATCTGGCGACAAAGATCCTTCCTGTCCGTATCATGTTGCGGCACATCAGAGGAAAGAAACATC
>CAJOMA010000061.1:4492-12253 GCA_905235655.1 uncultured Oscillospiraceae bacterium | reverse complement strand
GTGCGCGCCTGCTCGACGTTTTCAATCCCGCGTCCGCGATCCTTGACGACGAGATCGAGCACGTTGTCCGGCAAAATGCGCGCCTTGAGAATGATCGGGCCGAGCTCGTCCGGATAGGCGTGGACGATGCAGTTGGTGACCGCCTCAGAAACGGCGGTCTTGATGTCGCCGAGCTCGTCGAGCGTCGGGTCGAGCTGCGCGGCGAAGCACGCGACCGCCGAGCGCGCGAAGGCTTCGTTTGCAGACTTGCTCGGGAATTCGAGATTCATGTAATTCTCGCCTTTCATTTCGGACACTCCTCCTTGATTTCCGTAATTTTTTCAATTCCGGCGGCGCGCAGAACCTTGTACGGCTGAGCGGGGATGTTCTGCAGCAGCAGTTTCCCCTGCAGCGTGTTCATGCGCCGCAGCGTATGCAGGACGACGGCGATGCCGCTGGAATCCATGAAGCGCACGTCGCGGAAATCGAGAATACACCGCAGAGGCATATAGACGTCGATCTTGTCGGAAACGGTGTCCATGATCTCCTTTGCGCTGTGATGGTCGATCTCTCCGGTCAGCGCGATCGTGAGCTGTCGATCCTGCACAAAGCTTGTCAGCTTCAATCTACTTCCTCCCTCCAAAAAGTAAAACGCATACGGCGCTTTCGCCGTATGCGTTCAGTATACGCTATTCTGTTTGCACGGTTTGTCGAAAGGGGCTTGTCCGCTATGTTTTTTCGGCATAGAGCGGGAAGGTGACGGTGAAAACCGTGCCGCATGCTTCTCCCGCGCTGACGCTGACGGTGCCGGAATTGCGCTCAACCATGTCGTGCACAATCGAAAGCCCCAGACCCGCGCCGCCTGCGGCGCGGGAACGCGCCTTGTCCACGCGGTAAAAACGTTCGAAAATGTGCTCCATCGCTTCAGGTGGGATGCCGACGCCGGTATCCGCCACAGTCAGCGCCACGTTCGCGCCGTCCTTGGTCAGGTCAAGACGGACGCTGCCGCCGTCTCGGTTGTACTTGATTGCGTTTTCCGTCAGATTGAACACGACCTGATAGAGGTCGTCCTCCACGGTCTTGACGGTGCAGCCTTCGGCAAGGCTGCACGCGAGGGTGATCTCGTGCAGATCGGCAAGCGGCGTCAGCATGCGGGTGACCTTGCGCACCGTCGCCGCCGCGTCGATGACCTCGCGCTCCTCCTCCACAGCACTGTCCAGACGGGTCAGCGTCAGCAGCTTCTGCGAAAGACGTCCCAGACGGTCCGCCTCTCTGCCGATATCGCCGATGAATTCGCGCTCGGTGCTGAGGTCCATTTCATTCTGTAGAATGGAGTCGGACAGCAGCTTGATGGACGCCAGCGGCGTTTTCAGCTCGTGCGAGGCGTCGGAAACGAACTGCCGGCGCACCTGCTCGGACTCTTCCAGACGTTCCGCCAGATTGTTGAATTCGCGGCCGAGATAATCCAGCTCGTTGTGACCGCGAAGCTGCACCTTGTGGCTGTAGTCGCCCTCGCGCATTTTGCGGACGGAATCGAGAATTCGCTTCAGCCGACGGGAGAAAGCGGTCGAGAAGAACAGAGAGATCAGGACGACGACGCTCTCCAGCGCGATGGAAATACGCAGAACGTTGGTCTGCAGCGCGTCGATCAGCGCCGCCTGCTCGGTGCTGCGCTGCATTAAATAGACCGCGCCGCGCACCTTCCCGCCGCGCATCAGCGGCATGGAAACGCGGCTTTCGATTGCGCCGTCAGCGTACACGCTGTAAAAAACGTCCTGCCCCTCCAAGGCGGTCGAAAGCTCCGGTAATTTCACCTGCGTACCGGCCGCGCTGTCGACGTCCAGCGAGTCGTAGAGCGCGACGCCCGCGGCGTTTGTGACGACGGTGCGCGTGGTATGCAGATCGTCCAGCGAATTGATCGTCAGCTCCGTATCGGGCGAGGTAAGATCGTCAAGCGGGAGCAGCGCGGACGTCATGAGCTTCGCCTTTTCGCCCAGCGACTGCTGCTGCGCGTTAAAGATCATGCGCCGCATTGTGGACGAGGTATAGATATTCAAGAAGAAAAGCACCGCTGCGGTGATGAGAATGTAGGCGATCGCAAAGCGCAGCTGGGAGCTGCGCCAAAACAGCGACAGCTTCGTTTCAGGCTTTGAAATAGTACCCAACTCCCCACTTGGTCATAAAATATTCCGGCTCCGCCGGAACGGTTTCCAGCTTCTCGCGGATCCTGCGGATGTGGACGTCCACCGTGCGGATATCGCTGCGGTATTCGTAGCCCCAGATCAGATCGAGCAGGTTTTCGCGCGAATACACGCGGTTCGGATTGCGGATCAGAAGCTCCACCACGTCGAATTCCCGCGCCGTCAGCTCGACCGGCACGCCGTCCTTGTAGACGTTGCGCTCCTGCGTATCGACTGTGAGCTTTCCGACGGTGATCCGGCTGCGCGTGTTTTCCAGACCGCCGGTTCTGCGCAGCAGGGCGCGGATGCGCGATTTGAGCTCCAGAATATTGAACGGCTTGGTCATGTAGTCGTCCGCGCCCTGCTCGAAGCCGAGCAGCTTGTCCATATCCTGCGTGCGGGCGGTGAGCATGATAATCGGCACGTCGGAGAATTCACGAATGCGGCGGCAGGCCTCCATGCCGTCGATCTCCGGCATCATCACGTCCAGCACGATCAGCCGGATGCTCGGATCATGCGCCAGCTCGATCGCTTCGCGTCCGTTGGTTCCCGTGACGACCTCATAGCCGTCGTTCTGCAGATTGAATTTTATACCCTTGACGATCACTTCTTCGTCGTCAACGACCAGAATCTTCATTGCTTTCCTCCACTGTCACATAATTGCGGATCATTTCAAAACGACCCTCGCCGATCCCGTCCACGTTCATCAGCGCCTCCACGCAGGAAAAGGCGCCGTTCTGCCTGCGGTAGTCCAGAATCCGCTGCGCAAGCGTCTCGCCGATCCCGGGAAGGGAGGCAAGCTCGTCCAATTCCGCTTTGTTGATGTTGACGCTTGCTCCGAGCGACCGCTCCGGCAGGGCGGACGGGTCTGCGCCGGTCAGACGCTCCTGCACGGTCGCGCCGGCTTTCTCCGTCACAATCCTCTGCCCGCCGCCCGAATTTCCGCCGCCGCGAGACATCCCGAAGCAGAAGGCAAAGAAAACGCAGACGATCGCAAGCAGTAGCCATGCGAATTTCAGATGTTTCATTCTCTATTTCCTCTGCTTGTCCGTTGACACGGGCAAGTTTTTTGATATAATAGAATATACATATTTATTATACCACAGATAGACTGCCCGCGGCAATCCCAAACTGCCGCGGATGGGGGATATTTTATGAAAAAATACAGATTTTTGACGTTTGTTCTGTGCCTGCTTCTTCTGCTGCAGTGCGCTGTGCCGGGCTTTGCGACTGAGGAGACGGAAGCAAGCGAGCCTGCACAGACGGAGTCGACGCAGGTGCAGTATCCCACCGGCTTGGAGACGCCGCCGGAGCTGATCGAATACAGCTTCCCGCCGGCGGACGACGATTTCTGGATTCGCGCGAAGGCGACCGCGCTGATCGAGCTCAACTCCCACACGATCGTCTATGCGCAGGAGCTTGACCGGCAGGTCTATCCCGCCAGTCTGACGAAGATCATGACCTGCATGCTGGCGCTCGAGCGCGGCAATCTGGACGATATTCTGACAGTCTCGGAAACGGCGCTGCAGAATCTGAGCGAGTACGGCAGTACGGCGGGCTTGATGGAGGGCGAGCAGATCAGCCTGCGCGAGCTGCTCTACTGCATTATGGTTTCCTCCGCAAACGAGGGCTGCAACGTGGTCGCGGAGTATATTTCCGGCAGCACGGACGCCTTTGTCGCCCTGATGAACGAGAAGGCGGAAGCGCTCGGCATGCACGGCACGCACTATGCCAATACCCACGGCCTGCACAACAGCGAGCACTATACGACCGTGCGCGACCTTGCCGTGCTGGCGATCTGGGCGTGGCAGAATCCGCAGTTCCGCGAGTTTGCCACGACGACGGTACATACCGTGCCTGCGACCAACAAGTCCGACGAGCGGACGCTGAAGACGACCAACTATCTGACCTCGACGGACACCTACGGACGTTATTACTATGAAAAGGCGCAGGGCGTGAAGACCGGCTTCACCACGCCGGCAGGCGGCTGTCTGATCAGTACGGCGAGCGACGGCGATCTCTCCTTTATGAGTATCGTCTGCGGCTGTGAGCAGTTGATCGACGGCGACGGCAACGACCTCGATATGCGCTTTGTGGAGACGAGAAATCTGTTTGACTACGGCTTCGAGACCTTCCACTATGTGCAGGTGCTGACGGATACCGCAATGCTCGGCCAGCCGGTCGTGCTCTACGCGAAGGGACGCAAGAACGTCGTCGTCCACGCCAGGGACAACGCCACGGTGCTGCTGCCGCGTTACTGCGAGCCGGAGGATATCTCCATGCAGCTTCGCTACGACAGCGACGCGCCGCTGGAGGCGCCGCTTGCGGAGGGACAGCGCGTCGGCACGGTGACGGCGATGTACGGAACGATTCCTCTGGTGACGAGCGACCTTGTCACAATGACGAAGGTCGAGCGCGACAGCGAGATCGCCCCTTCCGGCGACGGCAGCGGCGGAAACGGCGCGCAAGGCGATCAAAGCAATCGCGGTCAGACCGGTGAAAGCCTGCTTTCGGAGCTGCTGCGCTACTGGTATCTGACCGTGCCGCTGCTGCTTATGCTGACCTTGCTGGTGATCCTGCTGATCGTCCGCGCGGTCAACGTCCATAGGGAAAAGAAGGCGCGGCGGGCGCGGCAGCGGAGGAGACGCAATGGATAAGATGGACGCGCTGCGCGAACGCTGCCTTTCCTGCCGGGGCTGTCAGCTCGCTGCGACCCGCACCAAAGTGGTCTTCGGCGTGGGACCTGCGCCGTCGGATATCGTATTTGTCGGCGAAGGACCGGGGCAGCAGGAGGATTTGAGCGGCGAGCCGTTTGTCGGCGCGGCGGGTAAGCTCCTCGATGACATGCTTTCCATCATTGACCTCGGCAGAAATAACTGCTATATCTGCAACATCGTCAAATGCCGTCCGCCGCAGAACCGCGACCCCATACCGGAGGAGCAGGACGCCTGTATCGGCTATCTCACGGAGCAGCTTGAAATACTGCGACCGAAGATTGTGGTCTGCCTCGGCAGGATCGCCGCCATGCGCCTGATCAAGCCGGACTTCCGGATCACGCGCGAGCACGGACAGTGGACGCAGAAGGACGGAATCTGGTATTCCGCGATCTATCATCCGTCGGCGCTGCTGCGCGACGTTTCCAAGCGCCCGGAGACCTTTTCCGATCTGCTTTCCCTGCGGAGCAAGGCGCGGGAGCTGTGCTGCACCTACGCAGCAATGAAGTCGCCCTCTGCGAGGGCTGATGATGACGCTTCGCTAATGAAGGAATGAAGTCGCTCCCTTCGCTCGCTAATGATGGAACGGGGCGACTTCACTTCATTAGGCAACGCAGTTGCCGTCTTCATTAGGGCGAAGCCCGTCTTCATTCGTCGGCAAAGCCGACGCCTTCGTTCACTCTCGTTCTGCTTTTTTCGAGCATATCATTCATCATACAAATAGGAGCAAAAAATGATTATCAATACAATCAATGGATTTTGCTGTTTCAGTGATCAATCTTGTCAAGGAGCTTAAATTTAAGCACGAATCAGTCATTGCCAATCAAATCGGCCGCTCCGGCACTTCGATCGGTGCGAATATCCGTGAAGCCCAATATGCCCACAGTAAGCCTGATTTCATTTCAAAACTCCAGATATCGCTCAAAGAAGCGAACGAAACGGGATACTGGCTTGAGCTGCTGTATAAGACAGATTATATTGATGAACAGATGTATAAATCGCTTGCTTCTGCATGCGCGTCGCTGCGGATTATGCTCATTGCCGCGATTAACACATCGAAATCAAGCGTCGAAAAGAAATAATATAGATTTTTTCGCAGCGCTGTGTTATAATCAATCTGCGAGATTCTTCTCATCCATACGAAGGGAGAGACATTTATGAAAAAACGCATTCTTGCAGCGCTTCTTGCGCTCCTGCTTCTCGGCTCCGTGCTGACGCCTGCGGTCTTTGCCGACGAGGGTCACGTGATCACCTTTGACCCGATGGAAACCGAGGGTGGCAGGATGGAACCGGGTGCGCCGTACTGGCTTAGGATCCCGGACGGGCAGCCGATCGGTCCGATGCCCGTGCCTGCGAATATCTATCCCAATATGACCTTTGCCGGCTGGTTTGACGACGATCACAACGAATACACCGCCTCGACCATCCTGACGAGCGACGTCGTCGTCCACGCCTACTGGATGGAATCGCAGCTCACCTTGCCCTTCACCGATATTTCGGGTCACTGGGCGTATGAAGGCATCGAATACTGCTACAAGAACGGTCTGATGAACGGCATGACGCCGACCACCTTCGGTCCTGAGCTGACCACCACACGCGCAATGGTCGTCACCGTCCTGTACCGCATGGAGCATGAGCCGCCCGTCGGCGGTCTGATCAATCCGTTCAAGGACGTGAAGTTCACGGACCGGTACGGCTCCGCGATCGTCTGGGCGGCGGCGGAGGGCATTGTCAAAGGCGTGACGCCGGATACCTTCGACCCGAACGGCAACATTACCCGCGAGCAGCTTGCCGCGATCCTGTACCGCTACGCGGATGCCTGCGGCTACGCGACGGATATCAAGTACGTGCTCAACGATTTCAAAGATAAGGACAGCGTCAGCGATTATGCCGTCGAGCCGATGAAGTGGGCGTATGCCGCCGGTCTGATCACCGGCATGCAGGAGGGCAGCGACTTCTACCTCAGACCGCAGAACAACGCCACCCGTGCGCAGATCGCCACGATCCTGATGCGCTTCATGCAGAACGTCGTTCCGCACGAAACCAAGGTCGGCTTTGACAATCTGGAAATGACGCTGCCCGCGTCGTGGTACAACGAATACACCTATGAATCCGCGTTGAACGAGGACGGCAGCTCCTATATGCTCTTCCGCTGCCGCAGAGAGGAGGAGGCGGGCATGGGCGGCTTCCTGTTTTCCGTTGAGCTCAGGGAGCCTCCGGTTCCGGATTACCCCACGGCGTATGAGGTTGTCGGCACGCTCAGCAATGGGAGCAAATACTACAACGTCATCATCGTCTACGGCGGCGGCGTGGAATGCGATCAGTTCAAGGACCTGTATTTTGCGATGAAGGCGGAGAAGGACAATATCGTCAAGTCCTTCACCGGCAGCAACGGCTGGTATTTCTCCGTCGGCTGATCTATCTTCCAAAGTCATAACCGCCGGCTGAGCCGGCGGCTTGATGAAGCCCTTGAAGGGCATTATGCAGACGAAACCCCTAAAGGGGCACCGAAAGGTTTGCCGACCGCATTTCTCTTTCGGGCTACCCCTAAAGGGGTTTTGCTTTATGGCTTCTGGTTGACGCTACCCGTAAACGGCTCCACGTACTCCTTCATACTTATCTGCTCTGCTATTTGATCTTCCTGTAATTGGTTCTTTATATATCCTTGTAAACCAGAGTGCGCATATTCTTCTATTCAGGTTTCTTCCGTGTTGGCGTGCCTTTCAGAAGGGACTCGTTTAAGGTTGCGTCGGCAGAAACGCCGACACGCAACAGTCCGCCGGACTGTTGCATTTAGTTTTTCGAGTCCCTTCCGATCCGACGTGCCAGAAGGGACTCGTTTGCATTTTTTGCCTGCGGCAAAAAATTAAGGTTGCGTCGGCAGAAAC
>CAJOMA010000061.1:0-4421 GCA_905235655.1 uncultured Oscillospiraceae bacterium | reverse complement strand
CGGGGTGATACCCCGCCCGTTTTTGGCACGCCAGAAGGGACTCGAACCCCCAACCGTCAGAACCGGAATCTGATGCTCTATCCATTGAGCCACTGGCGCCTGTGCATAAAGCATTATAGCAAACTCCCCGTAAAATGTAAAGACATTTTTCGCCTATCTTTTCCCGCTCCTTCGCGCATTTGCGACAAAAATCTGCTTTTGATATTGTTTTTCCTCGTACCGCGTGGTATAATAGTCAAAAAATGAGATCATTCTTGATTTCATGGAATGTGAGGGATTATTATGGCAGATTCTATGCCCGGTTTCCGCAGCGCGCTGAACGGTTTTAACCGCAACGACGTCGTACAGTTTATTCAGGCGCAGACCATTGAGCACGAAAAGGCGCTGCGCGTTCTGCGCGATGAAAACGCGCGTCTGCAGGAGGCGCTGACCGCCGCCCGCGCGGAAAATGACGATCTGCGCACGCTCAACGAATCACTGAGCGAGCGGCAGCAGGCGGAAGAGCCTGCCGCGCCGGAAGCGCCCGCCGCAGCTCCCGCTGCCCTGGATGCGCCGATGATCCCCGCCGCCACCGTGGTGAAGGCTGCCGCGCCCGACTTCAACGAGATGGAGCTTGCCGCCTACCGCAGGGCGGAAATGACGGAGCGCATGGCGAGAGAGCGCGCCAATTCCTCCGCCGAGCGCATGAAGGCGATCTTCTCGCAGGCGGATGAAAAGCTCGCCGTAACCTCGCAGGACTTCAAGACCCTGCTCGCCGCCTTCCAGACCAACTTCAGTCAGATGGAGCAGCTTCTGCAAACGGCGCAGGGGATTGTGGACGAATCCTCCTCCAGTCTGAAGGCTGCGTCCGATATCTGCAGCGAGCCGTAATTTTTTCCGGCTCCGTCCGCATTTCGACGGATTTTGCGCCAGCGCCGTGCTACAATGCAGGTACAGCTTATCCAATGCGAGCGCACTTCATATCCCGGCGCATAAGCGCCAGACCCAAAACCAGCTTGCCCTCCGAGATTCCTCGGAGGGCATTTTTTATTCCTTCCATATGCCGTATTTTCCGCGAATGCGATCCATCTTTTCCAGCAGCGGAGCGGCAAAAAGCCACAAAAACGCCACCGTTGCCGCGCTCAGCATGAGGTCCATCGGAAAGCCGCTGACGCAGCAGGCGACGATTCTCTGCCATGAGAGCGAATCGCTGTACCATGTAAAGGCGGAGGAAACGTTCATCAGGAAGCCATAGACGGCGACGGATACGACCGCGCCGAAAAAACACAGGGACGTTCTGCTGCAGCGCAGAATGCCGCGCCGGTACAGGAAGCCCGATAAGAATCCGACCAGCCCCAACGCGAACATCTGCCACGGCGTCCACGGCCCCTGCCCGAAGAAGACGTTGGAAAGCAGCATGGACAGCGCGCCGACCAAAAAGCCGCTCTCAGAGCCCAGCGCAACGCCGGAAAGAATGGCGAGCGCGACAACCGGCTTAAACTGCGGCAGGAAGGAAAACGCCGTCCTTCCCGCCACCGCGAGCGCGGAAAAGACCGCAAGCAGGACAAGCTCATAGGCGGGCGGTCTGCGGCGCTCAAAGGCTAACGCAAACGGCGCCATAATCTCCGCCAATACCAGAAGCGAGATCAAGAGCACCTGCCTCCCCTGCAGCAGATAAACGCCACAGAGGATCGTCGCGGGAGCAAGCACCAGAACGGCGATCATTGCGATGACTCTTCCCTTCCAAGCAGCCGAATGCTTCACCGTGCCAAACTGCCGCCGCCTGCTCAGAACCACCGGGATCAGAACAAGACAGACGGCAAGCAGCGACCGCTGCAGCGGCTTGCCGAGCGGCAGAGAAAACGACGTATACAGCGACGCGGCAAACAGCGCCGCGCCTGCAAGCAGTGCAAGCGCGATCAGCACGCTCCACCACGGCAGCGGCTTAACGCGCATTAACGCGGACTGCACGGCAGGCGCAGCCGCCTCGCCGCCATCATCCGCGCGCTCATTCCGCTGGAGGATCAGGGCGGGGAACAGTTCTTCGGCGAACCGATGCTCGACATCACTGACTGGATCCGCACCGACGCGGACGGCAAGGGCGTCATCAACGTCCTCCACGCCGTCGAGACCGTGAGATACCCGAAGCTCTACGCTGCGTTCCTGCTCTGGATGATGGCGGAGCTCTTCGAGAACCTGCCCGAGGTCGGCGACCCGGATAAGCCCACGATCGTGTTCTTCTTCGACGAAGCGCACCTCCTTTTCAACGACGCACCGAAAGCTCTCGTCGGGAAGATCGAACAGACCGTCAAGCTCATCCGTTCCAAGGGCGTGGGCATCTACTTTGTCACCCAGTCCCCCTCGGACATTCCCGACAGCGTTCTTGCCCAGTGCTCCAACCGCGTCCAGCATGCCCTGCGCGCTTATACCCCGGCGGAGCAGAAGGCAGTCCGGACAGCGGCGCAGACCTTCCGCGCCAATCCCGCGTTCAAGACCGAGGATGTCATCATGGAGCTCGGAACCGGCGAAGCGCTGGTGTCCTTCCTCGACGAGAAGGGCGTTCCGGATATCGTGCAGAAGACCGCGATCATCTGTCCGCAGTCCCTCATGGCTCCCTGCGCCGAGGCGACCAAGAGCCGCATCATTGCGCAGTCCCCGTTCAGCTATAAGTACAGCAACGCCGTGGACAACGAGAGCGCTTATGAAGTCCTAGAGCAGGAAGCGCAGAAACAGGCGGAGCTGGACGAGATCGCGCGGCAGAAGGCGGAGCTCGAAGCCGAACGCAAGAAGCTCGAGGAAGAAAAGGCAAAGGCGGAGCTCGAAGCGCAGAAAGCTGCCGAAAAGGCGCAGAAGGAAGCGGAAAAAGCCGCCCAGAAGGAAGCCGAAAAGAAAGCCAAAGAAGAAGAAAAGAAAAAAGCCGCTGAACAAAAGAAAAAAGACCGCATCCAGGCTAAGATCGAGACACAGGTCATCTCCACGGGCGGACAGCTCATCCGCAAGGGTCTGCTCGGTATCCTCACGGGGAAGAAATGATCCTTCCTCCATCAATTTTTGAAAAGGACTACATTATGAAAACCAAATTATTCCGCACCATCCTGTCCGTATCCGCCGCCGCGCTTGCCGCTGTCATGCTGACCGTGCCTGCCGCCGCAGATTACGAAAAGACCCGCACTTATTCCGGGCAGTTCGCCGACGTCGCTTCCTCCGCATGGTATTACGGCAACGTCGCCGACGCGTATGAGCTCGGTCTGATCGACGGCACGAGCGAAAGCTCCTTCGATCCGGACGGCACGCTCACCATCGCACAGACCATCAAGCTGACCGCTGTCTGCCATCAGCTTCTCACCAAGGGCGCGGTGGACGACGAAACCTTTGACGCGACCGGAGCCGCGAACTGGTACGATCCCTATGTCACCTACGCCGCCCAGCGCGACATCGTGACCGAGGTCTATGAGGACTACAATGCCCCCGCGACCCGCGGCATGGTTGCCGTTCTCTTCTCCCGCACCCTCGCCGCAACCGGCGTGACGCAGGAAGAGATCAACGCTGCGACCTTCGGCGATCTGAAGGACGTTCCGGACAGCGCGTGGTATGCGACCTCAGCTTACCGGATGTACCGCTGGGGCATCCTCGCCGGCGATGAAAACGGCAACATCAACCCCGAACGCACCATCAGCCGCAGCGAAATGTCCGCCGTGGTGACGCGCGTGATCAATCCGGCGGTCAGAGTCCGGGTGAACGCGGGCACGGCAACGCAGATCGGTGAGAACACGACCACTGTGACGACGCCGAGCACCAACGGCTATCTGGTTCTCTACGAGGGAACGACCGACGCGAAGAACTATTCCGGACTGACGAGCTTTGCCGCTGATTTCTCCGTCAAGGGCGGCAATCCGACGATCAACGCCTCCTCTTCTCTGGAGCTTGTGAACAGCGTCATCCTCGAGAAGGACAATATTTCCTTCCGTCTCTATAAGAATTCCGGTTATGACGCGCTTTCCGCAGTGCGCGGATTGCTGGAAGAAGCGGCAGTCGGCGTGGACGGGACGGCAGTGCGCTCCGCATCCGACGTCTACTCCCAGATCAACGAGCTCTGCTATCTCTGGGCGAACGGGAAGCGGATGACGGTCGGCGGGCTCTGGTATCGCGACCACGGCGATTACACGACCTACGCGTTCTATCTGACCGATGCGCTCGACCTCGACTCCATTGACCGGGTGCAGCTCATCTGCGGCAGACCGGATGCGGAAGCACTGAGACTGGCAGGTCTGACCGATCTCGCAGGTCTGATCGACGGCGCGTACTCCGTCCAGATGGCGGAAGCGGTCGTCGAACCGGAGACCCCGGTCAACAACGAGCAGTACACCGCTGCCATCGCGTCTGCGAAGTCGACGGCAGTCGATATTCCGTTCGAATATGAATCCGACCGCTGCTACATCATC
>CAJOMA010000060.1 GCA_905235655.1 uncultured Oscillospiraceae bacterium | reverse complement strand
CACGGCACGGTCAAGCTGGAAAGCGACGGCTCCTACGTCTATACGCCCGCCAGAAATCGCGTCGGCGAGGACAGCTTCTCCTTCACCGTCACGGACGACGCCGGCAACGTCTCTCAGCCCGCCACAGTCAGCATCCGTATCCTGAAGCCCTCGGAGGCAATGACCTTTGCGGACGTGGCGGACACCGACCAGTATGAAGCGATGTGGCTGCGCGAGCAGGGGCTTTCCGATGGCCGCACGGTCGCGGGCGTGCCCTGCTTCTGCCCGCTGGAGAAGGTCTCCCGCGCGGAATTCCTCGTCATGGCGATGGAACTCAAGGGCGTGCCCGTCGACGAAACGCTGACCGTATCCGGCTTTGCCGACGCGCAGCAGGCCGCTGCGTGGATGCAGCCCTATCTCGCCTGCGCCATGCGGCGCGGTCTGGTCAGCGGCGAATCGACCGAGGCGGGGCTGATGTTCCGACCGAACGATCCCGTCACCGGGCAGGAGGCTGCGGTCATGCTGCAGAATCTCCTGCGGCTTCCGATCACCGCCGCGGTCATTCCCTCTTCGGATATCAGTTGGGCGGCCGCTTCTCTGCAGGCGCTGCGCGAGGCGGGCATTTTTATGGCCGCGCCCGAAGAACAGCTAACGCGGCAGGAGGCTGCAAGCCTCCTTCGCCAAGTCGCCGATCTGCCGTAACCGTAATGCGCAAAAAACTGCAAGCCGAACGGCTTGCAGTTTTTTTGCAGACTGTCAAAAAAGTTCGTAACCGTCAAAATCAGCAAAGATTTTTCGGCTTTTTGCGCTTGTTATTCCGCTGTTTCTTCCACAGGCTCTTCGCACGGTACGCCGGGGTCTTCACAGGGCTCCTTGCAGGGCTCGTCGTCCGCCGCAGTGCCGGATTTGTAGGCTTCCTTCTCCGCAGCGATCTGTTCCTTCAGCTCGTTGATGCGGCGGTAAGATTCGGTAATCTCGTCGCACAGCGGCTTGTACTCCGCCTCGTCCGGCTCCTCATCGGTCACATAATCCTTGTAGTACACCTTGCCGAGCTTCGAATAGTCGCGGCGAATGCGATCCTGCTCCTTGACGATCTCCAGACGCATCTTGGAGATCGAAGCCACGAGCTTTGCCGCCTTTGCGGCGGTCTGCGCCGCGCTGCTCGCCTTATCCTTCAGGGTATCCATTTTCGTTGCCATCGTATTGCCTCCTTATTCTTCGGATGTTTCAGGCATATCCGCTTGCGCCGATATGCGGTTTACCAACATTGTTTGCGGGTCGGGACGTTTCACCAGCAGAACGTACAGCAGGATTCCCACCGCGATCAGGCAGGACGCCGCCGCCAGCACCTGACTGACGCGGAAGCTGCCCCACCAGAGGCTGTCCGTGCGCAGTCCTTCGATCCACGCCCTGCCCAGTCCGTACCACGCAAGATAGTACAGGAAGACCTGTCCGTCGAACCTGCGCTTTTTCGACAGGAAATGCAGCAGGATCAGACCCGCCAGATTCCATATCGACTCATACAGGAAGGTCGGATGGACGAAAATCTGCGTTCCGTTTTCGACAATTCCCATGCGCAGGAAGCTGTCCGACGCGCCGCCGTGCGCCTCACGGTTGAAGAAATTGCCCCAGCGGCCGACCGCCTGTCCGATCAGAAGGCCGAGACCGGTGATGTCGAAACACGGAAGGAGCTTCGCACGGCGTTTCTTGCTGCACAGGCAGAAGAGAATGATCGCGAGCGCCGCGCCGATGACGCCGCCGTAGATCGCCAGACCGCCCTTGCGGATATTGAGGAAATCGTACCAGTTCGCTTCCGGCCCGAAGAAGCGATCCCACTCGAAGATCACATAGTACAGCCGCGCGCCGATGATGGCGCAGGGCAGACCGATCAGTACAAGATTGAAAATATCGTCGCTCGTCAGACCGAACTCCCTGCTGCGGCGGACGGCATAAAACACCGCCAGCAAAATGCCGACCACAATGATCAGCGCGTAAAACTTAATCTCAAAGCTCGTGCCGGGGAGGGTGATCCCGGTAGGCGGGTCAACCTCGATCCCCAGACCGGGAAACGAGATGGGCGAAGGATCAGAATACATCATAGCAGCCTCCTATTTCTTCGGTTGGACGACCGAAAGCGCAGCGCGCTCCGGCCGGATCGTGTTTGTCAAAAATTCCTGCACATCCTCCTGCGTGACGGACGCATAGGCTTCCGGGAACGTAAAATAATCCACGCCGTCAAACCGGTATGCACAAATACGATAGCAGATGCTTTCAAAACTGTCAAGGTCTCTGGTGCGTCTGCCGAGCGCGGATTTTTTCAGGCGGCGGAACAGTTCCTCCTCAAAGCCCTCGTCTGCGATGCGCTCCGCCTCCTGCAAAATCGCGCGCAGCACCGCCTCGGGGTCTTCGCTGTCGCCGCTTGCGCTGATCAGGCAGGCGTCCTTGACGCTCTCGTAGCCGACGGAAAAGCCGCCGTCGATCAGCCCTTCCTCATACAGCCGCTGATACAGCGGAGAGGACTCGCCGACTAAGATTTCCGCCGCAATATCGCCGATAATCTCGCGGCGCATGCTTTCCGCGCCCTTTCCGGCAGGCTCGCACTTGAAGCCCAGCGCGAAGGTCGGCATGGAAATCTCCATGCGGCGCAGCGTCCGCGTCTTGACCGGCAGCATTGTCTCCGGCGTGCCGTACATGCGTTCGGGAAGCTCGGACGCCGTCTTCGGCGTCATCTCCTGCGCAATGCGCATGACCTCCTGCGCGTCCACGTCGCCCGTCACGCACAGAACCATATTGGACGGCTGATAGAAGGCTCGGAAACAGTCGTACAGCGACTGCGCCGTGATATCGCCGATACTCTCCGCCGTGCCCGCGATGGAGGCGCGCACCGGGTGCTCCCGGAACAGCGCGGCGAACAGATCCTCCGCGACGCGCTGCTCCGCGCTGTCTTCATACATGCGGATCTCCTGCGTGATGATGCCGCGCTCCTTTTCCACGCTCTCGGGCGTGAAATACGGCGTCGTCACCATGCGCAGCAGCAATCGGAGATTGTCCGCAAAATGCTCCGCGCAGGAGAAATGATACGCCGTCATGGCATAGCTCGTAAAGGCGTTCGGACTTGCGCCGAGGGCTGCGAACATGCCGTCAGCATTGCCCTCCGGCAGATCGAACATCTTATGCTCCAGATAGTGCGCGATTCCGTCCGGCATGCGAACGCTGACGCCGCCCTGCCGGAACGACGTGTCGATCGCGCCGAAGTCCACGGCGATAAAGGCGTACTTTCTTGCAAAGCCGCGCTTCGGCACGACGCGCACCGTCATGCCGTTTGCAAGCCGCTGCTCATAACAGCGCTCGCCGATCCGGGGGAATTCCAAAAGCTTCATGCGTTCTCCCCCTTCAAAAAATAGATCGTATCCACCGAGAGCTTCTGCGCGGCAAGGCGGAGGTCGTCCGCCGTGAGCGCGTTCAGCTTCTCGAGCAGCGCGGGGATGTCGCCGCCGTCCGATATCGCGTTGCCGATGTAAAATTCGTCCAGTCGGGCGGGAGAATCCATCGTGGAGCGCAGCGCAAAGCTGATAAATCTGCGCGCCTGCTCGATTTCCTCATCGGTGAACTCCCCGTTCCTGCAGGCGTCCAGCTCCTGCTCGATCGCCTGCTTCGCCGTCTCGTAGTTTTCAAAGGCGATGCCGGAGGAGATCAGCATCAGCCCCTTGTATTTTTCCAGCGAGGAGCCGGCATAATAGCACAGCGAGCGCTTTTCGCGGACGTTGAGGAAGAGCTTGCTCGTCACGCTCCCGCCGTAAACCGCGTTGAGCAGCAGCAGGGCGGGATAGTCCGGATCGCTCACGGTAATGCCGGTGCGAAGACCGATCACCAGCTTGCCCTGCGTGACGTCCATGGACTCCGAGATTTCTCTGACCCGGTCGGCTTTGCGGCGCACCTGCGTCGCCGCAGCGGCAAAGGTCGCGCCACGATCATCGGAAAAAACCTTGGAAAACTGCGCCGCCGCTTCCTCGGGAGAATAGCGTCCTGCATAGAAGATCTCGATCCGCGAGGTCTGCAAAACCGTCTGATAATGCGCCCACAGCGACTGCGGCGTGATGGCGCGCACGTCCTGCGCGTAGCCCAGACGCGGCGTGCCGTACGGCTCGCCTTCGCACATCTTCTCCAGCATCCGCGCCGTGGCATAGGCGCGCTTGTCGTTGAGGTCGGATTCGATCGCGTTGATCAGATTTTGCTTTTCGCCCTCGACGTTCTTCTCACAGAAGCAGCCGTTCTCCGTCAGCGGACGATAGAGCGTCTCGCGCAGGAAGTCCGTGACAGCGGCGAATATACCCTCGCCTTCCGGCAAAAAAGCGTCGTCGATAAAATCAGCGTAGAAGCCCGTCAGCTTGACCTCGCCCTTGCGGCGCACCAGTGTGCCGAAGCTCGTGCCGTACAGCTCGTCCAAATGCATGGAAATGCTGCGGATATCGGGGAATCGTTCCGTTCCGCGCAGCAAAACGCTGGGCAGCAGCGCGTCCAGCGCAGCGGTCTGCCGGCAGTGCGGGCGCAGGAAATTCACGCTGAAGCAGGCGGTCTTGAATTTGTCGGTCTGCAGTGCGCGGAGCGTCACGCCCGGCGCAAGCTCAATGTTTTTTGTCATCCGGTTCACCCTTTCGCTGCAACCATTATACACGATTTTGCAAAAAATAAAAGAGGGAAAGAAATTTTGCTTGTTATTCCGGGCGGAATCCTGTAGAATATATGGGAAACATCAGCAAGCTGCGCTTGGGAGGCAAATCATGCAATGGATTGAAGCGACCGTCCGTACCGCGCCGGAGGGGATCGACCTTTTGTGCGCGGAGCTGACCGAAGCGGGCTTCGACAGCTTCATGGTAGACGACAGCGAGCAATTTTCGCAGTTTCTGGATTCGTCGAAAGACTACTGGGACTATGTGGACGAGTCGCTTGCCGAGAAAATGCGGAACCTTTCGCAGGTGCGTCTGTATCTGGAAGAGCCGTCTGCGCAGAAGCAGCTTGCCGCGCTGCGCGCGCTGCTTGCCGCGCTCCCCGACCGCTACCCCGCCTGCCGCTTCGGACCTTTGACGATCGCGCTGGACAACGTGCCCGACGAGGACTGGGAAAACTCCTGGAAGAAACACTACCGTCCTCTGCCGATCGGAGACAGGCTACTCGTCGTTCCTGAGTGGATGACCGTGGACGATACGCAGGGCAGACTGCCCGTGATCCTTGACCTCGGACTGACCTTCGGCACGGGAGAACACGCTTCCACGCGGATGTGCCTGTGCGCGCTGGAAACGCTGATCAAGGGCGGCGAACGCGTCGCCGACCTCGGCAGCGGCAGCGGCATTCTCTCGATCGCCGCGCTTCGTCTCGGCGCGCAAAGCGCCGTCGGTATCGACGTCGATCCCGCCGCGGAGCATATCGCCCGCGAAAACGCTGCGCGCAACGGCTTCGGCGCGGACCGCTTTACCGCGGTTACCGGCAACGTGATCACCGACCGCGCGCGGATGCGGGAGCTTGCCGCCGGGCGCTATGACGTCGTGTGCGCCAACATCGTTGCCGGCGTACTTGTGCAGCTCATGCCGGTCGTGCCGAACTTTCTCAAGCCGGACGGCGTGTTCCTCTGCTCCGGCATTCTTGCCGAGCGAGAGCGGGAGGTGCGCGACGCCGCCGCAAAGGCGGGTCTGGCCGTCTTCGCAGACCGTCGTGAGGATGGCTGGTGCTGCCTGCTCGCAAAATAACAAGAAAGGAGTACGCGTGATGCATATCTCCTACCGCACCAAAATAATGCTTCGAAAGCTTCTGCGCGTACTGCTCATTCTTCTCGCAGCCGCGCTGGTCGCAGGCGTCGTACTCACGATCTATCTCGAGCCCTACGTCGTGTACGACCGCGACGGCGCGCATCTGGACATGGACGGCAGGATGATGCAGGTCGTCACGCCGAACGAGCCTGCCGCGCAGCGTCCCGTGATTGAGAATCCGGAGATCATCTACGCCAACGGCACAACCGTGAACAAGACCATTCAGGAAATGGGCGGCTACTATATCACGACCGCCATGCTGCAGGATGCGGACGCCGTGTTCGAGGAAATCAAGAAGATCGAAGAGCCCTGCGCCGTGATGATCCAGCTCAAGAGCCGTTTCGGCAACTACTATTATTCCTCGTCGATCAGCGGCGCATCGAAGGCGGATGTCAAGATTTCGGTCGTCGATCAGATCATTACATATCTGTCCAACCGCGGCTTCTATCTGATCGCAGAGATTCCCGCTTTTTCCGATCCGGTCTATGCGCTCGATCATCAGGAATGCGGTCTGCCGATGGCGGGCGGCTATCTGTGGATGGATGAATACGGCTGCTACTGGCTCGATCCGGCGAACGAGGACGTGCTTTCGCACCTTTCGCAGATCGCGAGAGAACTGGCGGGACGCGGCTTCAAGGAGGTCGCTTTCTCCGAGTACCGCTTCCCCAGCACCAACAGTATCATCTATCGTTCCGATAAAACGCGCAGCGAGATCATCTCCGACTCTGTGGCGCAGCTCACCTCTTACTTCGCAGGCAGTACCACGGTCGTCTCCTTCGTCTCCGCGGAGGATGATTTCCCGGTCGCTTCCTGCACGGGCAGAATGTACGTCAAAGACGTCGCCGGCTCGAAGGTCACACACTATGAGCAGACCTACGGCGCGGCAGGCACGCTGAAGGAGATCGTTTACATCGTCAATTCGCGCGACACCCGCTTTGAAAGTCAGGCAGTGCTGCGTCCGCTGATCGCGGATTAAACTATACAAAGGGGCTATGATTTTGTCTTTTGTCTTATCCCATGCCGCGGGGCATACCGGCGGCGGCTTCTGGCCGCAGGTCGGCGAGGCGGCGCTGGACGGGCTGAAGGATGGCTTGTGGAGCATTCCCATCCTGTTCGTCGCCTATCTTCTCATGGAGCTGTTAGAGCGCAGTCAGCGCTTGAACGAGGGTATCCTGCGAGGCTATTCGCGCAAGGCGGGGCCGCTGCTCGGCGGTCTCTTGGGCGTCGTGCCGCAATGCGGCATCTCCGGCGCGGCGGCGACCCTGTTCTCCACCGGCTCGATCACCGTCGGCACGATGCTGGCAGTGTTCTTCGCCACCTCGGACGAAATGCTGCCGGTCATGCTCTCGTCTCTGTCAGAGGGCGCGTCCTCCTCCGGCGTCATAAAGATCGTTTATATTCTGATCGCAAAAGCGGCGCTGGGCATTCTGCTCGGCTATCTTGCCGACCTTCTGCTGCTGCGAAGACTGCGGGCGCAGAAGGATATCCACAGCTTCTGCGAGCGCGAGCACTGCTCCTGCGACGAGGAGGAAGGAAACGTCTTCGTCTCCGCGCTGAAGCACACGCTCAAGATCGCGATCATGCTGATCGCCGTCAACTTCGCGCTGAATCTGCTCTTCACCTTCATCGGGGTAGAGCGGCTGAGCGGCACGGTGCTGAATCAGCCGGTCGTCGGCGAGCTGATCGTCGCGCTCTTCGGACTGATTCCCAACTGCTCGGTTTCTGTCGTGATCACGCAGTCCTACCTAAGCGGCGTGCTCGGAGTCGGCGGACTGTTTGCGGGTCTGCTCGCCAACGCGGGCATCGGTCTTCTGGTACTGCTGCGCAGCAACAAGAACCACAGAGAAAACGCGGTCATCATTGCGACCCTCTACGGCTTGAGCGTACTGGCTGGCATCGCCGTGCGCCTCGTTTCAACCTTATTCTGACATAAAACGCCGACAGCAGAACGCTGTCGGCGTTTTAGCGTGTCGAAAAACCCTTTTCGACACGCTGGCAGGCTGCCAAAAAGTTCGGAAGACAAGCCAACTTGCACTCGTCGGCGTACATAGGTACGGTAGAGGGCAAGTTGCGCAGTAAGTCAAAATCCTTGCGAAGCAAGCGCTTTCTCATCCAAATAGTTCGAAAACTTCCGGTTTTGAAATAGTCTGCCTTTCACGCATTTTTGTAAAAATGTTAAACTGATTTTGACGGTTCCGGACTTTTTTGACAGTCTGAAACGCCGACACAGCGTATGCTGCCGGCGTTTTTGTGATTTATCCGGCGATATCGCCGCCGAGAATCTCTCCGGTGTAGTAATCGACGTAGAGCTCCATCTTGGAATCGAACATTTCCCCCTTCTGCTCATAGGTCAGCACCCAAGCGAGTCTGGTAACGCTGCTGAACACCGCATCGTCATGCGCAGGCAGCTTGTCGGTAAATAACCAGTTGGGAAGCACGATCTTTACCTCTGCGCCGGTCAGCTCCATGCTGCCCTGATGCGCTTGCGCGATCGTCTCCGCCTGCGCCTGCGTCAGAGGAACGTCCCCTTCCTCGTGGTCGTCGAGCAGCGGAACATAGAAAACAACCAGGTGCGCAAGCTTTCCGGTGACGGGATTGACGGCAATTCGAACCATTTCGTATGCGTTGAAGAAGCCCTCCAGCGGCTCGTTGCAGAAATCATAGCACCAGAACTGCTCGTCGTATCTTGTACAGCTACGATACGAATAGCCCTGCGGTACGGGAAGCAGCTCGTACAAAGAGGCGGCGAGCGCATAGGCTTCCTCCTCGGTTTTGCAAACGGGCTCCTGCGCATTGCCGTCCCATTGGATGTCGCTGAGCCCGATGAGGTAGCCGCTTTGCGCGTCAAAGGTCGCGGTAATCGGTCCGTCGTCGCCCGAGAAGGAGACGAGCGCTTCCTCCCTGTCCCAGCCCATGTGCTTCTGGCGGGTGATCGTCATCCGGCTCGTGTCGGCGTCCGTCAGACCGAGAAGCTGTAAAAGGCCGACTGCTCTTTGCGCAAACGCCTCATCCGAGATATCCTGCGGCGCGGCAGGCTCCGTGGGGATGTCCACCGACAGATAGGTCTCGGTTGTGTGCACGTCGTAGAAGCCGATTCCGGCAGGATAGGTCTTCGGCTCCGGTAGCGACCATTTCAGATACGCCGCCACGCCGGCGGCGCTCACCGCCGCAAGGACTGCAATACACGCCGCGATCAATATGATCCTTCGCGCTACGGGTCGTTTGCCCTGCGCGGCAAGCTCTGCTCGCGCTTTGATCTGTTGCAGAATCCGTTCCTCCGTTTCAGCAGTCGGGCGAATGGAATCATACGCCTGCATCATTTTATCCTTCATCATTGAAACCTCCTATTTTCGCTTTCAGCGTCAGTCGCGCGCGGCGCAGATCGCTTCGCACGGTGTTTTCCCGCCGGTGCAGCATGGCTGCGATCTGCGCGCAGGAATAGCCCTCGTAATAGTGCAGATATACGGCGACCTTCTGCCGATCCGGCAACGACTGAACGGCGGACAGCAGCTCCGTCCGTTCGTCTGCGGCAGCCGGAAGCTGTCCCGCCAACTCCAGCGGAACGTTTTTGCGACGCGCGCGCTTCAGCTCGTCCTTGCAGACGTTCCCAGCGGTCACGATGAGCCACGCTTTCTCATGATTTGTATCGGCAAAGCTTTTATTGCTTTCCATGTAACGCAGAAAAGTATCCTGCACCGCGTCCTCCGTATCCGCAGGATTCAGTAAGTAGGAATAGCAGATATTCCAGACGGTTTTGCGGTGTCTGGCGTAGCATTCCGTCAGCTTTTGCATTGTTCTCATGTGTTTTCCTCCTTCGCATATTACACGATTCACGCGAGGAAAATGTTGCATTACGGCAGCGTTTTTGCGAAAAAACATGCCGGAGCGTTTGCTCCGGCACGAGGTCGATCCTATTCAGCGGACAACAATTGCTCGGACAGGCGCATGAGCTGCGGCGTGGGCAGGCTGTTGGTCAGCTCCACCCTTCCCGGTAAGCCGGTGCGGAGCAGTCCCGCATCGCTGAGGCGGCGTTTCGTCTCCTTTGCCGTGCCGTCCGCGCCGTCTAAAATCTCAGGCGTTTCACCGACGACCGCGCGGATCGCGCCGCGCAGGAACGGATAGTGCGTGCAGCCGAGTACTATGGCATCCGGCGGTCTGTCAAGGCAGCCGTTCAGCTCCTCCCTTACGGCGTCTTCCACCGCCGCGCCGGTCAGCTCGCCGCGCTCTACATATTCCACCAGTCCGGGACAGGGACACTTGCAGATGTCGCAGCGCTGCCCGAAGCGCTCCATCAAAAAGGCGAATTTCCGCTCGCGCAGCGTCGCTTCCGTCGCCATAACGAGGATTCTGCCCTTGGGAAAATGCGTCACGGCGAGCTTCAGCGCAGGCTCGATGCCGATGATGATCTTGTCAGGATACTGCGCGCGAAGCTCGCTGATCGCCGCGCTTGTCGCGGTATTGCACGCCACGACCAGCGCCTTGATCCTGCGGGAGAATAATTCCTGCGCGTGGCGCAGGGTCAGCGTGCGAATCTCCTGCGTGGTCTTGTCGCCGTAGGGCGCGTTGGCGGAGTCGCCGAAATAGAGGAAGTTTTCCTCCGGCATGACGCGGATCAGCTCCCGCAGGACGCTCAGACCGCCTACGCCCGAGTCGAATACCGCAATCGGTCTGTTATGCACGCGCCGCGCCTCCCTTCGTGTCTGTCTGCAGCCATCATACCACATTTTCGGCGGTTTGAAAAGAAAAAATGCAGAAAAAGTCTGCAAAAAACACTTGACAACCGGCAGATCGAATGCTATACTATGCAAGCAAAACAAAGAAGGTCGGCAGCCCCGTCCTCACCTTCAGCGAAAGCAAAGAGGTCGAACATCGAAATTCACGCGTGTCTTGCGCGTTTTCGGTTGCGGGTGCTGTGGGCATCCGCATTTTTTGTCGTGTAACGGAGGTGCATTCTCATCGGCAAATTAGATCATCAGCTCAATGAAGATATTCGGGATAAGGAAATCCGCCTGATCGCCGCGGACGGCGCTATGCTCGGCATCTTCCCCTCGGAGGAAGCGCTGGCTATGGCAGAGGAGCAGGAGCTTGACCTCGTCAAGATCTCGCCCAACGCCGTCCCGCCCGTCTGCAAGATCATGGACTACGGTAAATTCCGCTTCGACCAGCTCAAAAAGGAAAAGGAAGCAAAGAAGAATCAGCGCATCGTCGAGATCAAGGAGATTCGTATGTCTCCCGGCATCGACACCAACGATCTGAACACCAAAATGCGCAGCGCGATCAAGTTCCTCAAGGACGGCAACCGCGTTAAGGTCACTGTGCGCTTCCGCGGCCGTGAGATGGCACACACCGACATCGGTGAAGAGCTTTTGATTCGATTTGGCGAGGGCTGCGCCGAAGTTGCCAACCTCGAAAAGAAACCCAAGCTCGACGGCAGACACATGTCCATCTTCCTGTCGCCGAAAAGCGCAAAATAATTACAAAGGAGATCAACCATGCCGAAACTCAAAACCCACAGCGGTGCAAAGAAGAGATTCAATCTCACCAAGACCGGTAAGGTCAAGAGAGCGCACGCTTTCAAGAGCCATATCCTCACCAAGAAGGACACCAAGCGCGGCCGTCGTCTGAGAAGCACGACTTACGCTGATGTCACCAATACGGACGCCATCAAAAAGATGATCCCGTACAAATAATCGGATAGGAGGATACTGAAATGGCAAGAATTAAAGGCGCAATGATGACGCGCAAGAGAAGAAATAAGGTTCTGAAGCTCGCGAAGTCCTACTGGGGCTCCAAGTCCACCCACTTCAAGATGGCCAAGCAGGCTGTCAAGAAGTCCGGCGTTTACGCTTATGTCGGCCGTAAGCAGAAGAAGCGCGATTTCCGCCGTCTGTGGATCGCTCGTATTTCCGCTGCTGTGAAGCCGTATGATATCAACTACTCCCGCTTCATGAACGGTCTGAAGAAGTCCGGCATCGAGATGAACCGCAAGGCTATTTCCGAGCTGGCGATCACCGACAGCGCTGCGTTTGCGGCTCTGGTCGACACCGCCAAAAAGGCGCAGTAATTGTAATTTGCGAAGAGAGTGCATTTTTTGCGCTCTCTTTTTTTGTGCTTCACCCCCCTGCTTCCTGCCCCGCCGCGTCATTGTAAGCCGAAATCCGTGCTGTCCCCCCGCGCGTCATTGCGAGGTCGCGCAGCGACCGTGGCAATCCGTGCCTTTCGATGTGGGACGCTTTCTTGAATACGACACAAATGCCATAACAGCAACGGACAGATTCCCTCGGCTGACTTTGTCA
>CAJOMA010000059.1 GCA_905235655.1 uncultured Oscillospiraceae bacterium | reverse complement strand
CTGCACCGCGGCCTGGATTTCCGCCTGGACCGCTTCCGAAGCCAGCTGCTTTTCGATCTCCGCCTCAACCGTCGCCGCGTCGGGGTGGCGCACGGCGTCCTCCACCCTTTCCCGCACCGCAGCGGTCACCGCCGCCGTCACCTGTGCCAACACCGCCGCCTCGACCTTTTCACGCACCTGGGCCTCCGCGCCTTCGCGCACCTTCTGCATCACGACCTCGCCGATGCCCTCGACGACCTTCTGTCGCACCTGCTCCAGCACGCCGGCCTCGACCTTTTCGCGCACCTGGGCTTCCGCGCCCTCCTGCACCTTCTGGGCCACGACCTCCCGGACGCCCTCTTCCACCTGGGCCTTCACCTGTTCCCGCGCAGCCGCGTTGACACCGTCCACCACCATCTGGTAGGCGGCCTCCTCCACCTGGCGCGTGACCTCCTTCTTCACGGCCGAACGCACCTTGGATTCCAGCTCGCGGTTCGCCTGCGCATAGACATAGTCCACGACCTTGTCCAGCAGCTCCCGCTCGAGCCGCATCACTTCCCCGGCGTAGTTGTCGATGGTCAGGTCCTTCAGCTCTATGTGGAGCTTGTCAAAATCCTTTTTCTGGTCCTTGAGGGTGTCGTTGGCGGTGTCGAGGAAGGCCTCAAACACCGCCTTGGCGGCGTCCACAAGGCCATCGCTGTTGCTGTCGATCTCGTCCAGGCCATCCGAGAGGGAAGCGGCGCCGCTGGAGAGCTTCTGCACACCGTCTATCAGGTCGCTCGAGCCGGTGTACAGCGCGTCGACGCCCTCCTGCAGCTCACCCGTGCTGTCATCCAGTGCCTTAATGCCGTCGCTCAGGTCGGCGGTTCCTGCGGTCAACTGCTGTGCGCCGTCCACCAGGCTTTCGGTGCCGTCGTTCAGCTGCCCCGCACCGTCCAACAGCGCATCCGCGCCATCCGACAGCTGCGCTGCGCCGTCGCGCAATTCTCCGGTACCGTCCGACAGCCGCCGCGCGCCGTCCAACAGCTCGCCCGTGCCGCCTGACATCTGCCTTGCGCCTTCCAGCAGCTCGCCCGTGCCATCCTGCAGCGTCTGTGCGCCGTCGAGCAAGTTGCCCGCGCCATCCGAGAGCTGCGCCGCGCCGTCCACCGTCAGGGTGTACGGCACGTTAAGCCGCAGCGCGGGTGCGGAAATGACCAGCGTAGAGAAGTCACGCTGCGCGGTGAAGCTGAATATCACGACGTCTCCGTCCAGAACGCAGAGCTCCGCGCCCTTCCTGACGGGCTCCGCGAAGGTCAGGTCCATCAAGACCTGTTTGGATTCGGTGGAGATCTCGTCGTTGCGCGAGCCGGTGGCGATCACCGTGCCGCCGTTGAGATAGATGCCGAGATCGGCGTCGATGCCGCCGTCGCCGGTCTGCGGATTCGCGCTGGCATAGAGCGAGCCGCCGTTGACGACGATCGCGCCGTTGGAGTCGATGCCGTCGCCCTCAGAGCCGTTGCCGCCGGAAATATTGATTCTGCCGCCGTTGATCGTGGTGACGGAAACGCCGTCCTCGTTTGTGTTGACGCCGTCGTCCTGCGAGTAAATATTGATCTCGCCGCCGTCGATCTGCAGGTGCAGCTCGGAGTTCAGACCCTCGTTGTCGGCGGTGACGTTCAGAATGCCGTCGCCCTCGATCCGCAGCGACTGCCGGGAGTAGAACGCGCCGTCAAACTTATAGAGCTTGTCCGTCGTACCCTCCTTATAAATCTTCGCCACATGGGCGCCGGTGATGTTGTTCTCATTTTCAAGGACGACCACGGCGCCCGCGTTCGACAGGTCGGGCGTGAGCGTGAAGGTCTCCTTGTCGGCGCACTCATAGACGCGGTAGAACAGGACGGCGGGCGCGACGGTGCAGGCGATCGTCGCATTGTCCAAAAGAAGGGTGACGCGGGCGGTTTCGTCCGTTTTCGCGTCCTCGCCGAGGTCGACGAAGAGCTGCCCCTTCAATTCGCCCGTGACGTAGTACGTGCCGGGCGCGGTGATGTGCACGACGGTATTGCCGGCGGCTTCCTCCGCCGTATGCGCGTCGTCCTCGCCGCCCTCGCCGTAGCGTTCGTCGTGACCGTCTTCATAATAAATAATGTCGTTCGCGGCGTAGACGGCGTCGCTGTCGCAGATGACGCCGCTCTCCGTGAGCGTCAGCTCGACGACGCCGTCCGGCTCCGTCGGCGCGGTCGGCGCGGCGGTCGGATCGGACGTCTTGTTTGCGGCGCAGGCGGCAAAGGAGAAAATCAGCGCCGCCGCCAGCAGCAGCGTGAGCATGGTGCGGAATTTCATAAAAGGACCTCCTTGATTGTGGGATCGATGCTTGCATTATATCGCACAATAACAAATAAAAGATGTTGTAAATGTAAAGAAACTGTGTTGACTTTCTCGAAAAAAGACGGTATCGTTAAGATGTTCACGGGTATATGACGCTGCGGCAATGCGTTTGGTTCCCGCGAGAAAGAAGGAGGAAAACGATGATACAGCATATCGTGATGTGGAAATTCCGCGCCGGCACGCAGGCGCAGGCGGAAGAATTTTTGACGGGACTGACTGCGCTGGAGGGAAAAATCGACTGCATCCGCGCCATGTCGGTGCGCAGGTCTGCGGTTGAGGGCAGCGCGTACGACGCCGTGCTGATCGCCGAATTCGACAGCCTCGCGGACGTGGAAAAATACAAGAACGACCCGCGCCATCTGGCGGTCGCGGCGATCTGCGCCGCCATCCGCACGGAACGCTGCGCGATCGACGTGGAAAAATGAAGCAGTGGTGCGTTTACATCCTGCGCTGCGGCGACGGCTCGCTCTATACCGGCATGACGGACGATTTTCCGCGCCGTTTAGAGCAGCACCGCGCGGGCAGGGGCGCGAAATATACGCGAGGCAGGTCGCCGCTGGAGCCGGTCTACCGCGAGGACTGCGCGAGCAGACCGGAGGCGCTGAAGCGGGAATGCGCGATCAAGCGGCTCACCCGCGCGCAAAAGCTCGCGCTGATCGACCAAGACAAGTATACCACAGCCCCGGACGCTTGACAAACGCTTTTTCCGGGGCTATACTGAAAGTGCTTCTTCGGGGAGCCGGATGCTTCTGGCTGAGATTGGGCGAGGGACGCCCTGACCCGCGAACCTGACACGGATCATGCCGTCGTAGGAAAAGGGTGCGGATTCCTTGCTGCCGACGGTGTTGTCCGTCGGTATTTTTTGATTGGAGGGAAATTATATGACGAAAAAACGCAATGTCCTTCGCGCGCTGTGCGAATGCGCCGTGTTTGCGGCGCTGGCGTTAGCGCTCAGCTATCTGAAGATTCCCGTCGGCATCGGCTTCGGCGGCTTCGGCGGCTCGGTCGATCTGGTGATGATCCCGCTGATCCTCTGCGCGATCCGCTGGGGTGTCGGCTGGGGAATGGGCGTCGGTCTGGTCTTCGGCACGGCGAAATTTTTTCTCGCAGGAGGTGCGGCGGTCAACTGGCAGTCGATGCTGCTCGACTACAGCGTCGCCTATATGATGGTCGGGCTTGCCGGCGTGCTTTACCGCAAGTCCGGCACGGCGTGGCTCGCTGCGCTGATCGGCTGCCTCGGCAGATTCCTCGTCCACTATGTCAGCGGCGTCACGATCTACGCCGAGTACGTCGAGGACATTTTCGGGCTGAAAATGACGAGCCCGTGGATCTACAGCCTGCTTTATAACGGCTCTTATATGCTCCCGAACACAATTCTTGCGGTATTGGTCTGCCTGCTTCTGTCAAAACCGCTTGGCAAATATCTTCGCGCGGAGGACCTGCGGAAATAGGGGCGTAAGCGGGAGCCTTCCCGCAGTCGCGTCATTGCGAGGTCGCGTAGCGCCCGTGGCAATCTGTCCGTTGCAGGTGTTGCAGCTGTATCGTGTTTTGCTCTGCACCCCACTCCTGTCATTCCCTGTCTGACGCAGTCAGGCAGGGAATCTGTCCGTCGCAGGTACGGCACGTGTGCCGTATTACGATAAAGTGTCCCAATACTGTTACGCACAGATTGCCACGGCTTGCTCTGCCGCGCAATGACACGGAGAGGAAACAGTTCTCCCAATGTCAGCCGTGCGGACAGGGACGGACGACGACGCAAGTTTCCGCTTTACACCGCCCGCAATTTGGTGTAGAATAGAGGCAGAAAAACAAAAAGGAGGCGGACGGATGAATTGTTTGCGATGCGGCACGCAGATTGCGGAAAACGCGCTGTTCTGCGAAAACTGTAAAAAAACGGTCGGCGAGCCGTTACAGGAGTCTGCCTATTTGAATACGCAGATTCTGCTGCCGGTGCGCAAGGCGCAGCCGCCTCGTCCGGCGCAGAACAAGCCTGCGAAAAAGACCGAGCGAAAGCCGGAGGAGGAAGGAAAGCCGCGCGGCAGAGGCGCGATCGCGTTTTTGACCGTGCTGTGCCTGCTCCTGCTTGCGGGCGCGCTGTTCGTCGGCACGCACTACCTCGACGGCAAGAGAAATAACGCAGCGCTGGCGGAGCAGGTTTCCGCGCTGGAGAAGCAGACCGCCGCGCTCGAGGACAGGGCTTCCGCGCTCGCGGAACAGTCTGCCGCGCTTGAGGAGCAGACCGCCGCGCTCGAGGAGCAGTCTGCCGCGCAGGAGGAACGCCGCACAGCGCTGGAGGAAGAGATCGCCGGTCTGAAAATGGACAACGCCGAGCTGCAGCGGGCGCTGGACTTCATCAACGACAACGCGGCGTTCCTGCCGAACGACGGCTCATATCTCTACCACGCGGGAAGCTGCACCCATTTCGACAGAACCAGTTTTATCGTTTACAGCGTGGACACGGCGATCGCCTTCGGCTACCGGCCGTGCCCCTACTGCCAGAGCGCGCAGTGAGCGGAAAGGAGAACTCCAAATGAAGAAAAAACGGCTGATTCTTGTACTGCTGTTGATTGCGCTGACGCTTTGCGCCTGCGGCGCGAAGGATACGGAGGAAAATCCGAGCGGGGCGGGCGAAGTGACGTCCACCGACGCGCTGGAAGGAAATTCGCAGCTCGAGCTGTTTTCCAACGAGTCGTGCGCGCTGACGCTGGAGAGCGTCGGCACCGCCGCCAACGGCGACTATTTCTGGACGGTCAGCATGGCGAACAAAACGGGCAGCGAGCTCGTCTTCTCTCTGGACGGCGTCTATGTCAACGAATGCGAGGCGGATCCCTGCTGGGCGGAAAAAGCACCTGCGGCGCAGACGACGACTTCCGAAATCTCATGGTTTTCCTCCGCCTTCGCCGAGCGCGGCATCCGGAGCGCAGACCGCGTAGACTTCACGCTGTCGGTTTTCCCGCGCAGCAACACGGCGAATCTGCTCGCCTTTGAAAAGATCACGGTCTACCCCAACGGCGCGGCGGCGTATCAGCGGACGGACTTTGCGCCGGACGCGGACGATACGATTCTGATAGACGTGCCGGAGCTGATCCTCGCGGCGACGGACTGCGATCCGAACGGCGAGCGGGGCTATACGCTCGGCGTCTATATGGAAAACCGCTCGAACGGGCCGCTGGAGTACGCCGTCAAGAACGAGAAGATCAACGGGCAGAGCTGCAGCACCTACTGGGTGCACACGCTCGACGCGGGCAAGAAGAGCTACGATCAGATCATTTGGGATTCGAGCGAATTTGAACGCATGGAGATTTTTGCGGTCTCGCGGATCGAGTTCGATCTGGTCGTGACCGACCCGAACAGCAACGCGAAGGTGCTCGAGCAGCACTGCGTGGTAACGCCGTAACGATCTGCTGAAAAAACAGGGAACGCTTTCAATCTTTCAAATGAAAGCGTTCCCTGTTTTATGAATTGACGGCTGCGCCGTCACGATTTGAAGCCTACGGCTTCATGAATTCTCGCCTCGCTCCATGAAAAGAATTGCTCTCCCATGCCCCGCAGGGCAATTCATGCACAAAGTGCAATTCATGACCGAAGGTCAATTCATGCGCCGACAGGCGCAATTCATTCTTTTCGTCCCTTCGGGCGACCGCCGGTGGTGATGCCGAACCGCTGCCGGACGGCGTCCAGCTCCGTGAGCTGCTTCTCTGTCAGCAGGCGGACCTCGCCGAGCGCGCGCATGTGCTCATACATAATAATGGTATGCTCCAGGCACTCGGTGCGGAACAGCGCCTGCCATACGTCCGCGCCCCATGTGACCGCGCCGTGGTGCTCCAAAAAGCAGCCGTTGTATTCTCTGCAGTATTTCGCGGCGTTTTCGGCGAGGAGCGGCGAGCCGGTCACGGCGTAGGGCGCGCAGGGGATCACGCCGAGCTGAACGGCGGTCTCCAGCGATATGGCGATGTCGAAATTTTTGCCCTGCGCGGCGAAGGCGGTGGCGGCGGGGGAATGCGCGTGGACGACGCCGCCGAGGTCTGGATTCTCCCGATAGATCGCAAGGTGCATGGCGATCTCGCTGGAGACGCGCCACGTTCCTTCGATCACCGCGCCGTCGGGCGCGAGGCGCACGAGCATATCGTCCGTCATAAAACCCTTGGACACGCCGGTTGGCGTCGCCCAGACCGTGCCGTCCTCCATGCGGGCGGAGATGTTGCCGTCGTTGGCGGCGACGAAGGCGCGCAGGTAGAGCCTGCGCCCCACTTCGATGATGGCGTTCTTCGCCTCTGCAGCGGAGCTGTATCTCATTGACCCATCGCCTCCGGGAAGAGCTTGCGGAAATTCTCCTCGAACGGAGCGCGGACGATGCCGCGCTCCGTCACGATACCTGCAAGCAGACTGTGATCGGTGACGTCGAAGGCGGGATTAAAGCATTCGACCTCCGGCAGCGCCATGGCTTTTTCGTAGTGCAGCGTTTTGATCTCCTCGGGATCGCGCAGCTCGATGGGGATGTGATCCCCGTCGGGACAGGAAAAGTCGATCGTCGTCGACGGGCCGAGGGAATAGACGGGGATGCCGTAGTAGTTGGCGAGGATCGCAAGTCCCGACGAACCGATTTTGTTGGCGACGTCGCCGTTGCGGGCGATCCGGTCGCAGCCGAAGAAGACCGCCTGCACCTTGCCCTGCTTCATGACGATGGACGCCATGTTGTCGCAGATCAGCGTGCAGGGAACGCCCGCCTTCGTCAGCTCATAGCTCGTCAGACGCGCGCCCTGCAGGAGGGGGCGCGTCTCGTCGACCCAGACGTGGATGTTCACGCCCTGCTCTTTGGCAAGGTAGAACGGGCCCTGCGCCGTGCCGTAACGGCTTGTCGCGAGCGGACCTGCGTTGCAGTGGGTGATGACGCCGTCGCCGTCATGGAGGAGGGAAAGCCCGTACTCGGAGATTTTGCGGCACATCGCCATGTCTTCCTCATGGATCGCCTTTGCCTCTTGTATCAGCGCGGCGAGCAGGACGTCCCTTGGCGCGTTCTTGTGCGCCAGAACGACGCCGTCCATGCGCCGGAGCATGCAGCCGAGGTTGACGGCGGTGGGGCGCGAGGCGTTGAGATAGTCCGACAGGCGGGTAAATTCTGCGTAGAAACCGTCGAAATCCGGCGCGGAAATGCCCTTGGACAGAACCGCCATCGCATAGGCGGCGAAAATGCCGATGCACGGCGCGCCGCGCACGCGCAGCTTATAGATCGCTTCCCACATCTGCTCTGCCGCGGTCAGGGTCAGATACTTCGTCTCATTGGGCAGAAGCGTCTGATCGAGGACGACGATGCTGTTTTCGTCGTCCCCCAGACGGACGTTGACCGCGTGGGTCACGGACTGTACGCTCATATCTTACAGCGCCTTGCCAATGGCGGTGATGCTCTCCTTGACGAGCTGACGGAAGTAGGGCGCGACGCGGTTTGCCGTCTCCGCGACCTCCTTATGATCCAGCGGCACGGGGGAGATGCCCGCGGCGAGGTTCGTGATGCAGGAGATGCCGCACACGCGCATGCCGGCATCGCAGGCGGCAGCCGGGCAGCCGCCTCGCAGGCGGTGGACATGCCGACGCTGTCAGCGCCCAGCAGACCCGCCATGCGGATTTCGGCGGGCGTCTCGTAGGTCGGACCGGTGAACTGCAGGTAGACGCCCTCCTGCACGCCGATGTTCAGGCGGGCGGCGGTGTCCTTGATGGTCTGGCACAGCTCCGGATCGTAGCAGTGGCTCATGTCCGGGAAGCGCGGACCGAATTCGTCGATGTTCGGGCCGATCAGCGGGTTCGGGAAGAAGCTCATGATGTGGTCGCGGATGATCATGAAGTCGCCGACGTGGAAGTTCTTGTTGATGCCGCCGGCGGCGTTCGTCAGGAACAGCACCTTCGCGCCCATCAGACGCATCAGACGGGTGGGGAGCAGGACGTCCTGAATGGGATAGCCCTCATAGTAGTGGACGCGACCCTGCATGATGACGACCTTGACGTCGTTGATATAGCCGAAGACGAAGCGGCCCTTGTGACCCGCGACGGTGGAGACAGGGAAGCCTTCGATGTCGTGGTAGTCCACGGTGGCGACCGCGTCGATCTCATCGGCGAGCGCGCCGAGACCGGAGCCGAGGATCAGAGCGACGTCGGGAACGAAGTCGGTTTTCTCGCGCACGCACGCGAGGCAGCGCTGTAATTTCTCGTAGGGTGTCATGTTGAAATTCCTCCTGTATTGAAAAATTATTTTGTGCTCTGTTTTAGTTTATCCAGCGCGGCGGAGAACTCCTCCGGCAGCGCACAGGAAACGGTGATCTCCTCGCCGTTGCGAGGATGGATGAAGGTCAGCTCCTTCGCGTGGAGGCATTGGGAGGTCAGACCCAGCTCCGGTTTTTTGACGCCGTAGAGCGGGTCTCCCGCGATGGGGTGGTTGATATACGCCATGTGGACGCGGATCTGGTGCGTCCTGCCGGTCTCCAGCCGGCAGCGCAGGTGGGTGTACTGCCCGTAGCGCGCGACGACCTCCCAGTGCGTCACGGCGGCGCGGCTGCTCTTCTCCGTGACCGCCATGCGCTT
>CAJOMA010000058.1 GCA_905235655.1 uncultured Oscillospiraceae bacterium | reverse complement strand
GCGTGGCGGCGGGAAGGGGGTTCTTCCACATCAATTCCCACGGCGGCGCGGAGCCCTGCCCGTTTTCGCCCTATTCCGACGTCAATGTGCGCGACACGTCCCTGCGTGAGGTGATGCATTCGCCCCTGTTCACTGCGCTGCAAGAGGGGAATGTCATGATCGACGACCACGAGGGCGGCTGCGTGCTTTACGAAAAACGGGAGCTGGTCGAGCGTCTGCTTGCAGCTTCAAGCAATTGAGGAAGGGAGAATATGACATGAAAACTGCAATTCGATATTTCACGAAATCCAAAAAGGGCAATACCCAAAAACTGGCGGACGCCGTTTCACAAGCGATCGGCTTGGAAGCGCTCGACGTATCGGTTGATCTTTCGGAGAAGGTCGACAGACTGTTTCTGATCAACGCGATGTACGCGGCGAGCATCGACCGGGAGGTGAAGGACTTCCTTGCAAGAAACAAGGCGAAAATCGGCGAGGTTGTCAACATGAACACCTCCGCCTCCGGCGCGTCCACATGGAAGGCCGTCCGCAAGGTGACGGACGAGCTCGGCATCGCGTTAAGCGAGAAGGAATTCCACTGCGCGGCGTCATGGGTCTTTATTAACAAGGGGCTTCCCACAGCGGAGGACTTTCAACGCGCGCAGACGTTTGCAAAGGCAATGACTGAATAACATACAGGAGGAATAAAAAATGAAAACGGTTTATGATTTCACGGTAAAGGACAGAAACGGGAACGATGTCAGCCTGTCGGAGTACAGGGGCAAGGTGCTGCTCATCGTCAACACCGCGACGGGCTGCGGCTTCACGCCGCACTACGAGCCGCTCGAGGCGATGTACAAGGAGCTGCGGGACAAGGGCTTTGAGATCCTTGATTTCCCCTCCAATCAGTTTGCAAATCAGGCGCCCGGCAGCGACGATGAGATTCATCAGTTCTGCACGCTGAAATTCGGCACAGACTTCCCGCAGTTTGCAAAAATCGACGTCAATGGCGAGACGGCCGATCCGCTGTTCGCCTTCCTTGCGACGGAGAAGCCCTTCGAGAGCTTCGGCAAAGGGCTCAAGAATGCCGCGCTGAATAAATTCGCCGGCATGAACAACAAGAAGTTCGGCGAAAAGGCGTATATCAAGTGGAACTTCACAAAGTTCCTGATCGACCGCGAGGGCAGGGTCGTCGCCCGCTTCGAGCCGACAGTCGACATGGACGAGGTCAAAAAAGCGGTTGAAGCCGCTCTGTAAAAAACGAACCGAGATCACAATTGTGATCTCGGTTCAGCGTGCCGACAAAGTCTTGTCGACACGCTGAGCGGATTTTCAAGCTTTCAAAATAGCTTGAAAATCCGGTTTTATTTGAACGTGAAAGACACCCCTCCTGGGTTTCTTTCACACTTTCTTCCTTCCCGAAGACGCGGCGTTTCTCGTTTGTCTACAGTCTGAACCGAGATCAGAATTGTGATCTCGGTTCTTGCATATGCTGCTTACTTAAGCGATTCAGCGACTGCGCCGATGGAATGGGAAAACCGCTTATCGCTTACTTGAGGGATTCAGCGACTGCAACCGCGACGGCGACCGTAGCGCCGACCATCGGATTGTTGCCCATGCCGAGGAAGCCCATCATCTCGACGTGCGCCGGAACGGAGGACGAGCCTGCGAACTGCGCGTCGGAGTGCATGCGACCCATAGTGTCGGTCATGCCGTAGGAAGCGGGACCCGCGGCCATGTTGTCCGGATGGAGGGTACGGCCCGTACCGCCGCCGGATGCGACGGAGAAGTACTTCTTGCCCTGCTCGATGCATTCTTTCTTGTAGGTGCCTGCAACGGGGTGCTGGAAGCGGGTCGGGTTGGTGGAGTTGCCGGTGATGGAGACGTCGACGCCTTCCTTGTGCATGATGGCAACGCCCTCACGGACGTCGTCAGCGCCATAGCAGCGGACATTGGCGCGCTCGCCCTCGGAATAGCGGATCTCGCGGACGATCTTGAGTTCGCCCGTGTAGTAGTCAAACTGCGTTTGCACGTAGGTGAAGCCGTTGATGCGGGAGATGATCTGCGCAGCGTCCTTGCCCAGACCGTTCAGGATGACGCGCAGGGGAGTCTTGCGCGCCTTGTTGGCGTTGCGGACAATGCCGATCGCGCCTTCCGCAGCGGCGAAGGATTCGTGACCTGCGAGGAAAGCAAAGCACTTGGACTCTTCGCTCAGGAGCATTGCGCCGAGGTTGCCGTGACCGATGCCGACCTTGCGGTCGTCAGCGACGGAGCCGTCAATGCAGAAGGCCTGCAGACCTTCGCCGATCTTCTTGGATGCTTCGGCGGCGGAGGTAACGCCGGACTTTAAGGCGATTGCCGCGCCGACGGTGTACGCCCAGCAGGCGTTCTCGAAGCAGATGGGCTGAATGCCCTTGACGATCTCGTAGGGATCGAAGCCCTTTGCCTTGCAGATTTCGCGGCATTCCTCAACGGAGCCGATGCCGTACTTTGCGAGGACGCCGTTGATCTTGTCGATTCTTCTTTCGTAGCTTTCAAACAGTGCCATGATGTCGTCCTCCTTATTCGTGGCGCGGATCAATATACTTGACCGCGCTGTCCCACTGGCCGTAGTGACCGGTGGCCTTCTTCACGGCTTCATTGGCGTCCATTCCGGCCTTGATGTTCTCCATCATGGGACCGAACTTCACAAATTCGTAGCCGATGATTTCGTTGTTTTCGTTGAGCGCCATCTTGGTGATATAGCCCTCGGTGAGCTGCAGGTAGCGCGGACCCTTCAGCTTGGTAGCAAAGGTAGTGCCGACCTGACCGGTCAGTCCCTTGCCGAGGTCTTCCAGAGAAGCACCGACGGCGAGACCGTTCTCGGAGAACGCGCTCTGGGTGCGGCCATAGACGATCTGCAGGAACAGCTCGCGCATGGCGGTGTTGATCGCGTCGCAGACGAGGTCGGTGTTCAGCGCCTCCAGAATGGTCTTGCCGATGAGGATCTCGGACGCCATCGCCGCGGAATGGGTCATGCCGGTGCAGCCGATCGTTTCGACAAGCGCTTCCTCAATGACGCCTTCCTTGACGTTCAGCGTCAGCTTGCAGGCGCCCTGCTGCGGCGCGCACCAGCCGATGCCGTGGGTGAAGCCGGAAATGTCGCTGAGCTGCTTGGCCTGTACCCATTTGCCCTCTTCGGGGATGGGAGCCGGACCGTGATATGCGCCCTTCGCAACCGGACACATACGCTCTACTTCTGTTGTGTAAATCATTGCAAAATATCCTTTCCTCCGCGTTTCTTTGGAACGCAAAAAATTGACAAATTCAAATACCATCGGCAAAATGCCGATTTTCTCGAATCTATAGCTATTATACAAAATGCAAGGCGGCTTGTCAACAAAAATGGGATGCCGAAGCACCCCATTTCAAGTTTTCTTTATTCGTCGTAGTTGCCGTAGACCCAGGCGTTTGGCAGCAGACGCGAATCAATCGCGCGGTTGGAGCAGCGCGTCACATACTCGCCGTGGTAGTACATGACCGCGCTGGTGCCGCCGTCCAGATTCATCGCGGTATAGCCCTTGTGCTTCATGAGAATCTTCGCACAGGTCTCGGTGTCCGTGCCAATGGAGCGTCCGACCTGACGGCCCTCGATAATGAGCATAAGGATCTCGCCGTATTCGGACTGGCCGATCGCCGCGCGGGGATTGATGCCGTTCCAGTCGTAGAAGCCGCCGACCATCAGCTCGCCGTCGATGATCAGGGCGGGGGAGAATTCCACCGCGTCCGTCGTATCCGGCGTCGTCTCCGTATTGGAGTTGCAGATATAGAAATGGTTGTCCGTAGCAAGCTCGATCCGCTTATAACCGGTGTCTCCGTAGTGGTAACCGTAAGGCTTGCCCTCGCACATGGCGTAGCCGGCGAGGATACCGCCGCTGCCGTTGCCGTCCGGATCGTAGAAGCCGCTGGCGGTCATGCCGATCACGCCGCCGCTGTTATTGACGATCTCGCCGAGCGTCTGACCGTAGCTACCGATGCCTGCGGACGCTTCACAGCGAAGCTGTGCAGGATCCTTGCCGATGGCAAGCACGCCGAGGTAGCCGGTGCCGCTCACGCGAACAAGCAGCAGCTTGTTCGGCACGTCGATTGCAAGCACCTGCTCGCCCTGCTGGGTGTAGATGCTCGTTCCGTTTTTGTATAAGCCCGCTTCGTTGATATATATACCTTCCCAGCCGTTCTTCAGCGTATCGGGATGATCCTTCAGATAATCCTCAAAGGAAGTCCTGCTGATCTCCCAGAAAAGCTCGTAGAAAGCTTCTTCCGCGGCGTCGACGTTCACCTCTGACGGCTCTGTCGATTCGGTAGCGTCGCTCTGCGTCGTGGCGGCGGATTCCGCCGGCGTAGGACGGGCGCTGTTATGCTCGGCCTGCCGCTGGCTGAGAAACCTTTTTTTGTTATAGTCGTCCTCGGTCATGAATTTCGGCAGGAAGAAATCTGCAAGCCATGCATGTTCATTCGTTTCATGGGCGGTAGAAATGAAGGCTTCGCGCAGATTCTTGATCGGCTCGATCTTCGTAAACGCGAGAAAGCAATAAAGCGCTTCAAAGAAGAGTACAATGCCAAGCAGGATAGCGGCGATCTTCAGACCGCGCTTTTCCCTCTTCCTGTTTTTCTTGGCTTTTTCCGGTTTATCCTCAGTCAGGGCTTCGTCCTGATCGTAATCATCGTAATTTCTGATGGAGAAACGCCTCCTTTCCGTAAGTCAGCCAATATTATATCACATTTCGACAGGGAAGTAAACATAAATATCATGACGATTTGGAAACAATTCATACCTCTTTGACGAACAAAACAGAAAAAAGTTCCGGCGCGGAGTTTCTCCGCGCCGGAAAACAGCATGTCGAAAAACCTTTTTCGACACGCTGGAAGGCTGTCAAAAAGTTCGGAAGACAAGCAACTCACGACCGTCGGCGTATACAGATACGGTAGGTCGTGAGTTGCGCAGTAAGTCAAAATCCTTGCGCAGCAAGCATTTATTTGACCCAAAAGTTAGGAAATCTAAAGAATCGAAAAACGCTAAGTCAGCGAAAAATGCCGAAAAATCTTTGCTGATTTTGACGGTTACGGACTTTTTTGACAGTCTGAGTTCCGGCGCGGAGTTTCTCCGCACCGGAAAAAGCTGTTTGGATCAGTCCTTATACATCTCAACAAGCTTGAGCAGGTGCTCGTAGCGCTCCTTGGCAGCGGCCTCGTTGCGGGCGAAGAGCTCGCCGGCGCGCTCCGGGAATTCGCGGGTCAGACGGCTATAACGGGCTTCGTTCATCAGGAATTCCTGATAGCCGTCCTTCGGCGCCTTGGAGTCGAGGGTGAACTTGCCGGTCTCGTTTGCGGGGTTGAAGCGGAACATGTTCCAGTAGCCGCACTCGACAGCCTTCTTCATTTCATCCTGGCAGTGGATCATGCCGCCCTTGATGGAGTGCATCTCGCACGGGGCATAGCCGATGATGAGGGACGGACCATGATAGGCTTCCGCCTCAGAGATCGCCTTGATGGTCTGCGCTGGATTTGCGCCCATCGCGACCTGCGCGACGTAGATGTAGCCATAGGACATTGCGATCTCGGCAAGGCTCTTCTTCTTGACTTCCTTGCCGGCAGCCGCGAACTGCGCGACCTGACCGATGTTGGAAGCCTTGGAGGCCTGACCGCCGGTGTTAGAGTAGACCTCGGTATCGAAGACGAAGATGTTGACGTCCTCATTCTGCGCAAGAACGTGGTCAACGCCGCCGAAGCCGATGTCGTATGCCCAGCCGTCGCCGCCGAAGATCCAGACGGACTTTTTGGAGAGGTATTCCTTATCCTTGAGAATCTCGGCAACCAGCGTACAGGCGCTGCAATCGCAGAACTTGCCGCCCTTTGCCTTGACCTGCTTTGCGTGCGCCAGCTTTTCTGCCGCGACTTCTTCGCCGAAGAGGTCCTTGGCTGCCTTGCTGGAGAAGAAACCAATGGTCTCGTCGATGAGGGAGATATTCGCCATCAGAGCATCGACGTAAGCCTTGGTCGCTTCCTTGTTCGCTTCGCCGTCGTTCATCGTGTCGAGCCACTTCTGCGCCGCTTCCTTGAGCGCGGGGCGGGTCTGCGGCTGTTCGATCAGCTTGCGGGTCTTGTCTGCGAGGTTGTCGCGGATGACCTTCTGGGCGGTGTACATACCGAGACCGTGCTCTGCGTTGTCTTCAAACAGGGAGTTCGACCATGCGGGACCGTGACCGTCCTTATTGGTGCAGTAGGGAGAAGTTGCGCCGGGACCGCCCCAGATGGAGGAGCAGCCGGTCGCGTTGGAAATATACATTCTGTCGCCGAAGAGCTGGGTGACGAGACGGGCGTAGCTCGTCTCGGCGCAGCCCGCGCAGGAGCCGGAGAACTCCAGCAGCGGCTGCTTGAACTGGCTGCCCTTCACGGTGAGATCCTGCATATCCTTCTTCTCTGCGACCTTGGAAACGCAGTAGTCGAAGACCTTCTGCTGGTCAAGCTGCTCTTCCTGCGGCTTCATCGCGATCGCCTTGGTCGGGCAGACGCCGACGCAGACGCCGCAGCCCATGCAGTCGAGCGGGGAGACCGCCATGGTGTACTTGTAAACGCCCTTGCCCTTGCCAGCCTTGACGTCCACGATCTTGGCGGCCTTCGGCGCTTTCTTCGCTTCAGCCTCGGTCAGAGCGAACGGACGGATGGTGGCGTGCGGGCAGACGTAAGCGCAGTTGTTGCACTGGATGCACTTCGTCTCGTCCCACGCGGGAACGGTAACGGCGACGCCGCGCTTTTCATAAGCGGCCGCACCCAGCTCAAACTGACCGTCCACATAGTCCGTGAACGCGGAGACGGGCAGGGAATCGCCGTCCATCTTGTCGACGGGAACAAGGACGTCCTTGACCATCTTGACAAGCTCGGGCTTGCCCTCGTACTTGACTTCCTTTTCCTTGTCCTCGGCGTTTGCCCAGGAGGCGGGAACGTCGATCTTCATGAACGCGGTTGCGCCGGCGTCGATCGCGCGGTGGTTGCAGTCGACGACGTCCTGACCTTTCTTGAGGTAGGAAGCGGTCGCGGCGTCCTTCATGTACTTGATCGCGTCAGCCTCGGGCATGACCTTCGCAAGAGTGAAGAATGCAGACTGCAGGATGGTGTTGGTGCGCTTGCCCATGCCGACATTGATCGCAAGATCAATGGCGTTGATGGTGTAGAGCTGGATGTTGTTCTTCGCGATGTAGCGCTTGGAAGCGGCGTCAAGATGATGCTCAAGCTCCTTCTTGTCCCACTGGCAGTTGATCATGAACACGCCGCCGGGCTTGACGTCGCGGACGATCGGGAAGCCCTTTGTGATGTAGGACGGGTTGTGGCAGGCGACGAAGTCCGCCTTGTTGATGTAATACGGGCTCTTGATGGGCTTGTCGCCGAAGCGCAGGTGGGAAATGGTGACGCCGCCGGTCTTCTTGGAGTCGTACTGGAAGTACGCCTGAACATACTTGTCGGTATGGTCGCCGATGATCTTGATGGAGTTCTTGTTCGCGCCGACGGTGCCGTCGCCGCCGAGCCCCCAGAACTTGCATTCGATGGTGCCCTTTGCCGCGGTGTTGGGAACGTTCTTGCGCTCACGCAGGGACAGCTTGGTCACATCGTCGTTGATGCCGATGGTGAACATGCGCTTCGGCGCGGCCTTCTTCAGCTCGTCGTAGACGGCGAAGACGGATGCGGGAGGCGTGTCCTTGGAGCCGAGACCGTAACGACCGCCGATGACGGTGACGTCGGTCTTGCCTGCGTTTGCCAGCGCGGTGACGACGTCCAGATACAGAGGCTCGCCCTGGGCGCCGGGCTCCTTGGTGCGGTCGAGGACCGCGATCTTCTTGCAGGTCTCGGGGATGGCGGCCAGCAGCTTGTCCGGACAGAAGGGACGGAACAGGCGGACCTTCACGAGGCCGACCTTCTCACCCTGCGCGGTCAGGTAGTCGATGACTTCCTCGGCCACGTCGCAGATGGAGCCCATGGCGATGATGACGCGGTCGGCGTCGGGAGCGCCATAGTAGTTGAAGAGCTGATAATCGGTGCCGAGCT
>CAJOMA010000057.1:2636-15168 GCA_905235655.1 uncultured Oscillospiraceae bacterium | reverse complement strand
TGATCGGGGAAATCGGCATGTCCGGCGTGGCGATCGCGGGCGGCGCGACGGCGGCGCTTCTGCTACCGGCGGTCTTTCTGATGCCCGCGGGCAGACGGCCCGCCGCGCAGAAGGCGGAGGAAAAGCCGTCCTCCGCGGCGGACTTTTTCCGCGAAAATACCAAGATGATCGGCTTCCTGCTCGGCGCGATTTTGCTCTACGTCGGGCATAACGTCCTGAGCAACTGCATGTTCCGCGTGGCGCAGCTCAAGGCGCCGGACGCGGCGACCGAGGTACAGGGCACCGCCCTGCTGATCGCAGCCGTGGTGGAGCTTCCCGCCATGTTCCTCTTTACCGGCGTGGTGAAAAAAGTCCGCTGCGACCTGCTGCTTCTGCTGTCGTGCCTGTGCATGACCCTGCGGCTGGTTCTGACGTGGCTGCTGCCCGGCGCGGCGGGGCTCTACGGCGCGCAGCTCATGCAGATGCTCGGCTTCGCGCTCTTTGCCGTCAGCACGGTTTACTACGTCGGCACGGTCGTCCCGAAGCGCAACGTCGTCAAGGGGCAGACCTACCTCGGCACGGCGAATACCCTCGGCTGCCTGATCGCATGGGCGCTGGGCGGCTCGCTGATCGACGCGGTCGGCGTGCCGCTGATGCTGATCGTCTGCATTGCGATCTCGGCAGCGGGCTTCCTGCTCGTCCTGCTGTCGATCCAGAAGGTCACGAAAACCGTCGGCGCGTAGCAGCGACAATGAATTGCGCCTGACGCATGAATTGACCTTCGGTCATGAATTGCACTTCGTGCATGAATTGCCCTGCGGGGCATAAGAGCGCAATTCAATTCATGAAGCCGCAGGCTTCAAATCATGCCGCTGAAAGCGGCAATTCATGACGGCGCAGCCGTCAATTCATAAAAATTCCGGTCGGAGAACGAACGTCTCCGACCGGTTTTTGTTGCATGACGGGTAATCCTTGCCTCAAACAGAATCAAACAGCCGCAAACCGGCTTAGATCGCGATCGGCTCCATGCTCTTGAGCTGGAGCTGCAGCTTGTCCGCGATCAGCGCGATGAACTCCGAGTTGGTCGGCTTGCCCTTGGTGTTCGACACCGTGTAGCCGAAGAAGCGCTGCAGCGTCTCCAGATCGCCGCGGTCCCACGCGACCTCGATGGCGTGCCGGATGGCGCGCTCCACGCGCGACGGCGTGGTCGCGAAGGTCTTCGCCACCTGCGGATAGAGCACCTTCGTGATGGCGTTGATGACCTCCATGTCCTTGACCGCGATGATGATCGCCTCGCGCAGATACTGGTAGCCCTTGATATGCGCCGGGACGCCGATCTCGTGGATCATGGAGGTGACCATCGCCTCGACGTTCGCCTCGCGGGCGCGCTGATAGGGGCTGCGCGGGGTCAGGCTGTCGCGCATTTCGTTGAGCCGCTCGTAGACGGCGCGCGGGGTGCAGGGCTTGAGCAGTACGTACTGCACGCCGAGCGAGACAAGCAGGTTTGAGACAAATTCCGTCATAAAGTCTGCCAAAACCAGCAGCATCGGCTTCTTTTCCAGTGCGTTCGCCGCTTTTAAGACCGCGACGCCGTCCGCCTGGGGAAGCATCATATCTACCACGAGAAACTCGGGACGGATCTCCCGCAGGAGATCAATCGCCTCGATCCCGTCGTTCGCCGTACCGACGACTTCGTACCGATCGGACTGCTCAAGAAGCCCAGCGAGCTGTTTGGAATAATCCTCGCTGCTGTTTGCAAGCAGGACGCGATACATCTTTTCCATTTTCTGCATTCCTCCTCCGTAAACTCCGTAACTTGAAAACGGTAGTCTTAATTTAGCATACCGTTCGCGGTTTTGCAAGGAATTTTAAGCAAAAATAGCTAAATACTATTCGACATAATACGACGAAATTCGGCAATATTACCAAATTCGACCGGAGCATACGGTTCTTCTCTCTTTTTCGCGCGGAAACAAAAAAGAAATTGCCGCAAAACGGGAACGGTATGGCCGTGCGTTTTGCGGCAATTTGCAAGCGAATCATTTCTTAGCCAGCAGATCGCGGATCTCAACGAGGAGCTTTTCCTCCGCAGACGGTTCGGGAGGCGCCTCTTCCGTCTTTTCTTCCTCTTCCTTGGCCTTGCGCGCCTCGGCCGCCTTACGGAGCTTGTTGACGCCCTTGACCAGCAGGAAGACGACCAGCATCAGGATCAGGAAGCTGATGACTGCGGAAAGGAAGTCGCCGAAGGTCAGGTAATTCTTGATGACTTCGCCGGTTTCGGGATCGGTCTTCTCGAAGATCGACGGAAGCGCAATCTTCCACTCTTCGAAGCTCACGCCGCCGGTGAAGATGGAAATAATGGGCATGATGATGTTGTTCGTGAAGGAAGTTACCAGATCCTTGAACACGCCGCCGATGATGATGCCGATGGCCATGTCAAACATGTTGCCGGAGATCGCGAATTCCTTAAACTCCTTGATAAAGCCCTTTTTCTCTTTTGCCATTTCTGTTTCCTCCTTTCTCAAAAGTTTTATAACGATCGACCGCAGCCGATAATTATACGAAGCGCGACGTTATTTCTTCTTGATGATCTCGAGACCGCCGAGGTACTTGCGCAGCACCTCCGGCACGACGACGGAGCCGTCGGCGCGCTGATTCTGCTCGACCATCGCCGGGAAAATGCGGGAGGTCGCGAGACCGGAGCCGTTGAGCGTATGGACGAATTCCGTTTTGCCGGTCGCCTCGCGGCGGAAGCGGATGTTGCCGCGCCGCGCCTGATAGTCGCGGGCATTGGAGACGGAGGAGACCTCTTTGTAGCCGTTCATGGACGGGATCAGAATCTCAATATCGTAGGTGCGCGCCATGGACGCCGAGCAGTCGCCCGCCGCTAATTTCACGGTGCGGAAATGGAAGCCCAGCCCCTTGACCAGATCCTCCGCCTTGCGCACGAGCTCGTCGAACGCCTCGTCGGACTTCTCGGGCAGGCAGTACTGGAACATCTCGACCTTGTTGAACTGGTGGCCGCGCACCATGCCGCGCTCGTCGGCGCGGTGGGAGCCGGCCTCGCGGCGGAAGCACGGCGTGTAGGCGAAGAGCTTATGCGGCAGCTCGGCCTCGGAGAGAATTTCGTCGCGGTGCAGGGACGCCAGCGCGGTCTCCGCCGTCGGGAGCATGAAATGCATGCGGTCGTCGGTCGGATTTTCGATTTTGTAGACCTCGTCGGCAAACTTCGGGAACTGTCCCGCCGTCTCGCCGCATTTGTACTCGAGCATGTGCGGCAGGATGACCATTTCATAGCCGTCGCGCAGGTGGCAGTCCATGAAATAGTTGAGCAGCGCCCACTCCAGGCGCGCGCCCATGCCGCGGTACATCCAGAAGCCGGAGCCGGCGAGCTTCGTGCCGCGCTCATAGTCGATCAGCCCCAGATCGGTGCAAAGATCGACGTGGTGCTTCGGCGCAAAGTCAAATTTGTGCGGCTCGCCATAGTAGCGCAGCGGCTCGTTGTTCTCCTTGCCGCCCGGCTTGAGGTCCGGATCGGGCAGATTGGGCAGCGACAGCATCAGCGTGCGATACTCCGCCTCCACCTCGCCGAGCTTCGCGTCGTTCGCGGCGATCTGCGCCTTTAATTCGCCCATGCGCTTGAAAATGGGCGCGACGTCCTCGCCGTTCTTTTTGCGCATCGGGATTTCCTTGGAGACCTTGTTCTGCTCGGCCTTGCTCGTCTCCGTCTCGAGGATCAGCGCGCGGCGCTGCGCGTCGAGCTCCAGAATGCGGTCGATCTGACTGTCGCAGTCGACCTCCTTCGCGCGCAAGCCCGCCTTGACCCCCTCGGGATCGTCTTTGATTCTTCTGATATCCAGCATAGAAGTCACCTCATGTTACGTTAGGAATTCGAGCCGTTCTGCGCGAGCTCTCCGGCGATCGCGGGAGGATCGACGGGGGAGACCGCCTGCGGCGCGCTGTGCTTGACCAGCAGGGAAATCGCCACCAGCACAACGGCGGCGCCCAGTAAAATCGCGATATACTCCAGCGCGGCGCGCTTACGCTTCACCGGCCGGACTTCTTTTTCTGTTTCAGGCATGGTTCTCCTCCGAGGATTCCATTAGAAGTAATGCGTCATACAGACGCTGCAGGTCGTCCTGCCCGTAGAATTCCAGCTCAAAGCGGCCCTTGCGCTTGCCGCTGACGATTTTGACCCTGCGGCCGAGCCGCTTCGTCAGCGTCTTTTCGCATTCGCCGAGATAGTCCACGGTCAGCGCGGACGGCTTTGCGGGCGTTTCCTTTTCGCCCGCCGCCATGCGACGGCACATCATCTCCGCCTGCCGCACGGAAAGCCGCAGGGCGATGATCTTCTGCGCCGCAGCCTTCTGCAGTCTCGCCGACGGCAGAGACAGCACAGCGCGGGCATGTCCGGCGGAAAGCGTGCCGCCCTCCACCATGGCGCGCACCTCGTCCGGCAGGGCGAGAAGACGCAGGGCGTTCGCGCGGGGCGGGATTTCCCGACCCGCGACGCCGCCTGCTCCTGCGTCAGACCGTAGTCCTCGATCAGGGAGCGGTAGCCCTCGGCTTCCTCCATCGGATTTAAGTCCTGCCGCTGCAGATTCTCGATCAGCGCAAGCTCCATGACCGTCTGATCGTCCGCGTCCAGCACGACGACGGGAACCTCCTTCAGCCCCGCCAGACGCGCGGCTCGCCAGCGGCGTTCGCCCGCGATGATCTGATAATAGCCGTTTTCCAGCGCGCGGACGGCGAGCGGCTGCACGATGCCGTGCTCCGCGATTGAATCCGCCAGCGCCTGCAGCTCGACCTCGTCAAAGGTGCGGCGCGGCTGCCTCGGATTCGGCTCGACCTTCTGCAGGGGAAGGACCGTGACCGCCTGCTGCTGCGGGGAAACTTCCGAAAAATCGTCGATCAGTGCGCCGAGTCCGCGCCCCAAGCCTTTTTGCTTCATAGCTTACCCCTTTCTGCGAATTTCTTCCGCGACCGCGAGATAGGCGGCCGCGCCGCGGGAGCTGCGGTCGTAGCCGAGCACCGGCAGACCGTGGCTCGGCGCTTCCGCCAGCCGCACGTTGCGCGGGATCACGGCGGCAAAGACTTTCCCCGGGAAATGGCGGCGCACCTCCTGCGCGACCTGATTGGAGAAATTCGTCCGCCCGTCGAACATCGTCAGCAATACGCCGAAGATCTGCAGGCGCGGATTGAGCCGCTTTTTGATTGCGCGCATCGTCGCCATCAGATCACTCAGCCCCTCGAGCGCGTAGTATTCGCACTGCACCGGGATGAGAATGCTGTCCGCGGCGCACAGGGCGTTGATCGTCAGCAGCTCCAGCGAGGGCGGGCAGTCGATCAAGATATAGTCGTAAGCGTCGCGTAAGCGGTCAAGCTGACCCTTTAATCTGTATTCGCGCTTGTCCAGCCCGATCAGCTCCACCGTTGCGCCAGCCAGCGCGGCGGTCGCGGGAATGAGACTGCCGTACTTCGTCCGAACGATACAGCGCTCGGGTAGCGCGCCGTCGATCAGCATTTCGTACGCGCCCATCACGACGGCGCGTTTTTCCACGCCGAGACCGGAGGTCGCGTTCGCCTGCGGGTCAAAATCGCACAAAAGGACGCGCGCACCGGTCTCCGTCAGCGCGGCGGTCAGATTGACGGCGGTTGTGGTCTTTCCGACCCCGCCTTTTTGGTTGACGACCGCAATTACGGTAGCCATAGCAAGCCTCCTTCGGATGATTTCGAGAACATCATATCACACGTCCCCGACGTTTGCAATAGAAAAAACCGATGTTTCACGTGAAACACCGGTTTTTGTTCAGATTTCTCTCACAACCGCGCGAACCTTGCCCAGAATCTTGGCATCTCTGCCGTCGATCGGGGCGTAGGCGGGATTCTCCGGCAGGAGCCAGACCGCGCCGTTTTTGCGGCTGAGCCGCTTGACCGTCGCCTCGTCGCCGATCAGCGCGACGACGATCTCGCCGTTTTCAGCGGTGGGCTGCGGGCGGACGATCACGGTGTCGCCGTCGAAGATGTGCGCGTCGATCATGGAATCGCCCTTGACGCGGAGCGCGAAGCAATCCGGATCGTCGCTCCACGGCAGATAGCCCTCGATGTTCTCTGCTGCAAGAATGGGCTGACCGGCGGCGACCGTGCCGACCACGGGCACGCCGCGCTCCGAAAGGCGGATGGCGCGGTTCTTCGCGCTGTCCACCTCGATCGCGCCGCTGTCGCTCAGACCGCGCAGATGGTAGTGCACGGACGCCGTGGACTTCAGACCGACGCCCTGCATGATCTCGCGCACCGACGGTGCGTAGCCGTACCGCGCGGAAAACTCCTTCAGAAACGCGAGAATTTCCCCCCGCTTGTTGCTCGTTCGTGCCATGCCGTTGCCTCCATGCATCAAGATACTATTATTATAACACAGGCATTCTAAAAATGCAAACGTTTGTTTTACAAAATTCCCCCGAAATCGAAGACCGGCAGATATTCCGTCGTCGCCGCAGAAAAATCCTGCGTATAGCCGTTCGTCAAACCGCACAGCGCGAGCCACGACACCGCGCCGGCATACTCCTCCTCGCTCAGACGGCGATCCAGCGGCGGCGCGACCTTCCCCGTCGGCACATACTGGCGCATCAGAGAGAACAGCACGTCGTTTTTCGGAAAATTTGCCGAGACCCATTCGATCACGCGCAGGGTGTTGTCTAAATACCCCGGCAGCACCAGATGGCGGATCAGCAGACCGCGCTCCATGATCCCCTCCCGGATGACCGCGCCGCCGACCTGCCGGTACATCTCGCAGATCGCCGCAGTCGCTACTTCAAAATAGTCCGGCGCGTGCGAGAGTGTTTCCGCGAGCGCGTTGTCGGCGTACTTGAAATCGGGCAGGTAAACATCCACCAGCCCCTCCAGCTCGCGCAGCGTTTCCACGCGCTCGTAGCCGCCGCAGTTATAGACGACCGGCACGGGCAGCTTCGGCGTCAGCGCGGGCAGAAGGTCCGGCAGGAAGTGCGTCGGTGTGACAAGGTCGATGGACTGCGCGCCCTCGTCGATTAACCTCTCGAAAATCTCCCGCAGACGGCGCGAATCCAGCGGCGCGCCCTTGCCGCCGCCGGAGATTTCGGCGTTCTGGCAGTAGACGCAGCGCAGCGTGCAGCCGCTGAAAAACACCGCGCCCGTGCCGACCGCGCCGGAGATCGGCGGCTCTTCGCCGTAGTGGAGCATCGCCTTCGCCGCGTGAGGCTGCGCGGGCATGCGGCAGAAGCCGCGCTGACCCGCCGTGCGGTCAACGCCGCATTTGCGCGGACAGAGGGTGCAATTTTGATAAGACAGCATGAAAACACCTGATTTCGGTTGTCGAATGGAGCAAAACGTGATAGAATAGAGAAAACGGAATGTTTCACGTGAAACAGGGGATTTTTCTATGAAAAAGAATGAGATATACCGCACCGCAGTCAGCGGCTTCACCAGCGAGGGGCTCGGCGTGTGCCGCGTGGACGGCTGCGCCGTCTTCGTGCCGAACGCCGCGCCGGGCGAGGAATACGACATCCGCATCACCCACGTCGGCAAGACCGCCGCGCACGGGAAGATCGAAACGATTATACAACGCTCGCCGCACCGTGTCAATCGCCGCTGCCCGTACGCGAAGCTCTGCGGCGGCTGCGACTTCTGGCACATCGACTACGACGCCGAGCGCGAGATCAAGCGGCAGCGCGTTTTAGACGCGCTCAACCGTCTCGGCGGGCAGGCGTTGGAAACCATCGAGCTGACCGGCGCGCCGACCTGCGAGGGCTACCGCAACAAGGCGCAGTTCCCCGTTGCGCCGGCAAAAAACGGCGTGGCGGCGGGCTTTTACAAAAAAGGAACGCACGAGCTGATCCCGATTGACCGCTGCCTGATCCAGCCGCCCTGCGCCGACCTTGCGAAGCAGACCGTTCTGGAATGGGCGGGGACGTACCGCGTCAGCGCCTACGACGAGGAGAGCGGCAAGGGACTGCTGCGGCACATTTTCGTCCGCCATGCGGCGGCGACCGGCGAAATCCTCGTCTGTCTGGTCGTTAACGGCGCGAAGCTCCCGCATGAAGCGGAGCTGGTCGCGCTTCTGCGGCAGCGTGTCGCGGGATTGAAGTCCGTCGCGCTCAACGTCAATACGCGCAAGGGCAACGCGATTCTGGGCGAGAAAACGCGCATTTTATGGGGCGCGGACGCGATCGAGGATGTGCTGTGCGGACTGCGCTTCCGCATTTCGCCGCGCTCGTTTTATCAGGTCAACCGCACGCAGGCGGAGCTTCTCTACGGCAAGGCGATCGAAGCCGCCGACCTCCACGGCACGGAAACGGCGCTGGACCTCTACTGCGGCGCCGGCACGATCACGCTCTGCCTTGCACGCCACGTAAAACAGGCGATCGGCGTGGAGGTCGTGGACGCCGCAATCGAGGACGCGAAGCGCAACGCCGAACGCAACGGAATCGAAAACGCGCGGTTTTTCTGCGCGGACGCGGGTAAGGCGGCGCAAAAGCTCTGCGCCGAGGGCGTCCGACCGGACGTGATCGTCGTCGATCCGCCCCGCAAGGGGCTATCCTCCGACGTGATCGACGCGATCGCGGCGATGTCGCCCGACCGCGTGGTCTACATCTCCTGCGACCCCGCCACGCTGGCGCGCGATATCAAGTTACTTTGCACAAAGAATTATCGTCTAACCCGTGCGGAAGCCGTCGACATGTTCCCGCGCTGTTCCCATGTCGAATCAGTTGTGAAACTGATTCGACAATGAATTGCGCCTGACGGCGCGTGAATTGCCTGACGGCATGAATTGTGCTTTCGGCACATGAATTGCCCTGCGGGGCATAGAGCGCAATTCAATTCATGCGCGAAGCGCAAATCATGGCGAAGCCAAATCGTGACGCGCAGCGTCAATTCATTTCAAAGGAGCAAAGCTATGGCAGACAACCAACTTGTAATACTCTCAAAGTCATTTGCAGTTGTCATTATAAATCTTTGTGAAAAGCTGCGGGAACGCAAAAAGGCAACGGCCATCATAAATCAACTGCTTCGTAGCGGCACAAGTATCGGCGCCAACATACATGAGGCAAATTACGCGTCAAGCAAGGCGGATTTTATCAACAAGTTTCAGATAGCATTGAAAGAGTGTTATGAAACCGAATACTGGCTTGAAATATTTCATGACTCAAAAGTGCTCTCAGACGAAGAATACTCGAATATGTCTTCGCAATGCAGTAAGCTTCGAAAACTATTGATTGCCTCGATCACAACAGCAAAGAAAAACACCGAACGTTGAAAAACGGTTATATTGATCACCCAAGCGAAAACGTAAAACACAGGAGAGTTTTATGCAGGTTATCACAGATAAAGATTTATACCAAAGGATTTGGGATAAGATCTATTCGGATTATGCTTTCTATCCTTCTGTAGGCAGTCATGGAAAATGGCTGAAACCGGAAGCTGTATTTCGAACATATAAACTCGGAAAGATTTGGAACGAGGAGCAGGAAGCAGTTATCAATTCCATTCTCTGTGAAGTGATTGGGAAAGAAATGTATGCGCTTGACCGGCAACACGACTGTTTTCTCTTTGATCCAAACGAGAGAATACCGACCGGATATGAATATTATGACAGTAAGAGAAACTGCAATGTGTATTTCCCTGAATACTATCCTAACGGGGACTACCATTTCTTTGTTTCAAAAAACTGGGCTTTCGGCCTTTACGGGCATCCGTGGAGAAAAGAACTGATTGTCGTTGGAAAAGAATTGATTTTAGCAATAGAAAAGCATCTCACTGAACTGGGATTGAAAAACCATTATTCTTGAGACCATAGACTTTGTGAAAATGGTCAACGGCATATTCCTGACGTCGAGGGTCGTGTGGGCAGCGTAGATAGCGGCATTTTTATTCACGCTGTTGTCCCGAGGCATGTCGAGACAGTATGCTTGCTTTGCAAGCAATGAATTGTGCGACTATGCGGCGCAGCGCAATTCACGACCGAAGGTCAATTTATATTCGAAGGACAGGCCATGCGACGTTTCAGGCGCGATTCATTTCTGAAGTTGCTCCCCAAGGTCAGAAGATTTGCTGTATATTGCAAAAAGCGGGGATAGGCGGGCGTGAACCGGTTTGCCGGGAAAACGGAAACGACGCTTCGCGCCTTGACAAGCGGAAAGAAGAATGGTATAGTTGAGTCGACGCTAATGAGCAAAGGAGGTGTCAACGATGAAGAAAGTCACGAAGCTCATTTCCCTTGCGCTGATCGCGGTGCTCGTTCTGAGCCTGTTCGCCGCATGCGGCGGCTCGACGCCGAAGGACGTGCTGGCAGGCGACTGGAAGCAGACCGACGAGGTCAACGGCAACTGGACGTGGACGTTTGACGGCGCAGGCAAGTGCAAGCTTGACGGCGAGACCACCGGCTTTAAGACGGAAGGAATCTACACGCTCGACGAAGCTGCCAAGACGGTAACGGTCAACATGGACGGCTGGGACAACGAGAAGGTCTATACCTACACGCTGACCGACACCACGCTCGACCTGGAGGAAACCTATTCCAGCTACCATCTTGTCAAGCAATGATCTGATATCGCGCGTAAGGCACCCGGCTCGTTCCGGGTGCCTTACGCGGTAAATAAGGGCAGTACGGGGCGCAGCCTTACGGAAGGAGAATGAAAATGACAGACTATTCGCTGATCATACAGCAAATGGAGGCGCTGGCGGAGATTTCGGCGGATCGGATCGCGGTCATGGCGAACGTGTCCGCGCTTCTGTATCACGCCATGGAGGAGATCAACTGGGCGGGCTTCTATCTTGTGAAGGACGGCGCGCTGCTGCTCGGGCCGTTTCAGGGGAAGGTCGCCTGCGTCAGGATCGAGAAGGGGCGCGGCGTCTGCGGAACCGCCTGGGCGCAGGATCGCGTGCAGGTCGTCGACGATGTGCACGCCTTTCCAGGGCATATCGCGTGCGACAGCTTATCGCGCTCCGAGATCGTCCTGCCGATCCACCGCGGCGGCGAGGTGATCGCGGTGCTGGACATCGACAGTCCCGTTCCCGCGCGCTTTTCCAAAGCCGACGTCGAGGGACTGATAAATCTGGCGGCGGCGCTGGAAAAGATTATCGAATGAAACAGGGAAGAAAATATGAAGACGATTTTTGACACCTTGAATTTGCCGCGCTTTCGGGAGTGCCCTGCGCTGTTCCTCGGAAAGAAGGATCTTTCCATACTGCAAGCGTGGATCGACGGCTATATGGACGCTTGCGACGATGCGGAAGAGGAAAAACGCATCGAAACGCCGAACGGGCTTCCGATTTCGCTGCTGCGCGATTATATTGCCTGCATGGAACAAACGGAAAGCACCGGCGGGATCGACCATATCCTGCGGAAGGCAGCCGACGGGCAGGAGGATCAGGCGTGGGGAAAATTCTTTGCGTATCTGGACTCGTTTGAAGCCCTGCGCGTGCAGAACGTGCAGACGATACAGATCACTGAGGCGATGGCGCGGTATGCGGAAGAGAACAAGCCCGTTTACACGATGAACGCAGAAGGGAAATGGGAACCGTTTCCTTTTCGGGGACTGGTGTTTCGGAAAACAATGCTGAACGGAGAGCTCTGCCGGATCACACAGGAACGTCCCGGTGAAAGTCAAGATCAGCCGTTTTTCGGGAGCGTCTCCGTTATGACGCAAAAAGACGTTGACGAACAATTGGAGAGGTACTTCGGCGAGGTCAACTGGGAAACGGAAGGCAAGAGGGACGCATGAAACAGGAAAAAACAAACGCCATGCGGCAGCTCGACCGGGAAAAGCTGCCGTACCAAGTCCACAGCTACGCCGGCGGCGCGCTGAGCGGCACGGAGGTCGCGCGGGCGCTCGGGCAGGACGCAGCGTGCGTGTTCAAGACGCTCGTGACGGTCGGAAGGACCGGCGGGCATTACGTTTTCATGGTTCCCGTCGCGCAGGAGCTGGACCTCAAAAAGGCGGCTTGCGCCGTCGGGGAAAAGTCCGTCGCCATGCTGCCGCAGAAGGAGCTGCTGCCGCTGACGGGCTACGTCCACGGCGGGTGCAGCCCGATCGGGATGAAGAAGCAGTTTCCGACCGTGATCGACGCGACAGCCGCAGACTGTGAGCGCGTCTTTTTCAGCGCGGGCAGAATCGGTCTGCAGATCGAGACCGCGCTGCAGTCGCTGGAACAGGTCGTTCCGCTGCGCTGCTGCGACATCACCGCCGAGGCATCCTGAATCGCGCGCCATGCGCGCTTGACGGCGCTTCACCTCCCCGCGCCATTGCGAGCTGCCGTGAGGCGGCGTGGCAATCTGTGCGTATCAATGCGGGACACTTTCTTGTAAAACGGCACAAATGCCATGCCTGCAACGGACAGATTCCCTTGCAGCCTGCGGCTGCGGAAATGACAGATAAGACAGAGGTTTCATATTACGGCATACCCTTCAGTTCTGTCATTACCCGCTTTACGCGGGCAATCTGTGCGTATCAATGCGGGGCACTTTCTCGTAAAACGGCACAAATACCATACTGCAACGGGCAGATTCCCTTGCAGCCTG
>CAJOMA010000057.1:0-2614 GCA_905235655.1 uncultured Oscillospiraceae bacterium | reverse complement strand
TTCATATTACGGCATACCCTTCAGTTCTGTCATTGCCCGCTTTACGCGGGCAATCTGTGCGTATCAATGCGGGACACTTTCTTGTAAAACGGCACAAATACCATACTGCAACGGGCAGATTCCCTGCCTGACTGCGTCAGGCAGGGAATGACACGGTTGGTGGGGTTGTCGTGAAAAACGATACAATTCCCAGCCCTGCGACGGTCAGATTGCCACGGTCGCTGCGCAACCTCGCAATGACGCGGTAGGCACGCAATGGCGCGGCGATTGTTCCCGTTTATCACGAAAAACAACAAGCTGAGAAGAGCGGATTTCGTTCTTCTCAGCTTGTTTTGTTTGCCGGTTACGGCGTCATTCTGCGCCGGCGTAGGCGGCGGCGGAGACGCCGTAGTTATACAGGGCGCGGACGAGAGCGGCGAGGCTTTCGTTGCTGTCGTTCTGCTTTGCCTGCACGTAGGCGCTGACGCTGTAGGTCAGGGCGTTGCCGACCTGCTCGTCGTCACGCTCGAAGACCGCGCTCACGATCGCGCCGTAGTCCTCCGCGCTGATGTCGCAGATCGTGATGACATAGACGTCCTCCTCCCCATCCGCGAGGGTGAAGTCCGTGAGGACTTCTTCCCTGCCGCCGACGGAAAGATAGACGATCAGACCGTCCACGGAGTCTGCGCGGAAACGAAGCGCCATATCCACGCTGTCGGTCAGCGTCAGACCCGCGGAGAGCCAATAGACGTTCGCGTCGGCCTCGCCGTCAAACGCCGCGCCGCAGCCGGTCAGCTCGGTGAACGTGCTGTACGCCGTGTTTTCCACGCCTTCGGTGACGGGAGCGTCCTCGCGGTAATTCATATACGTCTGCGCCGCCGCGCCGTAGGCGAGCAGGTCAGACAGCAGCGCACGCAGCGCGGGGGAGATCGTCTCGGTGGCGAGCAGATTCGCGCAGTAGCGGCGGACGGAGTAGTTTTCAATGCTGACGGCGGAGCTGACGCCGTTTGCCGTCGCGTACAAAGTCGCGGTGATCTCGTCGCCGACGCACTGCGGGTTGATGCCGGTATAGGCGAAGACGTATTTGCCGTCCTTCACCTCGTAATCCGTCACGGTGTCCGCGCCGTTCGGTCCCTCAAAGACCATGCGGACGTTTGTATACTTCGCGGAGACCTGTGCGGTGAAGGCGAGGTCGAGCTTGCCGTTCAGGATCAGCGCGGCCGAGCGAATGACCAGACAGTCCGGCACGGTGCAGTACCAGACCGTTTCCGCCTCTGTGCGGGCGTAGACCGCGTAAACGGTCGCGTCCTCGGTCGGATAATATGTGCCTTCCAGCAGTTCCGCCGTCGTGCTTTCGGAGTCGATCGGATTCGCCGACCAGCCGACGAAGGCGTAACCGTCGATGGAATCACAGGTGTCAGGCAGGGTCGTACCGACATAGCCGTTGACGGTCACGGGCTCGCGATCCACGCCGACGACGCTGTAGGTGATCTGGTAGTCGATGCCGGTAAAATTGTCCTGATAGGATTCGCCGCAGCGGCTGCAGGTGTAGGTGGTATAGCCGAACGCCTCCTGCGTCGGCGAGGTGACGACGCCGCCGTCGTAATCGTGACCGAGCGCGGCGACCTCGTCGCGCGTCCAGCTCTCGCCGCAGTTCAGGCAGGTGCAGGTCGTGAAGCCGGCTTCCGTGCAGGTCGCAGCCGTCACGTCCTCGCGGACGTTCGCGTGCGTACAGTCTGCGACGTCCGGCGCGGTGACGTAGTAGTTCACCGTGTGCCCGCTGTCCTTCTGATAGAGGGCAACGGCATGGGAGGTGCTGCCGCTCGGGTTATAGTAGGCGAAGCGGTTGGAGGAAGAGCCGCTGTTATACAGGAAGTGGTAAATATTGTTTCCCGACGCATTGGCAATCGCCGCCGTGCCGGAGGAGATCGTGACGCTGTTCTGATAGACCGTGCCAGCGTTGACGTTGATGCCTGTGCTCGAGCCGGTGCTGCCCATATATTTGTTGCAGGGCAGGAGAATGGAGTAGTAATTCGTGCCGCTGATTTTGCTGAATGTCACGGCGGCGGCCTCCACCTCGTTCGAGGCTTCGATCCTGCCGCCCGATATGCTGACGCTGACGTAGTTACCGGCCTTGTTCAGCGCGGTGGAGGTGGAGGCAAAGGAGCCATTAAAGGCGATCTCCGCCGCCTCGTAAACGATCAGCGTTTTGCTGTCTGCAAGCCCGGCGGTGGAGTTGACCTTCACGTAGTCGCCGTTTCCGGGGATGAATTCCGAGCGGGTGTAGACCGCGTAGAGCGTCGTATCGGCAGAGGGGTTGAAGGTGCCGGTGAGGATGCCGGCGGAAGTCGTTTCGCTCAAAATCTCCGTCCGCGACCAGCCCGCGAAGGTGTAGCCCGCGGGGACGATATCGGTCGTCGGCAGGGTCGTGCCGAGGAAGCTGTTGACCGCGACCGGCTCGCTCAGACGACCGAGAATACTGTAGGTCACCTGATATTCAATACCGAACGGATCGGTATAGGTATCAACGTAGGTATCGCCGCAGACCGTGCAGGTGTGGGAGGTGTAGCCCTGCTCGGTCGCGGTCGGTGCGATGACGGTCGCAACGTAGCTGTGACCGGTCGCGCTTTCGCCC
>CAJOMA010000056.1 GCA_905235655.1 uncultured Oscillospiraceae bacterium | reverse complement strand
GATGGAAATTTCCTCGTCTACGCATTCGTCGATGAACCGCTGATCGACGCCCTCGTAGTGTCCACAGACCAATACGATATTGTCGAGCTGCGACAGACGCTTCGCGTCTGCCTGCGTGTAAGTGTGCCCACAGGGAGTGAGAAAGATCGTATGCACCGGTCCGCCCGCCTCGTCACAGACGTGGCACCAGCACTGATACAAGGGGTCTGCCTGCATGATCGCGCCTCGTCCGCCGCCGTAGGGGTAGTCGTCGACCTGATTCTGCTTGTTCGTGGTGTAGTCCCGTATCTGGTGCGCCTCGATGCGGATATAGCCGCGCTCCTGCGCTCTGCCCAGAATGGATTCGTTCATCATGTCCCCGACGGTGTCGGGAAACAGGGTCAGAATATCAATTCTCATCGGTCGCCATTCCCTCGATCAGGTGCACCTTCACGAAGCCCTTCGCCACGTTGATCTCACGGACGAATTCCCTGACCGCCGGGATCATATAGCTTTTTTCGCCCTGAATGACGTAAACGTCGGAGGAGGGCATGGTCAGAACGTCCTTGATTTTGCCGATCTCCGTACCGGTATCGTCCAGCACGCGGCAGCCGATCAGATCGGCGATAAAGACGCTGCCCTCGGGAAGGGTCAGCCCCTCGCGGTCCACCGAAACGGTCTGCCCGCGAAAGCCCATCGCCTTCTCCGGCGTGTCGATCCCGCGCAGCTTCACCAGCACGCAGGTCTTGTGTACGCGGGAGGCTTCTACCTCGTAGGGCTTGCCGTTCAGATACAGCGTTTCAAATTGCAGAAGAAAGTCGGGCGCGTCCGCCCACGGGAGAATCTTGACCTCGCCGTGAATGCCGTGGGTGCTGACGATCTCGCCCGTTTCCAGTAATCGCTTTTCCATGTTGTTCCTCCGTCAAAACTTGCCTGAGCCTATTTCTTCCCCTATATCATAACAAACTCCTGCGGTCAGGTCAAATAGAAAATCATCAGTTGACAAACGAACGGGTCGGGAAGTATCATAAGCGAAGAAGAAAAGAGGTTAAAACATGAGAAAAACCCTATCGTTCTTTCTTTGCCTTGCGCTGCTGCTGAGCGTGCTTCCGCCGCACGCGGCGGCGATTGCGGAAACCCTCGCCGATTCCTATACGGCGGGGGAGGGCGGCTTCGAGCTGACGGAAGAGGCGCGCCTGTTTCTGATCGCGAACAAAACGCCCTCCGAAGAGGTTCTGCGGACGCTCCGCCTGATCTGTGCGGAATTTGCCGCGGCGGGCAAGCCGAGCCAAACGCCGATGCCGATCGTCTGGGGCGAGGCGCAGTATTCGCAGGAAACGGATATCATCCTGACGCTGAGCGAGGACTATGAAAGCGAGGCCTGCGGCCTCAGCGTCACGCCGCGGCAGGTTTTGATCAGCGCGTCCGACGCGACGGGGCTGCTCTACGGCGCGAGAATGGCGCTCAAGTCGCTGATCGCGGACGGCGGGAATTCGCTTTCCGCCTGCACCTGCGCCTTTGCACCGGATACGCGCGAGCGCGTTCTGATGCTCGACTGCGCCAGAAAATACTGGTCGGTCGCGTGGATCAAGAATCTGCTGCATGAGATGTCGTGGATGGGCTATAACGCGCTGGAGCTGCATCTTTCCGAGGATCAGGGCATTCGCAGCAATATCTGGTCAGACGGCGTTGACTGCAACGGCAACGACTTTGGCTTTCTGATCGGCTACGATTCCAACTGGAATACCGACTATCCCGACCCGAACGCGGATAAGAGCTACAGCGCGGACGATATCCGCGAGATCGTTTCCTACGCGAAGCAGATGCACATCGAGGTCATTCCGGACTACGACGTGCCCTCGCACTGCGACGTGCTGACAAGCCGTTACGCAGACTATGTCGCCGCGCACCCGGATTTTACCTTCCGATATAACGGGATCACCTACAGCGCGGACGGCATGGAGCAGGATGGCGCGCGGATTTCCTACGGCGACAGCGCCAATTTTTACAGCATTCGCGTCGGCAGCACCCGCGCTACCGTCGATGTGACGAATCCGGTCGCGCGCGCCTTCGCGCTTGCCGTCGTGGAGGGCTACGCCGATTTCTTCCGCAAGCTGGGATGCACGAAATTCCATATCGGCTTCGACGAACTGAACGTCTCCGAGACCGACGGCTGGGGCGACTACGCGGACGCTCATATTAACGGCGGTTGGACGCGCTGGGATACGGCGGCGGACTTTGCCAACGAGACGGCGAAGCTGCTGACGGAGCTGGGTTATAATTCCGTGCGCGCCTTCAACGACGTGCTCTGCAGCGAAAACGTGCATATCGCGCTGTGCCCGGAGATCGAGCTTTGCGTCTGGGATCCGGACGACAGCGCGGATATCGAGCGGTGGCTCGCGAGCGGCAGAGTCCTGCACAACTGCCTGCAAAACTATTGCTATTACGTTCTGCGCACCGGCGGCAGCGGCGACGCCCGCGACGCGGAGAATTACTGGTGGTCGTTCCACCATTCCACGCCCAGAGATATCTTCAACGAGTGGACGCCGGGCAGAATGTACCCGTATGATGAAGACGGCGTGCCGCTGGCAAAGAACGAGGTCGGCGGCGGCTGCTTCCTCATCTGGGGCGACTACGGCGGCTGGCGGACAGAGAAGGAGGTCTGGCAGGGCGACGGAAACGGACTTTACAATCTGATCGACCGCATGTGGTCGAATTCCGCTAAGATGCTGGACTGGGAGCTGAACGAACGCTGCTCCTTCGAGGACTTCTGCCGCATTCGCGACAGCATCCGCCTGTTCCCGGGCTATGCCGATTGCACCGCCGATCCCCTTCTACCGGAGACGCCTGCGCCGGCTCGGATTCCCGCCGCGGATCACGGCGCGCTGTGGCAGCTCCTGCAGACCAACCGCAGCTCCGATCCCGACGGCGTATATGTTCCCGCACAGTTCGCCGCCTTTGAGCAGGCGTATCAGGCGGCGTGGGCGGTCAACGAGAATGCCGCCGCCTCGCAGGAGGAGGTGGACGCGGCGGCAGCTCAGCTCCGCGCGGCGGCTGAGAACCTGCATTTTCGCGACGCGCGGGTGACGATCCCGATCAAAACGGAGACGGAAACCGTCTCAGCGATCCTGTCCGACGGCTTCTTCGGGCATTTCTTCATCGAGGCGCTTCCGGACGGAGACCTCCTGCGGATCGACGGCAGCGCGTCGGCGGTGTCGGGGCTTTTGATCGGCATTGCGCCGGATGAGACGGCGGTCGCAGTCGTTTTGAAGGATAATTGAGAAAAGCTGAGAAAGAACGGTCGTATCTGTCCGATATGACCGTTCTTTTTTCGTAAAAAGGTATTGCGAATTCTGACTTGAAAGGTTATAATGAAAGGTACTAAACTGGAAGAGGTGCGACCATGGACACGTTTGACAAGCTGAACATGACAATGTTATGTGATTTTTATGAGCTGACCATGAGCAACGGCTATTTCCGCAGTGGGATGAAGGAGCGCATCTGCTACTTTGACGTCTTCTACCGCAGCATTCCGGACGGCGGCGGCTTCGCGATCGCGGCAGGTCTGGAGCAGGTGATCGAGTATATTCAGAATCTGCATTTTTCCGACGAGGATATCGCCTATCTGCGCGGCAGGAAGCTGTTCTGCGAAGAGTTTTTGGAATATCTTAAGCGCTTCCGCTTTACCGGCGACATCTACGCCGTCCCCGAGGGAACGCCGATCTTCCCGAAGGAGCCGATGCTGACGGTGCGCGCGCCCGCCATTGAGGCGCAGCTCATTGAGACCTATGTGCTTTTGATCCTTAACCATCAGAGCCTGATCGCCACGAAGGCCAACCGCGTCGTGCGCGCGGCGGACGGGCGCAGAGTGCTGGAATTCGGCTCGCGCAGAGCGCAGGGCGCGCAGGGCGCGATGCTCGGCGCGAGAGCGGCGTATATCGGCGGCTGCGCCGGCACCGCCTGCACGATTTCCGATCAGTTGTACGGCGTTCCCGCCGGCGGCACGATGGCGCACTCCTGGGTGCAGATGTTCGACACGGAATATGAAGCGTTCAAGACCTACTGCGAGCTGTACCCGACGAACGCGACGCTTCTGGTCGATACCTATAACTCTCTGAAAAGCGGCATTCCCAACGCCATCCGCGCCTTCAACGAGGTGCTCAGACCCCTCGGCATTACAAAGTGCGGCATCCGTCTGGACTCCGGCGACATGACCTACCTGACGAAGAAAGCGAGAGTCATGCTGGACGAGGCAGGTTGGACGGAGTGCGAAATCTCCGTTTCCAACTCTCTGGATGAGTACATCATCCGCGACCTTTTGCATCAGGGCGCGCAGATCGACATGTTCGGCGTAGGCGAGCGCCTGATCACGGCGCGCAGTGAGCCGGTTTTCGGCGGCGTGTACAAGCTGGTCGCCGTCGAGGATGACAACGGGACGGTCAAGCCGAAGATCAAGATTTCCGAGAACGTCGGCAAGATCACCAACCCGCATTTCAAGAAGCTCTACCGCTTTTACGGCAATGATACCGGCAAGGCGATTGCGGACTACCTGTGCGTCTATGACGAAACCGTGGACGACAGCAAGGATCTGCTGATCTTCGATCCGGAAGCGACATGGAAGCAGAAAACCGTCTACAACTTTACGGCGAAGGAGCTGCAGGTGCCGATCTTCCGCAGCGGCGAGCTTGTCTACAAGCAGCCGACCCTGCAGGAGATTCGCCGCTACTGCATGCAGCAGGTCGATACCCTGTGGGATGAGGTCAAGCGCTTCGACAATCCCCACGGCTACTATGTTGACCTGTCCGACAAGCTCTGGAAGATCAAGTACGACCTGCTGAAGAGCGGAAGCTGCAATGAAACGAAGGACTAAAACGATCGCGCTGTGCGGCGTGCTGGCGGCGCTGGCGGTTGCGTTGCTGTTTCTCGGCGGCGCGCTGCCGTTTGCGTCGATCGCCTGTCCGGTGCTCGCCTCGCTGGTGCTGATTCCCGTGTATGCAGAGAACGGCTGGAAATGGGGCTTTGTGTGGTATCTGACCGTTTCGCTGCTCGGACTGCTCCTTGCGCCGGATAAGGAGGCAGCGATCCTGTTCGTTTTCTTCGGCTGCTATCCGATCCTGCGTAAGCTGTTCGGAAGGATACGGAGCAGCGCGCTGAAATGGGCGGTCAAGCTCGTCTACGTCAACCTTGCGGTGCTCGCCGCCTACGCGCTGATGATCTTCGTTTTCCAAATGGAGGCGATCGCGCAGGAATACGCAAAGCTGCAGACCTACCTTCTGATCGGGCTGCTGCTCCTTGCGAACCTTTCTTTTGTGATTTATGATCTGCTGATCGGCAGACTGGAAATCTATTATCATGTTCGTTTGCGACCCAAACTGAACCTATGAAGGGAGAAACACTATGAAACGATTTTTGGCAATCCTTTTGATCATCGCGATGCTGCCGATTCCGGCAACCTTCGCGCGGGAGGCCGACCAGCCTGCCGTCATCCCCGAGGAAGCCTTTGACGCGGTTGCCGCCGACGTCTGGGAAGACATCGAGGCGATTGAGACCGAGCAGATTGCCGCAAAGCGCGGCAAGAATGCAACCGCCGCCGACTACGCTGCGATCGTGGACGACGTTATCGCGGCAGTCGAAGCGTCGGATACCTTTGTTGAGGGCTCCATCCACCGCAACGGCGCATTCTTCACCTGGAGAACCACGGAGGGCATTGCCTGCGGTTATTCTCCCCGTCTGAGGGCACAGGCTCGCAAGACCGCGATCGAGGGTGCCGATCCGGAAGTGTTCGCCGGTGCGGAAACGACCTCTTACGCGGTCAGGGGCGGCAGCCCGTCTTCGACGAGCGTTGCCGTGTTCCAGCCGTATTACGGTCTGGATTCCTCCTTCCAGACGACCTACGCAAATGAGGGCGCCTCCATTGCGCAGGCGATGGGCGGCACATCCACCACCTACAGGACCACCTCCGCGACCGTCGATGCGATCGCCGATGCGTTCGAAAGCTGCGCCGTCGTCATTTTCGACTCCCACGGCGACACCGACTACTACAACCCCTCGAATGAGGACGATTTTGTCTCACGTGCAAACACCTCCTATATCTGCCTGCAGACCGGCACGGGTCTGACGACGGCGGATATGGCGGACGTGACCGGTACATACGGCACCTATCAGCACGCCTACTATGCAGGCGCTGACGGCTCCATGAAGTACTACTGCGTGGACGGCACCGCCATCGCCAACCACATGGAAAAGGCTGCGCCGCACAACATGCTCTGGAGCGCGATCTGCCTCGGAATGGCGACGAACGGCCTGCACGCGCCGCTGCGCGCCAAGGGCGTTGAGGTCGCCTACGGCTATTCCCAGTCCGTCTCCTTCATCTGCGACTACGCCTGGGAAGACGTCTTCTGGGACAGCATGATCGCGGGCGGCACGGTCTCTTCCGCTGTTGCCGATATGAAGAACAAGTACGGCGAATGGGACTACTGCCAAAAGATGTACAATCAGGGCGTGTTCAGTAATTCAAGCTGGGTTTCGAGCACGATTTCGTCTGCCCGAAGCAGCTATTGCGCGTTCCCCATCGTTGTGTCCTCCGAGGACACTTATCCCGGCAAGGGCAACGTAGACAGCCTTCAGACAGTCAATTCCACATGGAAGCTGCGGGGCAGCTCCGCGCCGACGGAGCCGACGACCGCTCCGACCGAACCGACGACTGCGCCGACGCAGCCGGTCAGCGGCGAGGGCTTTGTCGTTGCCGATTCTCTCAAGACCGGCGATAAGATCGTCCTTGTGGCGGAATACAACGGCAAGCACTATGCGATGACCAATGACACTTCCATCAACAATGCGCTCGGCGCAGAGGAAGTCGCCGTTTCCGGCAACGCCGTTGACGTCAGCACGAGCCGTTCCGCGGGCAGCGAGGCCGTCTGGACGCTGGCGTCCGGCTCCGCGGCAGGCACCTACCTGCTCAAGAGCGCCGACGGCAAGTATATCAACTGGACCTCCGGCACGACCGTGAAGCTTGCCGACAGCGGCGTGAACTTCACCATTACCTGCGGCGCGGGAACGTCGAGCGCGCTGGTGACCGATACGATTGGACAGTCGACGGTGCGCGGTCTGATCCTCCGCGACAACAACGGTCCCCAGTTCCGCGCCTACTCCACCACCAACGCCACATCCTCCGGTTATTCCGGCGCACTGACCGTGTTTAAGCGTTCCGACTCCGTTACGCCGACCACCGCTCCGACCGAGCCGACGACCGCACCGACGCAGCCGACTGTCGCTCCGACGCAGCCGACTGTCGCTCCGACTGAGCCGACGACCGCACCCACACAGCCGACCACCGCTCCGACCGAACCTGTCGGCGACGGCAGCTTTGTCCTCTCCTCCTCCATCAAGGGCGGCGATCAGGTCGTCATCTACAACCCGGGTCACGGCATGGCGATCAAGGATGAGAATGACAACCACTGGTATCTTGTCCCGCAGGCGATCACGCCCGCCAACAACAAGATCGCAAATCCGGACGCCTCCCTCGTCTGGACGGTCGTGGACAACGGCAACGGCACCTACAGCTTTGTGAACGGCTCCGACAAGATCGTGATGTGGGTCTCCAGCACCTACTTCGAGCTGACCAATGACGCAAGTCATACCGGCGCGAACGGCAACTGGGTCGTTACCTGGGCGGCGGACGGACTTGCGTATATCAAGCACGAATCCTTCTCCAACAGCTACGGCTCCGCCTACATCGAATGCTACTACAATTCGAATAAGAACGTAACCAACATCTCCGGCTACTCCACCTCCGATCCGACGGCGAAGCCCAACGACTTCGGCTTCCAGTTCTTCGTCAAGAGCGGCAGCACGACGCCGACCGAGCCGACCGTTGCTCCGACTGAGCCGACGACGGCTCCGACGCAGCCGACCACAGCGCCGACGCAGCCGACGACCGCTCCCTCCGGCAACGAGTACGTCCTCACCACCTCGCTGAAGGACGGCGATCAGGTTATCATCTACAACGCCTCCGCGGGCAAGGCAATGAGCGAGGACGCCGTTTCCACCAACTACCGCGCCGGCGCTGACGTGACCGTCAGCGGCAACAAGATCGTCACGAACGACAGC
>CAJOMA010000055.1:8103-14761 GCA_905235655.1 uncultured Oscillospiraceae bacterium | reverse complement strand
CGGCAAGCTCGACGGATGGGACGAATATTTCTCCTATCAGACGTGGCTTGACAGCTTCGCCGCCTGCGGCATCCACCCGGATTTCTACACGACACGCGGCTATGATCTCGACGAGCTGCTTCCGTGGGACGTGATCTCAGACGGTGTGAGTCCGGCGTTCCTGAAGAGGGAACGCGAGCGCGCCTATCGCAACGAGACGACGCCGGACTGCCGCACGAAATGCAGCGGCTGCGGCGCAAGCTGCCTTCTGGAAGGGGGCAAATGCGATGCGTAGAATGCTGTTTGAAAAGACAGGTACGGCAATCTGGATGTCTCATCTGGACACGATGCGTCTGATGCAGCGCGCATTCCGCAGAGCGGGCGTCGTCCTGCACCATTCGCAGGGCTACACGCCGCACGCCTACGTTTCCATGCTGCTGCCCCTGAGCGTCGGGACGGAAAGCGTCTGCGAGATCATGGAGTATGAGCTTGACGCAGACATCACGATCACGCCCGAGGATATGAACGCCGTCCTGCCGCAGGGCGTGCGCGTTCTGCTGGTCTATGAGAGCGACCGCAAGGCGAAATTCCTGACGGAGCTTTTCGTTTCGCTGACGATGTGTTACGATCACGGCGTGCCGGACGGCGCGCAAGAACGAATCGCTCTGCTGCTGAGCGGCGAAACGCTGCTTGTGGAAAAGCGTACGAAACGCGGCATGGAGGAAGCGGACATCCGACCGATGATCCATAAAACTGAGTTGTCCGTCGCTGAGGATCGGATTCTGCTTACCGCGCGGATCAGCGCGCAGAACCCTTCTCTGAATCCGGCTCTGCTGACCGCCGCAATCGAACGCTGGCTGCCGCAGGACAAGCCGGCTTTCGTCCGCTACCGGCGGCTGGAGGTCTATGACGAAGCCGGTGAAGTGTTCCGCTGAGGAGGAATAAGCATGCCGAATTGCGAAGATTGCTGGAACTATTATTACGACGAAGAGACGGACGAATCCTTCTGCTCCAAGGACATCGACGAGGACGAGTGGTACAGGATTCAGACGTTTCACAAGGGCGAATGCCCGTTTTTCCGACAGGCGGACGACTACTATATGCTGCGGCATCAATGATTTGGAGGATAGCTTATGAATGTTTTGCTGACCGGCGGTCTCGGCTACATCGGGAGCCATACCTGTGTCGAGCTTTTGAACGCGGGACATCAGGCGGTGATCGCGGACAATCTCTGCAACGCCTATGGCTCGGTGCTCGAGTATATCGAAAAGATTACGGGAAAGCTGCCGAAATTTTATGAAACCGACGTGCAGGATCGAGCCGAGATGGAGAAGATATTCTCCGAGAACAAGATTGACGCCGTGATTCATTTCGCCGGACTGAAGGCGGTCGGCGAGAGCTGCCGTATTCCGCTGGCGTACTACCGTAATAATCTGGACAGTACGCTGACTTTGCTTGAAACGATGGAACGGCACGGCTGCAAACGGCTGGTCTTCTCGTCCTCCGCGACCGTATACGGACCGGATAACCCCGTGCCGTATCGCGAGGATATGCCGTGCCATGTCGCAACCAACCCTTACGGCTGGACGAAGGCGATGATCGAGCAGATCGTTCGCGATTACGTCGCCGCGAATCCCGATTTCTCCGCCATACTGCTGCGCTATTTTAACCCTGTCGGCGCACATGAATCCGGCTTGATCGGCGATGATCCGAATGGCATTCCGAACAACCTGATGCCGTATATCGCGCGCGTTGCGGGCGGACAGCTTGAAAAGCTGACCGTCTTCGGCAATGACTACGATACGCCGGATGGCACGTGTCTGCGGGATTATCTGCACGTCGTTGACCTTGCAAAAGGTCATATCTGCGCGCTTGACTATGCCGCGGAGCGCAACGGCGTCGAGGCGATCAATCTCGGCACTGGCAACGGCGTTTCCGTGCTGGAGCTGCTCCATACCTTCATCCGCGTGAATGGCGTCGACGTTCCTTATGTGATCGGCGCAAGACGCGACGGCGATCTGGCGCGGTGCTACGCGAACGCGGAAAAGGCGGAGCGCCTGCTGCACTGGAAGACGGAAAAAACTGTCGAGGACATGTGCCGCGACAGTTGGAACTTCATTGTAAAGCATTCGAAATAACAGAAAAGAGATGGCATTATGATCAATCAGGAAATGATGCGGCTGGGCAACCACCGTTCGGTCATCCGTGACATTTTTGAATACGGCAATCAGCGCGCGAAAATCGTCGGAAGAGAGAATATCTTTGACTTCTCCCTCGGCAATCCCAACGTACCTGCGCCGGAGAAGGTCACGCAGACGCTGGAAAAGCTCGCAAAAACGGACCCGGTCGCTCTGCACGGCTACACCTCCGCGCAGGGCAGCGAGGTTTGCCGTAAGGCGATGGCGGACGATCTGAACCGCCGCTTCGGCACGAGCTACCGGCCGGAGAATTTCTACATGACCTGCGGCGCGGCGGCGTCGCTCATGATCACGCTGCGCGCCTTGGTCGCATCAGCGAGCGACGAGATTATCATTTTCGCGCCGTATTTTCCCGAATACAAGATGTGGATCGAGAGCTGCGCCGGCGCGAAATGCGTCGTCATCCCCGCGCAGATCGAGGACTTCCAGGTCGACTTTGCCGCCCTGGAGGCGAACCTCAACGAAAACACGAAGGCGCTGATCATCAACTCGCCGAACAATCCCTGCGGCGTGATTTATTCCGCGGAAACGATCGCCCGTCTTTCGGAACTGCTGGAGAAAAAGTCCGCGCAGTACGGTCATCCGATCTATCTGATCTCCGACGAACCCTACCGCGAGATCGTCTTCGGCGGGGAAAAGATCAACTTCATCGCGCCCGTCTACCGCAATACGATCGTTTGCTATTCCTTCTCCAAATCACTTTCCATGCCGGGCGAGCGCATTGGCTACATCCTTGTGCCGGACTGCATTGAGAACGCCGCCGACGTGTATGCAGCGGTCTGTGGCGCAGGCCGCAGCCTCGGCTACGTCTGCGCGCCGTCGATGTTCCAGATGATCGCCGCGGAGTGCGTCGGCACGACCTCGGATATTTCGATCTATGAAACCAACCGCAGGCTTCTGCTCGACGGACTGCACAGCTTCGGCTACACCTGCGTTTCGCCGGGCGGCGCGTTCTACCTGTTCCCGCGCTCGCTGGAAGCGGACGCCGGCGCATTCTGCGAAAGGGCGAAAAAATACGACCTTCTCCTCGTGCCGGGCGACGGCTTCGGCACGCCGGGACATTTCCGTATTTCCTACTGTGTGCAGACGGAAACGATCGAGCGCGCGCTGCCGCTGTTCAAAAAGCTGGCGGAGGACTACGGGATTCGATAAAGATACTAAAGAGCCTCCGAAGCAAATCGCTTCGGAGGCCTTACTGCGTATTACAGGGAAAAATCCACGTCGTCGTACTTGGAAAAGTCGGTCGGATCCTTCTTCGCCGGTACGCGCTTCAGCGGATCATATTTGAATCTCCAGCAGTGATGTCCGGGAGATACCATTCCTTTTCTTGTGCAAATATACGCCGTGTCGTTGACCTTCCCGGAATGGGTGCAGTTGGCGCAGCATTTTTCAATGTTCTTTCGGAACAGCATATTCCTCACCTCACGGATGATTATAGCGTATTTCTCGCCGGATTTCCACCCCATTTTTTCGAAATTGTCGGAAATAGTACGCAAAGCAGGAAAACGCAGCCGCTGATCGACGCGGAAAGCGCGCTCGGCGCCGCACAGCCAAGCGCAAATATCGTTGAGAGCAAACCGTGCAGCAGCTTTGCATAAAGATAATGCTTCGGTCGCAGACCTGCCTTCTGCCAGATCGCGCTTGCCTGCGTATGTACGCAGAAACCGCCCCAGCCCATGAGAAAGGCGCAAAGAACGAACGCATTGCGGCTGTCCGCGCTGCGCAGGATACCGACGGAGATTTCAAGTATTCCGCTGAGGAGCGCTTTGACTTCGGCAAGCGGTATCCGCGGAATCTGCGCCATCAGACGCAACAGCCCGACTTCCTCCAACATGGCGAGTAGAACGGAAAAGAAGACGATCATGCCGCTGATCTGCAGCAGGGCTGCGCAGCTTTCCGAGATTGCCTCCGGCAGACGCTTTCGCTGCGGCGTCTGCCGTGGTTGGATTCTCCGAATCTGCAGCAATGTATTTTTGCGCCCTGCGAGCAGTCTGCCGCACAAAACGGCGGAGAGAATGTGAATCAGATACAGAAGCAGGCCGAGCGTTACACTGTGAAGGACGGTTCCGCCGATGAAGGAGAGAAAGAAGGCAGGACCGGAATTGTTGCAGAAGCAGAGCGCGCGTTCCGCGTCCTGCTTCGTGATCACGCCGCCGTCGTAAAGATCTGCGACCGCGGCGGCTCCTGCCGGATATCCGCCCAGAATACTGACGAAAAAGGCGGGAGCGCAGTCTGCACTGACGCCGAAGCACTTCTCAAATAGCTGCTTTGGCACCGGAAGCGCAAAGCCGCGGGACAGCAGTAGCTTTGACAGCACAAAGAATGGGAACAGCGAGGGGATGACGGACATCGCGCAGACCTGCAGTGCGTTTCTCGCCGCATCTGCCGATTGCTCGGAATACACAATCAGCCCGAGCAGTCCGAAAACAATCGCAATTGTAATAAAAGATTTCCGTTTCACATCATCACCCCGTTGAATATATGCGCGCGAAGGAAAAAATGTTCGCTGCCTGCATAGAATGTTTCGGGCAGGTGAATGATTTGAAACAGAACTTCTCCGAAAAAATCAGCGAAAAAACGGCAATTCCGGAAGAATTGATCTCAGACGCGGCGCTTATGCAGGTGCGCGGAAAGCGGAGCGTCTGCATTGAAAACCACAGGGGCGTTAAAGTGTATGAGCAGGAGCATATTCAGATCGCGGTGAAGCGCGGCTGTATCCATATTTACGGCTTTGCGCTGACGATTGCGCGAATGACGAAAAAGACTGTCGAAATTCGCGGAAGGCTCCAGCGGCTGGAGCTGGAATAAGATGAATCGACTGACTGCATATCTGCACGGAGAAGCGCGCCTTTCCGTGACCGGCGCTTCGCCGCAGGATTTTCTGAATCTGCTGACGCGGGAAGGAATACCGTTCTGGGCTGTGGAACGGAAGGATGAACTGCACTATTTTGTCAGCGTACCCATGCGCAGGGAGCAGCAGACGCGCAAGCTTGCGCTGCGCAGCTTCTGCACAGCGGAGGTCAAGGAGCGTCGCGGCTTGCCGGTTTTGCTGAAGAAAATCCTGCGTAGACCGGCGCTGCTGGCTGGGATAGCGGCCGCAATCACGCTTTGTTTTCTGTTGCAAAACCGAATCTGGGTGATTGAGGTGCAGGGAAACGAGCGAGTGCCGCAGGACGTTATCCTGCGTTCGCTCGCCGAGCTCGGGATCAAGCCGGGCGGAAGCTGTGAGTACGATCAGCAGCAGATCAAAATGCAAATGCTCAACGCCGTTCCGGAGCTCTCGTGGCTTGCGGCGAACCGCACCGGCGGGAAGATCACGGTGCTCGTAACGGAGCGTGCGCAGGCGCAGAACGAAGCGATTCCACCGAAGGCAGGCAATCTGATCGCGTCTGTTGACGGGATCATCACCGATTATGTCATTTCGGAGGGCATGCGTATGATCTCACGCGGCGAAACAGTCTCCAAAGGGCAGATCCTCGTTTCCGGCTTGGAGGACTACGGACTTTGCCTGCGCGCCGTCTGCGCCGAGGGCGAAATCTATGCTGATACATGGCGGCAGGGCGCTCTTGTCACGCCGGCGATCACATTGGAAAAGACCTATACGGGCAGGCAGTGGAAGCAGACTTCGCTGCTCGTCGGAAGAAAAAGAATAATTTTATGCGGAAACAGTGGAATTTCGGTAGACAGTTGTGATAAAATGGTAAGCGTTAAAAGCTTGCGCCTGCCGGGATATGAATTCCCTGTCGCACTGGAAACGGCGCTTTACCGCGAATACACGCTGACCGAGCGGCTGAAAGACCCGCAGGTTATCCGCAGCGAATTGGAATCTGCATGGGAAGCGCAGATGCGCGGGGCGATGGTCGCAGGCGTGATCGGGCAGACGGACTGCCGCTTTTTGCGGAGCGATACGGTTTACGTACTGCGGGCGGAAAGCGCCTGCAATGAAATGATCGCAAGACTTGTCCCAATCTACGGGCAATACGAAGGAGAAAACAATGACGGAACGCATTATCAACGCAGAACGGATTGAACAGATCATCAATGTATTCGGCTCGTTTGATGAAAATATCAAGCGAATTGAGGAAACCTATCATGTGAAGATCACCAATCGCGGCACGGAGCTGAAGGTGACCGGCGGCGAGGAGGAGGTCGACAAGGGCGCCAGAGCGATCGAGGGTCTGCTGACGCTTGCCGCCAAGGGCGAGGTGATCGACGAGCAGAAGGTACGCTATTTGATCGACCTTGTTTCCTCCGGCAACGATGATAAGATCAACGAAATGGCGAAGGACGTCGTCTGCATCACCGCAAAGGGCAAGCCGATCAAGGCAAAAACGATCGGTCAGCAGCGGTATATGAAGGCGATCCTGAAAAACACGATCACGATCGGCGTAGGACCTGCCGGTACGGGTAAGACCTATCTCGCCGTCGCAGCGGCAGTCGCCGCCTTCCGCGCCAAGAGCGTCAACCGCATCATTCTGACC
>CAJOMA010000055.1:0-8091 GCA_905235655.1 uncultured Oscillospiraceae bacterium | reverse complement strand
CTGGGCTTCCTGCCGGGCGATCTGCAGAACAAGGTCGATCCGTATCTTCGGCCCCTGTATGACGCGCTGTATGATATGCTCGGCGCGGAGACCTATCAGAAATATCTCGAACGCGGCAATATCGAGGTCGCGCCGCTTGCCTACATGCGCGGCAGAACGCTCGACGACAGCTTCATCATTCTCGACGAGGCGCAGAATACCACGCGCGAGCAGATGAAGATGTTCCTCACGCGCCTCGGCTTCGGGTCAAAGATCGTCATCACCGGCGACATCACGCAGATCGACCTGCCGAGCGACAAGACGAGCGGTCTGAAGGACGCCGTCAGGATTCTGGAGAATATTCCCGACATTGCGATCTGCCGCCTGACCGCGAGCGACGTCGTGCGCCACGCGCTGGTGCAGCAGATCATCGCCGCGTATGAGAGCGGCGAGAAGAAGGACCTTCCCGCACAGAAGAAAGTCTACAGAAAGAAGTAAGCCGATGAAACACCGTATTCTGGTTCGATATGCAAACAAGAGAGAGAAGAATCCCGCACTGACGATTCATCTGAACCGCTGTATTTGCGCCGCGCTGGACGCGCAGGGCGTTTTTGTTCCCTGCGAGATCAACGTGCTTGTCACGGACGATCAGGGCATACAGGTTATCAACAAGGCGACACGCGGCGTGGACAGCGCGACGGACGTGCTCTCCTTCCCAATGTTCCACTTCGAGCCGGGAAGGTTCCCGTCGGATGTGGAAGACCTCATTGACCCGCAGACCGGCCTTCTGCCGCTGGGCGATATGGCAATTTCGCTGGAACGCGCGAGAGATCAGGCGAAGCGTTTTGGCAATACCCTCAAGCGCGAGGTCGGCTATCTGACGATCCACAGCGTCCTGCACCTTTTGGGCTACGACCATCTGGACGAGGGAGAGATGAAGCGGCAGATGCGCATTCGGGAAGAGATTATCGCCGCCGAAATCGGCATTACGCGTGCATAAGGAGAGAGCTATGGGTACAAAATCCGTCATGATCACGATTGCCGGCAGACCGAACGTCGGGAAATCCACCCTGATCAACCACTTGGTCGGCGAAAAGATCGCAATCGTTTCCAATAAACCGCAGACGACCAGAAACCGGATCTGCGGCGTGCTGACCAGAGGCGACACGCAGCTTGTTTTTATCGACACGCCGGGCTTCCATAAGCCGCGCACCAAGCTGGGAGACTATATGGTCGACGTCGTGCGCGAATCGGTCGCGGACGTCGATCTGATTTTGCTGATCGTCGAGCCGATCGCGAACATCGGACCGCAGGAGGAGGCGCTCCTTGCGCAAATCAAAACAAGCGGCGCGCCGGCCATTCTTGTGATCAACAAGATCGACACCGTACAGGACAAGGACGAGCTTCTTTCCGTCATTGCGACCTATTCGGAGGGCTTTGACTTTGCCGCCGTCATGCCGATCTCCGCGAAATTCAACGACGGCGTACAGGCGCTGCTTGACGAATGCGTAAAATTCGCGCAGGAGAGTCCGTTTTTCTTCCCGGAGGATATGACCTCCGATCAGCCGGAGCGGCAGGTGATCTCGGAGATCATTCGCGAAAAGCTGCTGTGGAATCTGGAGCGCGAAATCCCGCACGGCACCGCCGTCGAGATCACGAAATTTTCCGAGCGCGACAGCGGCGTGATTGACATTGACGCGACGATTTACTGCGAAAAGGCGAGCCATAAAGGGATCATCATCGGGAAAAACGGCGCGATGCTGAAAAAAATCAGCTCCGCCGCCCGCGAGGACTGCGAACGCTTTATGGGAACGAAATGCTTTTTGCAAACATGGGTCAAGGTCAAGGAGAATTGGCGCGACAGCGACTTTTTGCTCCGTAACTTCGGCTACCGATAACAACACTTGCCAAGGATAGATATTCGGCGCGCGGAAATCCTAAAAGCAGAAAGCGAAAGGGGATTTCCTATGGATGCATCGTTTTACTGGAACTTATTCGTGGAAACCGGCGCACCGGAGGCATATCTGATCTACCGCAGGGAAAAATGCAGCAAGGGACCGGCAGCGTGATCGCTGCCAGCGTACATAACGATGTTTGAAAAAACCGAGGGCATTGTCCTGAGAACAATTGAATACAAGGACTCGGACAAGCTGCTGACCGTACTGACGCGCGATCTCGGCAAGGTCACGATGAAGGCGCGCGGCGTCAAGAGCAAAAACAGCAAGCTACGTGCCTGCTGCCAGCTCTTGGCATATTCGGAGTTCACTGTGCGGGACTACCAGGGACGGTATGTGATTACCGAGGCGGTCAGCAAGGAGCTGTTTCCGGAGCTGCAGAGCGATCTGGAGCTGCTTTCTCTGGCGTCTTACTTCGTGCAGGTCTGCGATACGGTTGCGCAGGAGTACGATCCTATGCCGGAGCTGCTTTCACTGCTTCTGAACGCGCTGTATGCGCTTTCCAAGCTGAAGCTGCCGCAATTGATGGTCAAGGCGGTCTTTGAGCTGCGAACGGCGTGTACCGCGGGCTTTTTGCCCGATCTGCGCGGCTGCGCGATCTGCGGCAGGGAAGACCCCGACCGCTTCAATATCACGCAGGGCATGCTGCAATGCGCCGCATGCAGAAGCGAGGATGTGAACGGAATCCGCATGCCGGTATCCTCCGGCGTACTGAACGCGATGCGCTATATCTGCTCCGCCGATCCGAAGCGCCTGTTTTCGTTCCGCTTGTCTGACGACTCCTATACGGAGCTGAGCCAGATCACCGAAAGCTATCTGACGATGCGCTTAGAGCGCGGTTTCTCCGCGCTCGATTTTTATAAATCCCTGTTTTTATGAGGATTCAATTATGAATGAGCTATATCAAAAATCATTGAATAAGCTGGAGCTTGCCGTCGTTTTAGACAAGCTCGCCGAGAGCGCGAACAGCGAGGCGGCAAAGGAAAAATGCAGAGCGCTCGTCCCGTTGGACGACGCGGAGGAGATCGCGATATTGCAGGGGCAGACGTCCGCCGCCTGCAAGCTGATTTCGCTCAAGGGCTCGCCGTCGTTTCACGAGCTGAAGGAGATCGGCTCTTCCTTGGAGCGCGCGGATCGCGGCGGCTGTCTGACGCCAATCGAGCTTTTACGTATCGCCGGCGTTCTGCGCTGCATCCGAAACGCGAAAGCCTACTATAACGGCGACTATATGGAGTCCGCGCTGGACGTCTACTTCCGCGAGCTCAATCCCAACCGGTACTTAGAGGACAAAATCAGCAATTCCATTCTCTCCGAGGAAGAGATCGCCGACGCCGCCAGCAGCGAGCTGGCAGATATTCGCCGCCACATGCGCGTACAGAGCGCGAAGGTCAAGGAATCTCTGCAAAAGATCATCACCTCGCCGAGCTATTCCAAATATCTGCGCGATCCGATCATCACCCTGCGCGGCGACCGCTACGTTGTTCCGGTCAAGAGCGAATACAAGAGCGAGATTCCCGGTCTGGTGCACGACGTTTCCTCGAGCGGCGGCACGTATTTCATCGAGCCGATGTCCGCTGTCAACGCGAATAACGCTCTGCGGGAGCTGCTTTTGCAGGAACGCAGAGAGATCGAGCGCATCCTTGCTGAGCTCAGCGCGGAGGCGGCGTCCTTCCGCGAGAGCATAACCCTGAGCTATGATATGCTCGTCCAACTGGACATGATTTTCGCCAAAGCAAAGCTGTCGCTGCGAATGAACGCGATGGAACCGCAGATTCGTACAAACGGCACGATCGAGCTTATCAAGGCACGCCATCCGCTGATCGACCGCAAGACGGTTGTGCCGATCACGGTGCGGCTCGGCACGGACTTTGACACGCTGATCATTACCGGCCCCAATACCGGCGGCAAGACGGTCTGCTTGAAAACCATCGGCCTGCTGACCCTGATGGCGGAGTGCGGTCTGCACATCCCCGCAGAGCACGGCAGCGCGATTTCCGTATTCAGCCGCGTGCTCGCGGATATCGGCGACGAACAGTCGATCGAGCAGTCGCTTTCCACTTTCTCGTCGCACATGAAGAACATCGTACAGATCGTCGCCGACTGCGACGAGACGACGCTGGTGCTCTTTGACGAGCTCGGCGCGGGCACCGATCCCGCCGAGGGCGCGGCGCTGGCGACTGCGCTGATCGAATACTGCCGCCAGTGCGGAAGCCGCGTCGCCGCGACGACCCACTATGCGGAATTGAAGCTTTATGCCATGCGCACCGCCGGCGTGATGAACGCCTCGTGCGAATTTGACGTGGAGACCCTGCGCCCGACTTATCGGCTTTTGATCGGCATTCCCGGAAAGTCCAACGCCTTTGCGATCTCCAAGCGACTCGGTCTGTCTGATCTGATCATCGACAAAGCGAAGAGCTTCATCAACGAGAACGATAAGAATTTCGAGGACGTTCTGACGCAGCTCGAGCAGCAGCGGCAGCAGATGGAAAACGCGAAGATCGAAGCCGAGCGTCTGCGGCTCGAAACGGAGCAGATGAAGACGAAATCCGAGGAATACTACGCGGAGATCAAACGCGAGCGTGAAAAGGCGGTACGCAGCGCGAGAGCGGAGGCGCAGGCGATCATCGACAACGCCCGCCGCGCTTCCAACGAGGTGCAGGAAGAGCTGAAACAGCTACGCAAGCAGATGCGCGACGCCGCCGACGTGCAGGGCAGCAACGAAAAGCAGGCGGAGCTGCGCCGGAAGCTGAACGAGGCGGAAGCCGAATTCTCCGAACAGAAGGGCGCACCGGAGCGTCCCGCACCGGGCCGGGCGATCAAAGTCGGCGATACGGTTGAGATCCTGAAATTCGGCACGAGGGCGAGCGTCCTCGCCATCAACAAAGACGGCAGCTATCAACTGCAGGCGGGCATTATGAAGGTCACCGCCCAGCCGAACGAGGTCTATCTGATCGAGGAAACGCAGCAGCAGGTCAAGAAAATCATTGAGCGCAGCCGACGGGAGTTCCGCAACACCGCGACGGCGACGGAGCTTGACCTGCGCGGCATGAGCGCGGAGGAAGCGGTCGCGACGCTGTCTGTCTTCCTCGACAGCGCGATGCTCGCGAATCTGTCGCAGGTGCGCATCATCCACGGCAAGGGCACGGGCGTCCTGCGCAAGGCCGTACACGAGGAGCTGAAGCGAAACCGCGCGGTCAAAAAGTACCGCCTCGGCGTGTACGGAGAGGGCGAGGACGGCGTGACGATCGCCGAATTAGCATAAGCTGTCATAAGAAAAATTTTTGTTGACAAATGCGGTCGAGTTGCGTATATTATCATATAGCTGTAAACTATGTCGCATTTTTAAGGAGTGGCTACGCATGTATACAGAAAAATCCGTCGTCAAATGTGAATCCGGACTTCACAACAAGTTTGCAACCTACTTCATCCAGAAGGCGAACGAATTCCGTTCCAGCATCTGGATCGAAGCCGACGAGCGCAAGATCAACGCCAAGAGCCTGCTGGGCGTTCTGTCTATGGGAATCATGACCGGCACGGAGATCACGCTGATCGCGGAAGGTCCCGACGAAGAGGCCGCCGTCAAAGAGCTCTCAGCCATGCTTGTGAAGGACATTTATTAAAAGAATCAGCAAACTGTCCCAAGCGCCTGCGCGTTTGGGACAGTTTTGTCTAAATCGAGGGACTTATGACAAGGGAAGAACTCAAGCTTGCCGCGCTGTCGCTGCCTTATGAGCCGGGCGTTTATCTGATGAAGGACGCGAACGATACGGTCATCTATGTCGGCAAGGCGAAAAAACTGAAAAACCGCGTCAGCCAGTATTTTCAGGATACGGCGTCCCATACGGCGAAAACGCGCCGCATGGTCTCTCTTGTCGACCATTTTGAAACGATCCGCGCGGCTTCGGAATTTGAGGCGCTCGTGCTCGAATGCTCGCTGATCAAGCATTATATGCCGAAGTACAATATCCTGCTGAAGGACGACAAGGGCTATCCCTATCTGCGGCTTGATCTGCGCGAGGCGTATCCGAAGATTACGCTTGCCAACCGCGTGAAGGACGACGGCGCGAAGTATTTCGGACCCTACGGCAGCAGGGGCAGATCGCAGCAGGTGATCGACACCATCCGCGCGACCTTCAAGCTGCCCGACTGCAATCGGAAATTTCCGCGCGACATCGGCAAGGAACGCCCGTGCCTGAATTATCATCTGGGTCAGTGCGCCGGGTGGTGCAGACCGGTAAAGACGCAGGCGGAGTATCACGCGCTGATGGAACAGGCGCAGCTTTTGCTTGAGGGCAAGCACAAGCCGCTGTGCGACGATCTGCGGGCGAAGATGGAGCAGGCAGCTGAGCAGTTGGACTTTGAACACGCCGCGCTCTACCGCGACCGTCTGAAGGCGATCGAATCGCTCAGTCAGAAGCAGCTCGTTACCGCCGGAACGATGGCGGATACGGACGTGATCGGCTGGTATCAGACGGAGGCGAAGGCGTGCTTCGCCGTCCTGCACTTTATCGGCGGCAATCTGATGGACAAGGAGTACGAGCTTCTTGCCGCGACGGATGAGCCTGCCGAGGCGCTTTCCTCTCTCGTCAAGCAGTACTATCTTGCGCGCAAGGCCGCGCCGAAGCGCGTTCTGCTGCCGTTTGCCATGGAGGACGCCGCGCCCTTTGCGCAGCTCCTTTTGGAAAAACTGGAAAAGAAAGTGCTCTTCATTGTTCCGCAGAGAGGCGACAATAAAAAGCTTTCCGACCTCGCGAACAAAAACGCGCAGGAGGAAGCCGAGCGCGCGACCACCGCGGCAGAACGCCTGAGCGGCACGCTGACGCTCCTGCAGAACATGCTCGGTCTGAAGCGTTATCCTGCGCGGATGGAGGCGTATGACATTTCCAACACCGCCGGAACGGACATCGTTGCCTCCATGACCGTGTTTGTCGACGGAAAGCCGAAGAAGAGCGATTACAAGCGCTTCAAGGTCGAGGGCATGGAGGATCAGGACGACTACGGCTCCATGCGGCAGGTGCTTTGCAGACGCTTCTGCCGATTCTTGGACGGCGATAAGGGCTTCGACGAATGCCCCGACGTGCTTCTGATCGACGGCGGCGCCGTCCATGCGCAGACTGTCAAGGAAGCGCTTGATCTGATGGGAATTCATTTGCCGATCTACGGCATGGTGAAGGACAACCGACATCGTACCAGAGCTTTAGTCACGCCGGAAGGGCAGGAGCTCGGCATTCAGGCGACGCCCGCCGTCTTCGCTCTGATCGGAAGGATTCAGGAGGAGACGCATCGCTTCGCCATCACCTACCACAGAACGCTGCGCAGCAAGCGCGTGAAGGGCTCGCAGCTCGACGCCATCGAGGGGATCGGAGAGAAGCGCCGGCTTGCGCTGCTGAAGCATTTTAAGTCGGTTACGGCGATTCGCGCCGCGAGTCTGGAAGAGCTGGAAGCAGTGATCCCGCATGCTGCGGCGGAAAACTGCACACCTGTATTGCATGTCAGAGGGGGAAACCCCTCTGACATGAATCCATTAAACAGAAAGTGAGAGCGCAATGGCTATTTTAGAAGCGCGGGATATAAAAAAGCATTTCACCGGCGTTGTTGCGCTTGCCGGGGCCAGCCTGTCCTGTGAGGAAGGAAAGATCACGGGCCTGCTGGGCGCGAACGGATCCGGGAAAAGCACGATCTCAAAGATCATTACCGGCGTGTACAGTGCGGATTCCGGCGAAGTTTTTTTTGAGGGCAAAAAAGTCAGCTTCAAGAACCCGCTGGAAGCAAAGCTCGCGGGCATTTCGATGGTGTTCCAGAACCTGAGCCTCGCACCGGATATGAAGGTCTGGCAGAATATCGTGCTTGGGATGGAAAAAAGGAAGGGACTTTTCCTTGACAACGTGGATGCCAGGAGGATCTCGAAGGAGATACTGGATCAGCTTTATCCCTATATTAACATTGAATCCAAGGTATCTGCTCTTTCCCCCGGGGAAAAGCAGATCGTTGAAATAGCGAAAGCCCTGGCGGTCAAACCGAAGGTGCTGATTCTTGATGAACCGACCGCCGCTCTGGAGCAGGGACAGGTCAGGAGCCTTTTCCGCTACCTGAACCAGCTGAAGGAGCAGAAGATCGCGATGATCTTCACGTCCCACCGGATGAACGAGGTCCTGGA
>CAJOMA010000054.1:8207-16781 GCA_905235655.1 uncultured Oscillospiraceae bacterium | reverse complement strand
GACGACTGCACCCACTGGTAGATGTCCTCCGGCACCTTCGGCGGCACATAGGCCGCCCCCGCCGTCCCGAAATCCAGCGCCGCCGCCCGCGCGAGGGCGCAAATCCACTGCTTTTTCATTCGTACCTCCCAAAAACTCAAAACTTGCCCGTGCCCCGGTTCTTGATCCGTTCCAGTTCATAGGGCGTTTCCTGATAGACATAATAATTGAGCCAGTTCGCGAACATCAGGTTCGCCACGCTGCGCCAGCGGACCACCGGCGGCCTCGTCGGGTCGTCGTCCGGATAGTAGTTGCAAGGCACATGGATATCCAGCCCCGCCGCCGTGTCCGACAGCCCGAGCTTCTCCGTCATATAGGGGTTCGCGTAGGAAAACAGAAACCCGTAGGTCGCCCAGATCATCGCCTGCACGAAGCTGTATTGCAGGGTCGCGCCGTCTTGCTTGTTTCTCATTTCAACCTCTCAAAGTACCAGACCAGCAGCAGATCGGCGACCTCGCCGTAGGACTGCACGCCGCTTTTTACCGAAAAGCTCTTCAAATAGGCGTCGTAGACCGTGTCGCTCACCTCTGCCGCCGTCTCGTTGCGCAGAGCCTTGTAGTGCTCTGCGGAGTCCGCCCAGTCGCGGGCGACCGCCTCGCTCACGCCGCGCCAGACCTCCTGCGCGGCGGCAGGGTCCTGCCCGTACAGGGCGTTGTAGCAGTAGCGGAACGCGGCGTAATAGCCGGAGTACTGGAATTCCGCCCGTGGATTCGCGGCGCAGGCAAGGAAGCCGGCGAAATTCGCCTCGTCCTCGCGCGCGAACGCCATGCGGTGCCCAATCTCGTGGCACATCGTGTAGGGCATGGACGCGCTGTGCGTCGTGGTGCTGACGCAGCTCTCGCCCGTTAAGCAGATAAACACGCCCGTCGCGCCGAGCTTACCCTGCAGGGGGCTGGACAGGAGCTTCTTCACGCGCACCGTCGAGCCGCTGAAGTCCTCCATGCTCTGCCCGAGCGTTTCATAGCCGTTGCCCGCCGCTTTCGCAAGCTCGCCGAAGTCGTATTCGACCATCACGCCGTTCTCATCGCGCTCGACCTTGTCGGCAAGCTCGCCCGCGCGATCGCGGTAGTAGATCGTCGCTTCCTTGAGCTCCTCCACGGTAAACTGCCGGTCGGACAGACCGAGCCGCTCGCGCATGGGCTGCGCGTAGTAGTTGAGTCCCCAGATACAGACAAACGCCGTCAGCAGGGCGCACAGTACCAGCAGCGCGCCCGTCAGCCAGCGCACCATGCGCTTTTTGACGATCGCCCGCACGAGGGTGATGACAAACCAGAGAATCAGCGCGATCAGCAGAAATTCGCACAGGGCGAAGGGCACGACCGAGGTCACGCCCGCCAGCGCCGCCGTCACCCAGCGGGAAAGGGCGGGGTAAAAATCAAAGAAAAATGCGCCGAAGAATTTTGCCGCCACCACCGCGAGCGCGGTCAAAAGCAGCAGCGCGCCGGAAATCGTCAGGCGCAGGATCGTTTTGGTCATTTTTTGCCTCTCTACAGTAATGCGGTAAACAGGGACAGCCCCGTCTCCAGCACGCGCTCGTCAAAATCGAAGCGCGGCGAATGCAGCAGCTCCTCCCCGCCCGTTCCGAGGAAGAAGAACACGCCCGGCACCTGCCGCTGGTAGACGGAGAAGTCCTCCGTGATATAGGTCGGCTCGGCGTCGTAGATCGGGAAGCGCGTCTTCGCCTCGCGCAGGAGGTCAGCGTCGTTTATCACGGGCGGATAGCCCGAGGTGCGGCGCACCTCGACGGCGCAGCCGGTCTCGCGCGCGATATCCGCGGCGAGGTCGGATAGCATATTGCGCATTTCGTCATAGCCCGCGTCGTCCAAACAGCGCAGCGAGCCTTCCAGCACGGTTTCTCCGCTCACGGCGTTTCGCACCTCGCCGCTCGTCATTTTGCCGAAACGGAGCAGGCAGTTTTCTTTGCTCTCCGCGAATTTGTACGCCGCATCGACGAAGCGCACTGCCGCATAAAGGGCGTCCTTTCCCTCCGGGTAGCGGGCGATGTGAACGCTCTTGCCCGTGAAGCGCACCGAGACCTCGCACGAGCGCGACATCAGTCCGCCTTCGCGGGAGAAGACCTTGCCCTCCTCCACGCCCGGCCAGAGATGCAGACCGAAAATTCGGTTTACATAATATTTTTGCAGCACGCCCGCTTCACAGATCGCCTCCGCGCCGCCGGTCGTCTCCTCGGCAGGCTCGAAGATCAGAAGGACATTGCGCGCCGCGCTCGTTCTCTTTGCCAGCTCCTGCGCCAGACCCAGCAATATCGCCATATGTCCGTCGTGACCGCAGGCGTGCATAAAGCCCTCTCGCTCGGACGCGAACGGCAGCCCTGTCTGCTCGGTCACGGGCAGCGCGTCCATGTCGCTGCGGAAGGCGACGGTCTCGGGCTTGCCGAAGTCAAAATACGCGCAGACGGCGTTCCCGACCGGCGAAAACACCGCGCACGGAAGCTGCGACAGCACGCGCTTGACGTAGGCAGCGGTCTTGTCGACCTGCCATCCTGTCTCGGGCATGCGGTGCAGATCGCGGCGGTACTCGGTTAACATAATATCACCTCTGAAGGAGTTCTGCAGGGCTGGGAAGGCTTGCTGCGCGGCAGCGTTTTTTGCGCCGCACCGCAGCGCTGTCATTCCCGCCTGACGCAGTCAGGCAGGGAATCCGTCCTGCAGATATGGCACGTGTGCCGTATCACGGGAAAGCGTACAACAACGATACAGACAGATTGCACCCGCAATACCCGCAAGGGGTACGCCATATCCGTAAGGCGGCAAAGCCGCCAACGGCTATGCAGGGGGTAGGCCGCATCCGTAAGGCGGCAAAGCCGCCGACGGCTGCGCTCCCACGGGCGCTGACGCACCCTCGCAATGACACGGTGGGACGAACTGCCGCGCGGGCTTCGCCCGCGCAAGGACACGACCGGCGTTTTCTGCGCCGTTTTTCGTTTCGTAGTATAATAGTATACCGCATCTGCCGCCGTTTTGCAAGTAGGGCGATTTTCCTTCCCGCAACGCTTGCAAAACGGCGTGAAAAATGATAGAATAAAGTGTTGAATTATCGCTTATTGGAGGGTTTCCCCTTGGATACAAAAACCACCGTCATTTCGCAGGAGGATCTGCGCCGGCAGGCGGAATTCTGCGATGAAATAAAAACATACTGGCAGGCGCAGGGGATCACGCCCGTCGCCTACGTCGACACTTACGGCTGTCAGCAGAACGAGGCGGATTCCGAGCGCATTCGCGGCATGCTGGAGGCGGCGGGCTACGGCCTGACCGACACCGAGGAGGGCGCGGACGTCGTCGTCTTCAACACCTGCGCCATCCGCGAGCATGCCGAGCAGCGCGTGTTCGGAAACGTCGGCGCGCTCGTGCACACCAAGCGCCGCCATCCGCGCCAGAAGATCATCCTCTGCGGCTGCATGATGGGGCAGCCGGCGGTCACCGACCGGATCAAGAAGTCCTACCCCTACGTCGACGGCGTGTTCTCGACCCACCACCTGTGGGAGTTTCCGGAGCTGCTGCTGCGCGTGCTGAAGACCGGCAAGCGCGTCTTTCTGATCGAAGACAGCGCAGGCTCCATCGCGGAGGGCATTCCGGTCTGCCGCGAGAACCGGCTCAAGGCGTGGGTCTCGATCATGTACGGCTGCAACAATTTCTGCTCCTACTGCATCGTGCCCTATGTGCGCGGACGGGAGCGCTCCCGTCAGCCGGAGGACGTTCTGAACGAGTGCCGCGGTCTGATCGCGCAGGGCTACAAGGAGATCACGCTTCTGGGGCAGAACGTCAACTCCTACGGTAAGGATCTCGCCCTCGGCATGGACTTTGCCGATCTGCTGGCGCAGGTCGCGGAGATTCCCGGCGACTTCCGCATCCGCTTCATGACCTCGCACCCGCGCGATGCGAGCCATAAGCTCTTTGACACGATTGCAAAATATCCCAAAATCTGCAAGCAGTTCCACCTGCCCTTCCAGTCCGGCAACGACCGCGTTTTGAAGGCGATGAACCGCCACTACGACAGCGCGCAGTATCTGGAGCTGGTCGAATACGGGCGCTCGCTCATGCCGGACCTCGTGCTGACGAGCGACGTGATCGTCGGCTTCCCCGGCGAGACCGAGGAGGAGTTCGAGGACACGGTGAAGCTCATCGAAAAAGTGCGCTACGACGCGCTGTTCACGTTTATCTTCTCCCCGCGCGGAGGCACGCCCGCTGCGAAGATGCCCGACCCCTATACGAAGGAGGACAAGAACCGCCGCTTCGACCGGCTTCTGGAGGTGCAGAACCGCATCTCCGAGGAAAAGCACCGCGCCTACATCGGCAAGACGGTGCGCGTCCTGGTCGACGGAAGAGACGGCGACCTCTTAACCGCCCGTACCGACGGCGGCAGACTCGTCCGCTTCGCGGGCGGCGACGGGCTGATCGGACAGTTTACCGACGTGAAGATCACCGGCTGCACGACGTGGAGCTTAGTCGGGCAGATCCCGACAGCGATATAAATTCCCGTTCCGTGTCATTGCGAGAAAGCGTTAGCTTTCGTGGGAGCGCAGCCGTCGGCGGCTTTGCTGCCTTACGGATGCGGCCTACCCCTTGCGGGTGCAATCTGTCCGTCGCAGGTATGGCACGTGTGCCGTATAACGGTAAAGTGTCCCGCGTCGAGACGCACAGATTGCCACGCCCGCCCTTCGGGCAGGCTCGCAATGACACGGCAGGAAGTGCGTCGCGGATCTCTGAATTCTTCCCTCTGACATACACTGAATCATAACGGAGGAACCCCCATGGCAGAACTCACCCCCATGATGCGGCAATATCTGGAAATCAAGCGGCAGCACCCCGACTGCGTGCTGTTCTTCCGTCTCGGCGACTTCTACGAGATGTTCGCCGACGACGCGCGCCTTGCCTCCAAGGAGCTTGATCTGACGCTGACCACCCGCGACCGCGGCAAGGAGAAAGAGGAACAGACCCCGATGTGCGGCGTTCCCTACCACAGTGCGGAGAGCTATATCGCCCGTCTCGTCCAGCGCGGCTACAAGGTCGCGATCTGCGAGCAGATGGAAGACCCCGCGCTGGCGAAGGGTCTGGTCAAGCGCGACCTGACCCGCATCGTCACGCCCGGCACGGTCGTGGAAAGCTCCATGCTCGACGAGAGTAAAAACAACTATTTTGCCTGCGTGTTCGGCGAGGACGGCCGCTACGGCGTTACGTTCTGCGACGTGTCCACAGGCGCGTTCTACGCCACCTGCGCCGAAGGGCCGCAGGCGATCGACCGCGTGATCTCCGAGCTCGGCCGCTTTATGCCCGCGGAGGTGCTGCGCGGCGGCGAAGCGGCGCGCAACGAGCAGCTTTCTCAGGCGATTGAGGAACGTTTGAGCTGCTGCGACAACCTCGGCGCGGAGGAGCTGTTCGACCCCGCCGTCACGAAGGAAACCGTGACGAAGCAATTTGACAAATCCCTCGCCGCCCTCGGGCTGCAGGAACGCAGCGAGGTCTGGCGCAGCGCGGGCGCGCTGCTTGCCACCCTGCGCGAGCTGCAGAAGGTCAGCCTGACCCACGTGCGGAGCTTGGAATTCTACGTCGAAGGACGGTTTCTGGAGCTCGACCTCACGGCGCGGCGCAACCTGGAGCTGACCGAGACGCTGCACGGCGAAAAGCGCGGCAGTCTGCTTTGGGTACTGGACAAGACCCGCACCGCGATGGGCAGCCGCATGCTGCGCTCGTGGCTGGAAAAGCCGCTTCTGAATCCGAAAATGATCGCCCGGCGGCTGTCCGCCGTGGAGGAGCTGGTCGGTCTGACCGTCGAGCGCGACAATCTCCGCGAGCTTTTGCGGCAGGTGTCCGACCTCGAGCGCGTCATGGCGCGCATCGTCACCGGTGCGGCGAACGGGCGCGATCTGATCGCGCTTCGCAACGGCTGCGAGCCGCTGCCCGCGCTGAAAGCCGCGTTCGCGGACCTCAAGGCGCCGCTGTTCGGCGTTCTGCAGGAGGAGATCGACGATCTGCGCGATTGCTTCGACCTCATCTCCGCGGCGATCGTCGACGAGCCGCCGTTCACCGTCCGCGAGGGCGGCATCCTGCGAGACGGCTACTCCGACGAGCTCGACCGCCTGCGCGACATCGTCTCCGGCGGAAAAGGGACGCTTGCGAGAATCGAGGCCGAGGAAAAGGAGAAGACCGGCATCAAGAACCTGCGCGTGGGCTATACCCGCGTCTTCGGCTACTATATCGAGGTCGCCAAGGGGCAGGTCTCTCTGGTGCCGGAGCATTACATCCGCCGCCAGACGCTGACCACCGGCGAGCGGTATATCACCCCGGAATTGAAGGAATTAGAATCGACCATTCTCACGGCGAAGGACCGCATCACCGCGCTGGAATACGAGCTGTTTTCCACCGTGCGCGACTATCTCGCCGCGCAGGCAGAGCGCGTCCAGCGCGCCGCCCGCGCGATCGCCTGTCTGGACGTGGTCGCTGCTTTCGCGGAGCTGGCGGTCAAGCACAACTACTGCAAGCCGGAGGTCGACCTTTCCGGCGAGATCGTGATTCGTGACGGCCGCCATCCGGTCGTGGAGCAGGTCTTGAAGGACAGCCTCTTCGTGCCGAACGACACCGACCTCGACTGCGAGCGAAACCGCACCGCGATCATCACCGGACCCAACATGGCGGGCAAATCCACCTACATGCGGCAGGTCGCGCTCATCGTCCTGATGGCGCAGATCGGCTGCTTCGTGCCGGCGAAGTCCGCGCGGATCGGCGTCGTCGACCGCATCTTCACGCGTATCGGCGCGTCGGACGACCTGTCGATGGGCAAATCGACCTTCATGGTCGAAATGACCGAGGTTGCGGACATCCTTACGCACGCGACGGCGCGGTCGCTCCTGATTCTGGACGAGATCGGGCGCGGCACCTCCACCTTCGACGGCATGGCGATCGCCCGCGCCGTTCTGGAATACGCCGCGGACAAACGCCGGCTCGGCGCGAAGACTCTCTTCGCCACGCACTACCACGAGCTGACCGACATCGAGCGCGAGATCGGCGGCGTGCGCAACTACAACATCGCGGTGAAGAAGCGCGGCGGCGATATCGTCTTTTTGCGCAAGATCGTTCCCGGCGCGGCGGACGACAGCTACGGCGTAGAGGTCGCGAAGCTGGCGGGTCTGCCGGACAAGGTCATCTCCCGCGCGCGGGAGCTTTTGAAGGCGCTTGAGAGCGGCGCGCCCGTGCGCACCGTCACCGTCGCCGCCGACGACCAGATTTCCATCACGTCGATGGAAAACGACGCGCTTCGGAAGAAGCTGGAATCTCTCGCCGTGGAGACCATGACCCCGATCGAGGCGATGAACGCGCTGTACGAGCTCAAGAAGATGGTATAAGCCCCCGACCGTGTCATTGCGAGGGTGCGCCAGCACCCGTGGGAGCGCAGCCGTCGGCGGCTTTGCCGCCTTACGGATGCGGCCTACCCCTTGCGGGTGCAATCTGTCCCTCGCAGGTATGGCATGTGCGCCGTACTACGGAAAAGTGTTCCACGTCGAGACGCACGGATTGCCACGCTTGACACGCTGATTTAAAGTATTACAAAAACAGTAGGTGATCCAAATGCCGAAAATTCAACAGCTTTCCCCGCACGTCGCCGACCTGATCGCAGCCGGCGAGGTCGTGGAGCGTCCCGCCAGCGCCGCCAAGGAGCTGGTCGAGAACGCGATCGACGCGGGCGCGAACAATATCACCGTCGAGCTGCAGAACGGCGGCATGACCTTCCTGCGCGTCACGGACGACGGCTGCGGCATGTCCGCCGAGGATGCGCAGACCGCCTTCCTGCGCCACGCGACGAGCAAGCTGCGTACCGCCTCGGACTTAGAAGCGATCCATACGCTCGGCTTCCGCGGCGAGGCGCTCGCCGCCATTTCCGCCGTCTCGCGCATCGACCTGATGACCAAAACCGCGGACAGCGATTTCGGCACGGGTCTGCACCTGGACGCGGGCGTCGTGACCGAGCGCGACAGCGTCGGCTGCCCCGACGGCACGACGATCATCGTCCGCGACCTGTTCTACAACACCCCCGCCAGAATGAAATTCATGAAGCGCGACACCGTCGAGGCGTCCGCGCTCGTCTTCCGCGCTGATCTCCGCCGTTTCCCGCCTGGCGATCGCCCACCCCGAGGTCTCGATCCGCGTGATCCGCGACGGCGAGGAGCTTCTCCATACCCCCGGCGACGGGAAGCTCTTCAGCGCGGTCTACGCCGTGCTCGGCAGGCAGAGCGCGCAGGAGATGGTCGAGGTCAGCAGCCGCTGGGAAAACTATACGCTGACCGGTTACGTTTCCAAACCCAGCGCGACGCGCGGCAACCGCGCCAATCAGCTCTTTTTCGTCAACGGCCGCCACGTGCGCTCGAAGACGATGACCGCCGCCCTCGAGGAGGCGTACCGCAACCAGCTCATGGTCGGCAGATTCCCGTCGTGCGTGCTGCACCTGACGCTTCCGGAGCATCTGGTCGACGTGAACGTCCACCCCGCGAAGGTCGAGGTCAAGTTCCTCAACGAGCGCGAC
>CAJOMA010000054.1:0-8161 GCA_905235655.1 uncultured Oscillospiraceae bacterium | reverse complement strand
CCGGCCGCGTGCAGATGAAGCTGCCGCAGCAGCGGCAGGAAGCGCAGCCCGCCGCGCCGAAGCAGACGACCGCGACGGTCGCCTCTCCCATGAAAGACACCTTCTTCCGCACCATGAGCGCGGAGGACTATAAAGCCTTCGCGCAGGTCGTCCGCGAGGCGCCGCGCCCCGCCATGACGCCGGAATTAAAGGCGGCGCTGGAGCGGAGCAGCCGCCCCGCCGCGCCGGAGCAGACATTTGAAAAACCGCAGCCCGCGCCGAACGCGGCGGAAGAAGACGCGCAGGAGGAGCTTCCGCTCGAAGCCGCGCCCTACCGCATCGTCGGCGAGGTGCTGAACACCTATATCATCGTTGAGGAGGGCAAAAACGTCCTGCTCATCGACAAGCACGCCGCGCATGAGCGCATTTTGTTCGAAAAGCTGCGCAGCAGCGCCGCGCCCATCGTGCCGCAGCTCCTGCTGACGCCGATATTATGTAAACCAGAGCGCGAGGAAGCCGCGATTTTGCTGGATAACGCTGATCTGCTGCGCGAGGCGGGCTTCGAGCTCACTGACTACGGCGACGGCGTGCTCGCCGTCCGCCAGATTCCATCCGACCTGAGACCGGAGGATGCCGAAGCCACCCTGAACGAGCTCGCCTCCGATCTGAAGGCGGGCAAGCGTACCGACCCGACCGCGATGCGCGACGCGATTCTGCACACCGTCGCCTGCAAGGCGGCGATCAAGGGCGGCCGGCACTCCGACGAGAAGGAGATCGCCGCGCTGGTCAGGGAAGTGCTGTCACGCGAGGATCTGAAGTACTGCCCGCACGGCAGGCCGATCACCGCCGTGCTGACCGCCGCGCAGTTGGAGCGGCAGTTCAAGAGGGCGTGAGATGAAGGACGTGATCTGCATCGTCGGTCCGACCGCGACCGGCAAGACCGCGCTTTCCGTGCGTCTGGCGCAGAAATACGGCGCGGAGATCGTCTCCTGCGACTCCATGCAGCTCTACCGCGGCATGGATATCGGCACGGCGAAGCCGACCAAGGACGAAATGTGCGGCATCCCGCACCACATGATCGACTGTCTCGACCCGCGCGAGCCGTATTCCGTCAGCCGCTACGTACACGACGCGGACGAGTGCGTGCAGGATATCCTGCGGCGCGGCAGGCGGGTCATCGTCGTCGGCGGGACGGGTCTGTACGTCGATTCGCTGATCGCCGGACGGCAGTTCGCCCCTGTTCCCGAGACGGGTCGGCGCGAGGAATTGACGAAAATCGCCGAAACGAAGGGAATCGAGCCGCTGATGGAGCAACTGCGGCAGGTCGACCCCGAGGCGGCGGCAGCCATACACCCCGCCAACCGAAAGCGCGTCATCCGCGCGCTGGAGGTCTATTTGGAGACCGGCAAGACCATGACCGCGCACAATTATGAGACAAAACAGCAGCCCGCAAAGTACGACCCGTGCTGGATCGGGCTGGATTACGGAAACCGCGAGACGCTCTACCGCCGGATTGATCTGCGCGTGGAGCAGATGATGGAAAACGGGCTGGCGGATGAGGTGCGCGCCCTGCTGGACAGCGGCGTTCCCGCAAGCGCGACCGCCATGCAGGCGATCGGCTACAAGGAGCTGACCGCGTACCTGCGCGGCGAAGGGACGCTTCCCGAGGCGGTAGCCGCGATCCAGCAGGCGAGCCGCCGCTACGCAAAGCGGCAGCGCACGTGGTTCCGCCGCAATCCGGACATTTACTGGATCGAGCTGCCCGACACGCCGTTTGACCCCTTCCCCGCCGCCTGCGGGATTGCAGAGACAGCATAAACCCGCGCCGTCTCCTGATTCAGGACAGCATCCCTCCCCCGCGTCATTGCGAGCCGCGAAGCGGCGTGGGAGCGCAGCCGTTGGCAGCTTTGCTGCCTTACGGATGCGGCCTACCCCCTGCGGGTACAATCTGTCCGTTGCCGGTATGGTATTTGTGTCGTTTTACGTGAAAGTGTTCCTAACGATACGGACAATTTGCCCGAGCAAGTCGGGCAATGACAGAAACATGGCAGTGCGCAGCGCATGATGCAAAAGCGTGCCACATTGCGACGCACGGATTGCCACGATTTGCTTCGCAAATCTCGCAATGACGCAGCGCATTCAGAATTCAGAATTCTGAATTGGAAAAAATTTCCACCCTTCGACGGTCTTCCTCCGATTTTGACACCGCAAAACGTTACAATATAGGTATCCCAAAACACAAGAAAAGAGGTACCTATCATGGCAAACACAGAAAACCTGCAGGATCTGATCCTCAACGAGGTGCGCCGGGAGCACACGCCGGTCACGATGTTTCTGATGAACGGCTTTCAGCTCAAGGGCATCGTCACCGGCTTCGACAGCTTCGTCGTCGTCTTGAGCTCCGAGGGCAAGCAGCAGATGATCTACAAGCACGCGATCTCCACGCTCGTGCCGCTGCAGCCCGTCCGCTTCCCGCCCGCGTAACCGCGCTGAAGTCCTGCAACAAGGGAGAAGTATGAAAAAGCAGGGCGAATTCTACTTAAAGCTAACCTCCATACTGCTGGCGGCGCTGCTGGCGATCTTCGTAGTCTTCTCGATCTTTCTGCGGTCGGGCGAGGACTACACGACGTTCGCGCCCGTCTACTGCGAAGTCGGCGACGGTTTGACCGTTTCCGGCTTTGTGGTGCGTTCGGAGGAGCTTTTGGTCAGCAGCGCGCCATATCCGGTCGCAGCGCTGTCCGAGGGGCAGCGGGTCGGCGGCAGTCAGACCGTCGCCTACGGCTGCGCGACGGAGGGCGCCGCCCGCGCGCAGCGGGAGCTTTTGTCTTTGCAGACGCAGCGCGACCGGCTGGCGTTTGCGGCCGAGGGCGCGAAGGATTTGTCCGCCTCGGACGCCTCGATCGCCGCTGGCATCATCCGCCTTGCCGCGCAGACGTCCGCCCAGTCCCTGCCGCGCATGCAGGCGGTATCGGACGAGCTGGAGCCGTACATCCTGCAGCGCAGTCTGACCGGCGGCGACAGGGCGAGAGTGCAGGCGCGGCTTTCCAATCTGGACGCGGAAATCGCCGCCCTGCAGGCGCAGTGCGCGCAGAGCGCTGTGCCGATCACCGTCTCGCAGGCGGGCTACTACTCGCGCATTGCGGACGGCTATGAGAACGCGCTCACGCCGGAGGCGCTCGAAACGATGACGCTTTCCGATCTGCGCGGGATCGAGACGCGCCGCGCCGCCGTGCCGGAGCGCACGATCGGGCGGCTGATCTTCGGGCAGAAATGGTATCTGGTCTGCGAGCTTCCCGCGGGCGCGGCGGATCGCTGCGCAGCGGGCGACAGTCTGCTGCTGACGCTGGCGGGCGAGGAGCTGACCGCCCTGCCCGTTCGGATCGAACGCCTCGTCACGGACGAGGACGGCGCGAGTTTGCTCGTCGTCTCCTGCGCCGAGCGGATGCAGGACGTCACCGCCCTGCGCACTGTCACGGCGTCGCTGAGCTTCCGCACCTACGAGGGGCTGCGCGTCCCGAAGACCGCCGTCCGCACCGAGGACGGCGAGACGGGCGTTTACGTCCTTGTCGGCGCGAAGGCGCGCTGGAAGCCCGTCGAAATTCTCTATGAATACGGCGAATACTGCTTGCTGCGGCATGCGCCGGACGGTCTGCGGGAGGACGACAGCGTCATCCTGACCGACGAAGAAATCAGAGACGGGAGTGTGATCGCGGAATGATCGCGGAAAACATCGCCGCCATCCGCGCACGGATGGACGCGGCGGCAAGGAAAGCGGGTCGAGACCCGAAGGAAATCGTGCTTTGCGCGGCGACAAAAATGAACGACACAGCCCGCGTCCGCGAGGCGATCGCCGCCGGGATCACCTGCTGCGGCGAAAACCGCGTGCAGGAGCTGACCGCCAAGCAGGCTTTGCGCGCCTACGACGGCGCAAGCGTGCATTTTATCGGCCATTTGCAGACCAACAAGGTCAGGCAGGTCGTCGGCAGGGTGGCGCTCATCCAATCCGTCGACCGCCCCGCGCTGCTCGCCGCTCTCGAAAAGGAGGCTGCGAAGCAGGCAATCGTGCAGGACATCCTGCTCGAGGTCAATATCGGCGCGGAGGAAAGCAAGTCCGGCTACGCGCCGGAGGAGATCGACGCGGTCGCCGCCTCGATGGGGCAATTTCCGCATCTGCGCCTGCGCGGGCTGATGGCAATCCCTCCCGTTTCGGAAAAAAGCGGCAGTAATTGCAGATTTTTTACGCAAATCCGGAGAATTGCTGTTGACATAACAGCAAAAAAATATCATAATATTAGCATGGAAATTTTGTCGATGGGCATGACGGACGACTTTGAGGACGCCATCGCCTGCGGCAGTACGATGATCCGCGTCGGGACGGCGATCTTCGGCGCAAGGGATTATTCGAAATAAGATTACATACGGAGGAAACAAACCATGGGACTGATGGATGAAATCAGAAAGCTGACCCGCCCCTATTCCGAACCGGAAGACGATTACGATGATTATGACGACGATCTGCCCGAGGAAGAGCCGGAAGAGGAGCCCGCGCCCTATCGCGCTCCGTCCGGCTACGCCCGCACCGCAGCCGCTCCGGCGACTGAGACCCGCTCCCCGGCAGGCCGCGTGGTGAATATCAGCTCCGGCACCCAGCTTCAGGTCGTGCTGGTCAAGCCCGAGCGCTTCGATCAGGTCTCCGAGATTGCCGACAGCCTGCGCGACAAGAAGGCCGTCATTCTGAATCTCGAAACGACCAACAAGGACGTTGCCCGCCGTCTGGTGGACTTCCTGTCCGGCTGCGCCTACGCTCTTGACGGCAAGATCAAGAAGATCGCCGTCTCCACCTACCTCGTCACCCCCTACAACGTCGGCGTGGTCGGCGAGCTGGCGGACGAGCTGGAGAAGAACGAAAGCACCTATTTCTGATCGCATTGCTTTTCCTACATAAAAATAGGGAGGTTTCACTATGCTGACACCGCAGCAGATTCAGGAGATCAGTTTTGAAAAAGCCATCTTCGGCGGCTACGACATGGCTTCGGTCGACGAAGTGCTGGAGCCGTTGACGGAAGATTATCTTACACTTTATAAGGAAAACTCCGTTTTGAAGAGCAAAATGCGGATTCTCGTGGAAAAGCTCGAGGAATACCGCAAGCAGGAGGCGACCATGCAGAGCGCCATCCTCGCCGCACAGAAGACCTGCGAGCAGATGACGGTCGAGGCCGAGAAGAAATGCGCGAAAATGCTCCGCGACGCGGAGGAGGCCGCCGCTGCGAAGGCGCAGAGCGCGGATCAGATGATCGGCTCGGAGACGGAGCGGCTGGAAGCGGCGAAAAAGGCGACCGCGCAGTTCATCGACGGCATGGAACGCCGTCTGAAACGGCAGCTCGAGCTGCTGGCGGAGCTTCGCAAGCAGGAGCTTCCCGACCGCGAGCCCGCTCCCGCGGCGGAGCCCGTCCGTCCGTTTGACTACGACAAGGACCCCATTGATCCCACGCCCGAGGAAAAAGCGGACGCGCTGATCGAGGAGATCGGCCTGAATCGAGGCGTCCATGGACGTTCCCGAGACGACCCTGCCGATCGATGCCGATCCGGCCGAGGACGAGGTTCCTCCCGTCGAGGAGCCCGCTGCCCTGCACGGCGAGCTGTCGCCCGCCAAGCAGAAGCTCTTTGAAGAGCTGAAATTCGGCCGCAACGGCGACTCAAAATAATTGCCTGCGCTGATGGGGACAAACAGCACACCCTCCGCGTGCAGAAAGCTGCCGGTCGATGCGAGGCAGCCGCGCGATGTGCGAATATCACCCCGGAGCATCCGCCCGAACATTGGAGTAAGGCGCGACGGCTCACGCCCGTTACCGCGTGTTTGAGCGCCCCCGTTCGCGGGGGAACAGGAGTGGTACCGCAGAGGAAAACGCACCTCTGTCTCTTGACTGAGACAGAGGTGTTTTTTTGCGAATCCCTTTTGTTATGTCATTGCGAGGTCGCCAGCGACCGTGGCAATCTGTCCGTCGCAGGCATGTAAGATGTGTCGTTTTTCACGACGACCAAACCAACCGTGTCATTCCCGCCTGACGCAGTCAGGCAGGCAATCCGTCCGTCGCAGGTATGGCATTTGTATCGTATTTCACGGTCCCCCTCCCGTGTCATTGCGAGGTCGCGCCAGCGACCGTGGCAATCCGTCCGTCGCAGGCATGTAAGATGTGTCGTTTTTCACGACAACCCAACCAACCGTGTCATTCCCGCCTGACGCAGTCAGGCAGGGAATCCGTCCGTCGCAGGCATGGCATTTGTATCGTATTTCACGGTCCCCCTCCCGTGTCATTGCGAGGTCGCCAGCGACCGTGGCAATCTGTCCGTCGCAGGTTGGCACGTCTAACGTATTTTGGAAAAGTGTCCCGCAACGGTAAGCACGGATTGTACCCGCAAGGGGTAGGCCGCATCCGTAAGGCGGCAGAGCCGCCAACGGCTGCGCACCCCGAGCAAGTCGGGCAATGACAGGGAAAAGACGGTGCGCGTCGCATGACGAGAACGCGTTCTATACTGATAGACACAGATTGCCACGCAGCTTCGCTGCTCGCAATGACGCGCCGGAGGGGATTACGCAAACCCTCAATGACGCGGCACATTCTGAATTCTTAATTCTAAATTCTGAATTCTTCCGAAGTCTGCTTCCCCTTTCCGTTTTTTAAATCTTGTAAACTCATTTCTGGAGGAAATTTATGGACTACAAAGACACCATCATCACACCGCAGACCGACTTCCCCATGCGCGCCGGTCTTCCCGCCCGCGAGCCCGGTATGCTGGAGCATTGGAATCAGATCGACGTCTACCGGCTTCTGCTCGAGAAGAATCAGGGCAAGCCCGCCTTCGTCCTGCACGACGGCCCTCCGTTCTCCAACGGCGACATCCACATGGGCCACGCGCTGAACAAGACGCTCAAGGACTTCATCGTCCGCTCCTACGCCATGCGCGGCTACTACACGCCCTTTACCCCCGGCTGGGACAACCACGGCATGCCGATCGAGTCGGCGATCATCAAGAAGAACAAGCTCAACCACAAGACCATGCCCGTAACGGAGTTCCGCTCCGCCTGCGAGGCGTTCGCCGAGGACTTCATCCAGCGGCAGATGGCGGGCTTCCGCCGTCTCGGCGCGCTGGGCGACTGGGAACATCCCTACCGCACGATGGATCGGCATTTTGAGGCCGAGGAGGTCAAGGTCTTCGGCGAGATGTTCCGCAAGGGCTACATTTACAAGGGCTTGAAGCCCGTCTACTGGTGCCCGAAGGACGAGACCGCGCTCGCCGAGGCGGAGATCGAGTATCAGGACGACCCCTGCACCACGGTCTACGTCAAATTCCGCATGGAAGACGACCTCGGCAAGCTGCCCCACCTCGAGTGCAGCAAGCTCTACTTCGTCATCTGGACGACGACGATCTGGACGCTGCCCGGCAACATGGGCATTTCCCTGCACCCGCGTGAGAGCTATGCCGTCGTCAGGGCGGAAACCGGCGAGATGTATATCGTCGCCGAGGCGCTGGCGGAAAAGGTCATGCAGGTCGGTGGCGTGGAGAACTATGAGATCGTCGAAACCCATCCGGGCAGCTTCTTTGAGAACATGCTCGCCAGGCATCCCTTCCTCGACAAGACCTCGCGCCTCTTAAACGCCGAGTACGTCACCATGGACTCCGGCACCGGCTGCGTCCACACCGCGCCGGGCTTCGGCGCGGACGACTATCAGACCTGCCGCCGCTACGGCATGGAGCTGGTCGTGCCGGTCGACGACCGCGGCCGCCACACCGACTATGCGGGCAAGTACGCCGGCATGAAGACCGAGGAATCCAACCCCGTGATTTTAGAGGACATGAAGCAAAGCGGCGCTCTGTTCGCCTCCGAGCACATCGTCCACAGCTATCCGCACTGCTGGCGCTGCAAGTCCCCGATCATCTTCCGCGCCACCCCGCAGTGGTTCTGCTCGGTCGAGTCGTTCAAGGACGAAGCGGTCGCCGCCTGCGATCAGGTCGAATGGCTGCCCGCCTGGGGCAAGGACCGCATGGTCTCCATGATCCGCGACCGCGCCGACTGGTGCATCTCCCGGCAGCGCCGCTGGGGTCTGCCGATCCCCGTTTTCTACTGCAGAGACTGCGGCAAGCCCGTCTGCACGCCCGAATCCATCGAGCACATCTCCAA
>CAJOMA010000053.1 GCA_905235655.1 uncultured Oscillospiraceae bacterium | reverse complement strand
GTGGATACCGCCGTCGTACATCATCACTTCGAACATCAGACCGTGCCTCCCAGGGATCTGTGGACCTCGATGCCTTCGGCGACCATCTCCGGCTTTATCACTTCTTCAGTGGCCACTATGGTTATGACACTGCCGTCGGAGATGTTGTGCCTGGCCTTGATGCCCTCGGGCATCGCCCTCCACAGGGCGCCGACTATCTCCTTCTTCGCTTCCGATCCGGATGAGACCAGCAGATCCTTGATCACATCCTCGTCGCCTCCTGTGACGACGAGGTCGAACCTGGTCTGCTGATCTACATTGTCCCTGCCGTAGGTCCTCCACAGCTGGGACAGTATCTCCGGAGCGTACTTCTCATCCGATATGGACAGATGGGTCTCCCCGCTCTCCTGTCTGAGGGAGGCGACGTCGCCGATGGTCTTGCTCACAGGCTCGTTGACAAGTCTCACGCTGAATATGAACAGCGGGATCTCCGGCTTGAGCACGAGCTTCGCCCTCTCGATGAGGATCGCCTTGCCGACGTCGTGCGCGGCGAGCATCGTTTCGACCCGGCCGGTCGTTTTGTCCAGAATACAGACCTGCGTTGCATAGCCGTAGGCAACGTGGGAAACGGGATTCGGCACGTCCGCGCCCAGAGGGTCGGTTTTGGCGTAGTATTCGCCGAAGAATTCCTCGCCGATCAGCGCAGAAAGCGGCCGGTCGCCCTTTGCTTCCATGAGCTTCCTGCAGGCGCGCAGGCATGCTTCGCCGGTCACGAGCGTCTGCCGCGATCCGGAGGTATCGCCGGAGTCGGGGGCGATGTGCGTATCGGGACGTTCGTAGACGATGTCCTCACGGCGCAGACCGGTCGCGGTAACGACCATCTGCACCAGCACGGTGCCGAGTCCCTGACCGATGCAGGAAGCGCCGCTGTGGATATGGACCTTTCCGTCCTCCCTGACGATCAGCCTGCAGCGTCCCCAGTCGGGAAGACCCACGCCGACGCCGGCGTTCTTCATCGCGCAGGCAAGTCCCACGGGCTTGCCCGCGGCGACCGCCTCGTCATAATAGGGCTTGATCGCCTCGAGCGTCTCCACCAGTCCGGTGGAGTCGTCGACGATCTGACCGTTCGGCAGCACGCCGCCCGGACGGATGGCGTTGCGGTAACGAATCTCCCACGGGGAGATGCCGACCAGATCCGCCATCTGGTTGAGCAGGGTCTCCACCGCGAAGCAGGTCTGCGTCACGCCGAAGCCGCGGAACGCGCCGGCGGGCGGATTGTTGGTATAGTAGGAGGTGCCCTTCACCTCAAAGTTTTCGTATGCATAGGGGCCGGCGGCGTGGGTGCAGGCGCGCTCCAGCACCGGCGCGCCGAGGGAGGCAAAGGCGCCGGTATCGGACTTGCAGATCGCCTTCACGCCCAGAATTCTGCCGGTTTCATCGCAGCCCATCGTAAAATCCATCTCAAAATGGTGGCGCTTCGGATGCACGAGCAGGGATTCCGCCCGTGAGAGCTTCACCTTGACGGGTCTGCGCAGGCAGTAGGCGGCAAGCGCGGCGTGGTGCTGGACGGACATGTCCTCCTTGCCTCCGAAGCCGCCGCCGACCAAAGCGTTGCGCACTTTCACGCGATCCGTGCCGAGCAGCAGTCTGCATTCGTGCAGGGTGGTATGCGGAGACTGGTCGGAGGAAATGATCGTCACGTCCCCGTCTTCGTCGATATAGGAAACGGCGCATTCCGGCTCCAAGAAGGCATGCTCCGTCCAAGGCGTTTCAAAATGCTCCGAAAGGACATATTTCGCGTTCTTGATTGCTTCGTCGGCGTTGCCGCGGCTGACGTGGCGGTATGCCTGCACGTTGGAGTCCAATTCCTCGAAGACCGACGGCGCGTTCGGCGCGGAGGCCTCCTCGATGCTGTGGATCGGAGGCAGCGGGTCGTAGCCGACCTTGACGAGCTTCTTCGCCTTTTCCAGCGTTTCCTGATCCTCCGCCGCGACCAGCGCGACGGCGTCGCCGAGATAGTGCGTCAGTCCGCCGACGGGGATCAGTGTATACTGGTCGTGCGTGATGTGCCCGATCTTGTTTGCGCCCGGGATATCGTCCGCCGTCAGAATGGCAAGCACGCCGGGCAGCTTCCGCGCAAGCGAAGCGTCGATCGAGGTGACGCGGGCGCGGGCAAATTTGCTGCGGACGGCGGAGGCATAACACATGCCGTCCATGTAGAAATCATCGGGATACCTGCCGTAGCCGAGGACCTTTTCCTCCACGTCCAGACGCTGCACCCGGGAGCCGATTCTCCAGTCGGTCACGGACGGCAGCGGGATTTTTCCGTCGCGCAGAATCTGCCCCGCAAGCTTAATGGCAGCGACGATCTTGACGTAGCCCGTGCAGCGGCAGTAGTTATTGCGGATGGCGAAGCGGATCTGCTCCTCAGTCGGATCGGGATGCTTGTCCAAAAGACTCTTGGCGCAAAGCGCCATGCCGGGAATGCAGAAGCCGCACTGCACCGCACCGGCTTCGCCGAAGGCAAAGGTATAGGCGGCCTTTTCAAAATCCGAAAGCCCCTCCACGGTCAGAACGTGCTTGCCCTCCAGCCGCTCCGTGTCCGGTATGCAGGCGCGGCAGGGTTCCCCCTCGATCAGAACGGTGCAGGCGCCGCAGGCGCCCTCGCTGCAGCCGTCCTTTGCGGACGTGATATGCAATTCATCGCGCAGGAATCGCAGCAGCTTCTGCTTTTTGACTGCTGTGACCTCCCTGCCGTTCACAAAAAACGCTGCCATATTGTCATACCTCTCGCTTGCGGTGCGGAAAAAGTCAAATTATCTGCCTTTAAAATTATACAACAGAACGCTCCGTCCTGCAAGAACGGAGCGCTGTATTTTTTCGGAAACAGGTATTTTTACGCTTGTTGATCGGCGGAACGCAGGAAGTCCATCGCCATGCGGTAGCCCGCGAAGCCGTGCCCCCGAAACGTCTTCCGGCAGGCGAGTCCGGCGTAGGAGACTTTGCGGAACGGCTCGCGCGCGTCAATGTCGGAAAGATGCACCTCCACCGCGGGCAGACGAACCGCCCTGAGCGCGTCGAGAATGGCGACGGAGGTGTGCGTATAAGCGGCGGGGTTGATGACGATGCCGTCAAAGCGTCCGATCGCCTGCTGAATCCAGTCGACCAGATCGCCCTCGTGATTGCTCTGCCGAATCTCGACCTCGCAGTCGAGCGTCTGCGCTTCTTTGCGGATGTATTCTTCCAGCTCGCGGTAGGTCTGCCTGCCGTAAATATCCGGCTCGCGGATGCCGAGCATATTCAGATTGGGACCGTTGAGTACCAGAATTTTCATCGTCTTCCTCCTTGCAGGATCGTCTCGACCGCTTCTTCCGGCGTGCCGCAGTTGTCCGCAGCGAAATCGCAGAAGCGTTCGTACATTGGCTGACGGATGGCATACAGCGCGCCGAGATCGTTTGCCTGACTGATCGGTCTGCCGTCCTTGGGCAGGCGGCCGAGCGGTCTGCGCAGCCAGATAATGCTCCCGTTTTGGTGCAGGAGCGGGTAGTTTTCCTCCCGCGTGACGCAGCCGCCGCCGGTCGCGATCACGCAGCCGGATTCTTTTCCGAGACGTTCCAGAATCTTCGTTTCCGCGCGGCGGAAGGCGTCTTCGCCATGCCGGGCGAAAAAGGTCGGAATGTCGCAGCCGAGCTCCCGCTCGATCTCCGCGTCCGCGTCATAGAACGGCCGGCACAGCCGCTGCGCGAGCAGTCTGCCGACCGCGCTCTTGCCGCAGCCGGGCATGCCGATCAGAATGAGGTTCTGCATCCGGTCGTTTAGTTTACATAATATTTCCTCGCACCGGCTGTCGGAGATCTCCGTACCCGTGAACAGCTCGGCGGCGCGTCTGGCCTGACCGACCAGCATGGCAAGCCCGTTTTCGCAGCGAACGCCGCGTTCCTCCGCGTCCAGCAGGAGGCGCGTCCGCGCCGGATTGTAGACAAGGTCAAGCACGCAGCGGCAGTCGGGCAGGTCGGAAAGATCGATCAGCCGCTCGCCGTTGTTCGGGTACATGCCGACGGGCGTGGCGTTGACGAGCAGGACGGCGTCGGCGTAGTCTTTCAGTGTGTCGAAGCCTTGCGCCCCTCTTCGGGAAAGCACGGTGACTTCTGCGCCGAGACTGCGCAGAACGGTCTGCACGGTCCTGGACGCGCCGCCGTTTCCGAGCACGACGGCGTGCTCGCCGGGACGGACGCCGCCGTTTCGATTAAGCAGCCACAGGAAGCCGTCGTAATCGGTATTGTCGCCATAGAGCGCGCCGTCCGCGCGGCGCAGGATGGTGTTGACGCTGCCGATTCTGCGCGCCGTTTCGGACAGCTCCGCGCAGTACGGGATCACGCGCTGCTTGTAGGGAATCGTCACGTTCAGCGCGTCGAAGCCGCCGCTACGCAGGAACGCGCCGAGCTGCGCCGACGCAATTTCAAACAGGTCGTAGCCATAGCTGCCGAGCATGGCGTGAAGCTGGGGCGAATAGCTGTGGGCGAGGTGTTCTCCCAGCAGTCCGCAGCGCAGCGCGGCATGCTCCGTCATTTCCATTTTCTCGCCTCCAGCAGGGCGTCGAGCACGGCGATCGCCGCCGCCGCTTCCACGCACGCAACGGCGCGCGGAACGATGCACGGATCGTGCCGCCCGCGGACGGTCAATTCCGCGCTGCCGCCGGAGAAGCGGATGCTCTCCTGCGCTTTTGCGATGGACGGCGTGGGCTTGATTGACGCGCGGAAGATGAGCGGCATGCCGGTCGTGATCCCGCCGAGGATGCCGCCGGCATGGTTCGTGCGCGTGCGCACTCTTCCGTTTTCGTCATAGTAAAAGGCGTCGTTGTGCTCGCTGCCGCGCATTTGCGCGCAGGCGAAGCCACTGCCGAATTCCACGCCCTTGACGGCGGGAATGCCAAACAGGATTCTTGCCAGACGGTTTTCCATGCCATCGAACATCGGCTCGCCGAGTCCGGCGGGCAGACCCGTTACGGCGCATTCGATGCTGCCGCCGACGCTGTCGCCGTCCGCCTTTGCTTTCTCAATCTCCTCCGCCATACGTTCCCCCGCCGTGCTATCCAGCACGGTCAGCGGCGCAATCGCGGGGAAAGTCGGGGAGGTCGGGTCGAACGAAGCGTCCTGCGCCGCGCCGACGCTCAAAATATGCGCGCCGATCCGGACGCCCTGCGCTGCAAGCCACTGCAGGCACAGCCCGCCCGCGACGCACAGCGGCGCGGTCAGGCGGCCGGAGAAATGCCCGCCGCCCGAACGGTCGGCCGCTTCGCCGTATTTTTTATACGCCGTCCAGTCCGCGTGGGAGGGGCGGGGTACGTCATTCAGGTTTACATAATCTTTTCCGTGGACATCCGTGTTGCGGATGATCGCCGCGATCGGCGCGCCGCAGGTACGACCTCCGGAAAAGCCGGAGAGGAATTCCGGCGCATCCGCCTCCGCACGCGCCGTGGCGTAGGGGGAGTTCCCCGGCGCGCGGCGGGCGAGAAAGGCGCGAAGCGCGTCGAAATCGGTCGCAAAGCCGACGGGAAAGCCGTCCAGCACCATTCCGACCGCAGGCGCGTGCGACTGCCCGAAAACAGTCACGCGCAGCGCGCTGCCGAACGTACTGCTCATAGAATTCCCTCCCTTGCACGAATCAAAAGCTTATAGTCTTCCCAGAAGCGCGGATAGGATTTGCCGACCGCCTCCGCGCCGCGCAAGGTGATCGGGCGCGTGCAGGCGCAGGCGGCGATCGCCGCCATCATAGCGATGCGGTGATCATTGCGGCTGTCCGCCGTGCCGCCGACAAGCCTTCCGCCGCGGATCAGCAGACCGTCCGTCGTGATTTCCACTGCCGCGCCGAGCGCGGACAGCGTATCGGCAACGCTCTGCAGGCGGTCGCTTTCCTTCAGGCGCAGCCGTTCCGCGCCGAAAATCCGCGTCGTCCCCTTCGCACAGGCGGCGACCAGCGCGACCGGCGGGACGAGGTCGGGGATGTTCCGCGCGTCCAGCTCGATGCCGTGCAGATCGCCCGGTGTAACCGTAACGCTGTCGCCGCCGGTTTCTATTTTCGCGCCGAAGCGCTCCAGAACGGAGAGGATCGCGCGATCCCCCTGCGCGGAGGATAGAGACAGCCCCTCCACCGTGACGGGGTCGGAGATTGCGCCGGCGCACAGCCAGAACGCGGCGTTCGACCAGTCGCCCTCGACCGCCGCCCTGCCGCAGGAGCGGTAGCCCCATCCCTGCGGGAGATGCCAGCCGGTCTCGTCGCGTTCCGCGTCGACGCCGAACTGCCGGACCGCCTGCAAGGTGAGGTCGGCGTAGCCGGCGGATTCCAGCGGCGTAGTTAACATAATATCTGATTCTTCCCCGGTCAGCGGGAGGGCGAGAAGCAGACCGCTGATGAACTGTGACGAGACGTTTCCGGCGATCTCCCAGTGCCCGCCGTCCAGTCTTCCCTCACAGCGCACCGTGTCCGCGCTCGGGCGGGTGAGCCTGCAGCCGTGCGCCTCCATCGCCTCCCAGAGCGGCGAGAGCGGACGCTCCGCCAGCCTGCCGTGCAGGCGGAAGGTCGCGCCGACGCCCAGCGCGCCGACGACCGGCAGCAAAACCCGCAGGGTCGAGCCGCTTTCGCCGCAGTCCAGCTCGCTGTCGCCGCGCGGCATTTCCATCGGGTAGACGGTATACGCCCCGTTCAGATACGAAAAATCCGCGCCGAGCGCGGCAAGCGCGCGGGCGGTCGCGTCCATATCCTGTGAGTTTTCCGCGCAGACGAGCTTCGTTGCGCGGTCCGCCAGCGCGGCGCAGATCATCAGGCGGTGCGCCTGCGATTTCGAGGCGATCGCCTTGATCCTGCCGCCGATGGGACGGGGCGAGAGCGTCAGTTCCATGTCAGAATCCTGCCTTGATGACGGCCGGCAGGTCGCCGACCGGTATTTTCTTCAAAGTCGCCTTGCCGATCCGCTCGGGAATGACAAGGGTGAGCGTGTCGCCGCTGCGCTTCTTGTCCGCAAGGGCGGCTTCCGCCAGTTCTTCCGGCGAAAACTCCGTTTCCGTGGGCAGACCGAAGGCGCGCAGGACGGTAATGATCTCGTCCGCGTCCTCGCTGAACGCCCGCGCCATGATCGCGGTGCCGACGGCGACCGCTTTTCCGTGGGAAACGGCGAAATTGCTGCATTTTTCCACCGCGTGCCCGACCGTATGCCCGAGATTGAGGAGCTGCCGTTCGCCGGTGTCGAATTCATCGCGGCAGACCACATCGCGCTTATGCGCGACGCAGCGGGCAATGACCGCTTCGCGGTCGAAATTCATGCCGTTTTCCCGCAGATGGTCAAACAGATCGCGGTCGAACAGCACGGCGGTCTTGATAACCTCCGCGCAGCCGTCGCGGAAAATATCCTCCGGCAGGGTGGAAAGCACGTCGGGGTCGCACAGCACCAGAGACGGCTGATGGAACGCGCCGACCAGATTCTTCCCCGCGGGCAGGTCGATCGCCGTCTTTCCGCCGACGGAGGAATCGACCATCGCCAAGAGGGTCGTCGGAATTTGAACGACCGGAATGCCGCGCAGGTAGGTCGCGGCGGCAAAGCCCGCAAGGTCGCCGACCACGCCGCCGCCGAGGGCGATCACCGCGTCGGAGCGGGACAGACGCTTGGCGGCGAGAATATTCAATAGGTTTACATAATATTCCGGACACTTCGAGGCTTCGCCTGCCGGAACGGAGGCGGATGAGACAGTCAGCCCCGCCTTGCGCAGGTTTTCCACAACCTGTGCAAGGTAGAGCGGCGCAACGTTCTCATCGCTCACGACGAGCGTCTGCCCGGCGGTGAGCTTCGCCGCCTCTTCGCCGATGTTTCCGAGGAGACCTTGCCCGATCTTCACTTCATAGCTGCGCGAGGCAGAGACATGGACGATGTTCATCCGACTTCCTCCTTGCGTTTCTTTCCTTCCTCCAGCAGGGCGCAGAGCGTTTCCCTGTCGTCCGCCGCGAGGGCGTCGCGGTACTTCTTAAGCTCCTCGGTCAGGCCGTCGATCTCCGCGATGAGATAGTCGCGGTTTTCCGAGAACAGCTCCGTCCACATCGGCGCGTTGAGCCACGCCACGCGGGTCAGATCCTTATAGCTGCCGGCGGAAAAGCCCCTGTGCAGTCCCGCCGTCGGGCTTTTGATATAGGCGTTGGAGACAACGTGGGCAAGCTGGGAGGTAAAGGCGATCATCCGGTCGTGCTTGTCCGCCGTGGTGACGGAAAAGCTCCCGAATTCCGGCGCGGAGAGAAGACCGCGCACGCGGTCAATCATCTGCATATCGTCCAGCACGGGCGGCACGAGTACCATCGGCGCGCCCTTGAAGAGGGTCGCGCGGCTGTACTTGAAGCCGGAAAAGTGCGTGCCCGCCATCGGA
>CAJOMA010000052.1 GCA_905235655.1 uncultured Oscillospiraceae bacterium | reverse complement strand
GCACTGACCGTCGGTCAGCGAGGTCGCCACAGAACCCTGAATGTTGTCGCCGGCGTCTACGATGAAGTCGCCGTCTTTCATGATCTCTGCGGCATAAGCGTAGTTCTCGTACGCGCCGTGGACGTCGTTCGTGAAGAAGACGGAGAAGACTTCAGCATTGTCAATGACCTTGATACGGCCTGCGCCGCGCGGGTTGGCATAGATGCTGTCCGCCGCGATGACGCCCTCGAGAGTGTCGCGGATGTAGCGAATCAGGACTTCGTTATCCAGCGCGATCTCGTCCTGCAGGACCTCGCAGCCCTTGAACATCGTGTAGCCGTCGCCGCTCTCCTTGAGCATGTAGTTGTGGCTGCCGAGCGTGTAGGTCTTCGCGGGATCCAGCGGCTCGCCGCCGATCTTAACGTCGACAACTTTGTGCGGCGCGCCCGGCTTCAGGCCGACAAACATACCGGCCTCGTCCTTGATGACCGGAGTCGGGATCGCCTGGTTGATGGTGTACTCCAGTCCGGAGACCTGCAGGAAGCCGCCGGACTCGCCGGGATACGCGGACGCGCCGTGTTCCAGCGCCTTCCAGATCTGTTCGCCCGTCACTTCGATGACGCAGGCCTTGTTGCCGAACGGATGGACCGTGATGATGTCGCCGTAGGTCACGTCGCCCGCCGCGATGTTCGCGCGAACGCCGCCGCCGTTAACGAACGCAACGTCGGTCTTGAGCAGATCGCGATAAGCGTCGGCGCACAGGTCGCCGAGGTTGGTCTCGGAGTTGCGGACCGCGCGCTTGCCGGTGTCGGGATCGAGGATGGTCAGATCGACCTCAGTCTTGGCAACGACCGTTTCGCTGAGCTCCTTGACCTCGCCGTCGATCTTCGCGACCGCCTCTGCGACGGTCTCGTCATACGGGATCTCATCGCCTGCGACGACGGGGATCAGTTCTACGGAGATCGTGCCGTCGGCTGCGATGGTCATCTTGCCGACGTTGACCAGCTTCGTGCCGGTCTGTCCGACGACGACTTCCTTGCCGTCCTTGTCGGTTTCCGTCTTGGCAAAGGTGCTGTGGGAGTGGCCGTCGATCAGAGCGTCGAGGCCGGAAACGTTTGCGATCACTTCGGTGGAAGTCCACGGCTGGGACTCCTCGTTGATGCCGAGATGGCCGATCGCAATGACGTAATCCGCGCCTTCCGCCTTGGCGGCGTCGATCGCGTCCTGCACGACCTTGTACAGCTTCTCGCCGGTCTCGTCGTTGCAGAAGTCATAGATCCAGTTGCCCTCCGCATCCTGGAAGAAGGTCGGGGTAGACTTTCTCAGGGTTTCGGGGGTAGTGATGCCGACGAAGGCGACTTTCTTGCCGCCTGCCTCGAGGATCTTGTAGGCGTCAAAAACGGGCTTGTCGTTGACCTTGTCCCATACGTTTGCGGAAATGTACGGGGTGTTCTCGCCATTCGCGATTTCGAGGAAACGGTCGAAGCCGAAGTCGAACTCGTGGTTGCCGGGGATCGCCAGGTCATAGCCGACCGCGTTCATCACGTCGAGCACTGACCGTCGGTCAGCGAGGTCGCCACAGAACCCTGAATGTTGTCGCCGGCGTCTACGATGAAGTCGCCGTCTTTCATGATCTCTGCGGCATAAGCATAATTTTCGTACGCGCCGTGGACGTCGTTCGTGAAGTAAATGGTGATGTCCTTGGCTTCTTCAGCAAACGCCGCGGTAGGCAGGATGCTGAGCAGGAGCATAAGTACCAGGAGCAAAGACAGTACTTTTTTCATGATATACCTCCTTAAAAATTTGGATCTGTCGGAACTGCGGTCACTGCCGCAAGGCTGCCTCTCCGCATAAAGGCAGCCGATGCAAAACGGAAAACCGCACTTGACTAACAGCTCATTATTATAATAGCACAAACCGTCTGCTACTACAATAGCGCAGAAATGCGGGAACGAATTTTTCAGCGAATAGCACAAAAAAAGACGATCAAAGCGCACAATATAGCCAAAGCGATTTCGGCTTAGATTTCATTTTGGAAAAAACCGGTTTGGCGCAAAAGAAAGAGCGGCGCCGCGCGGCATGTGCAAAAAATCGGAGCTGCCTCACAAGGAGGCAGCCCCGGGAGCGTGTCAAAAAAGTCTTTTTGACACGCTCGTGCGGATTTTCAAACGTTCCATAACGTTTGAAAATCCTATGTTATTGAACGTGAAAGACAACCCTGACGGTTTTCTTTCACACTTTCTTTCCCTCCGAAATACCGCGCGGCATGTGCAAAAAATCGGAGCTGCCTCACAAGGAGGCAGCCCCGGTTCTATTCGTTTTTCTCAGTTCTTTTCCTTGGCAAGGAGCCATATGCCGTCCAACACTCTGTAGTAAACCTCGTAGCCGGGGTTCACATAGGGATCCGCCTCCAGAACGCCGTTCATATCCGCGGTGATCTCGTCGTCCTTGTAGTCGCCGACGATGTCCTCACCGTTGATTGTGAGGGTCAGCTTGCTGCCGCTCAGCTTCCACGTTCCAGTGTACTTCTTGCCCAGCAGGGTGGCGTTGAAGCTGCCGTCGGTCTTCAGCGTGAGCACCACAAAGTCATCGTAGCCGGTGAGTCCGAGCTCCGCCAGATACTTGTCGACCGCCTTCTGGTCGCCCAGCTTATCCAGCAGGAATTTCTTGACGGTTTTGTCATTGATCGTCTCAAGGCGATAGGTGCCCTCGACGTGCTCGTCTTCTTCCTCGTCGTCCCAGTCCTTCATGGTCTCGCAGAGGAAGGAGCCGCCCTGATAACGCATGATCATGCAGGCAAATTCCGCGCGGGTCGCGTTGCTGGTGGGCTTGAGCATGCGGTTGTCGCCGTTCAGAATGCCTGCGCCAACCGCCCATCTCATCGCGTTTTCCGCATAGGTGCTGATCTTATCGGTATCCTTGAACATGTCCATGTTGGCGTCCTTGCCCTCCGGTCTTCTCTCAAAGCGCCAGAGGATCGTGGCGATCTGTTCACGGGTGACGTAGTCGTTTGGGCCGAACCGATCCGCAGAGTAGCCGAGGACGATGCCGGTATCCTGCGCCCACGCGATGGGCTCTGCATACCATGCGTCCTTGTCCACGTCCTTGAAGCTCGACAGCGCGGTGATCGCGGGCTTGCCGGCAATGCGGTAGAGCACCGTGACCATCATGGCGCGGGTCATGGTTCCCTTCGGGGCAAACAGCTTCGTGCTGACGCCGTCCATCAGCCCTGCGCCCACGCAGTAGTCGACCGCTTCGTGATACCACTTCTCCGTGCAGTCGCTGAAGTGCTTCGCATAGCACTTGGCATAGCCGGCGGGCTTGATATCGCGGGTTTCCTCCGCGCCGCAGTAAATGCAGGTGCGGGTTTCTTCACCTTTCATTGTCGCGGTCGCGGGCGTCGTGACGACCCATTCACCGAACTGATGGCCGGAGGCCTTGATTACGGTGGTGTATGTACTGCCGCAGTCCTTGCAGAGATAGGTTCTCTCGCCGTCCTGCGTGCAGGTCGCCGCCTTGCTGACCACGCCGCTGTCGTAGTGGTGGCCGGTCGCCGGAATCGCCGCGCCCTTTGCAAGCAGCGCGCCGCAGTCTGTGCAGTAGGTGTCGCCGGAATAACCTTCGGTCTCGCAGCCGGCGGCGACCGCGTTGCGGACTTCGGTATTGGCATGCGCGCAGGCGGCATAGACCGCCGCGGTGCAGGACAGGATCATAACCAGCGCGAGGAGCATTGTAAGAATACGCTTGAACTGTTTCATACCGTTCGTCTCCTTTTCAGCCTGCATTTGCGCGCATTTTGCCAGCGGCAGAATACAGGGATATATTCCTGCTTAATATTTTAGCAAATCCCGCCGCAAAAGTCCACAACTATTTTGCAGAAAATAAAATCGGGGTCAGGCGATGCGCCTGACCCCGATCGTTTTGTTCGGGACGAATTATTCGTATTTGTCCTTCAGGTTTTCGCAGGCATAGACGCCGCCCGCGTAACGCATGATCATGCAGGCGAATTCCGCACGGGTCGCGTTGTCGGTGGGCTTGAGCTTGCCGTTATCGCCGCTCAGGATGCCTTCGCCGACCGCCCAGGTCATCGCGTCCTTCGCGTAAGCGCTGATCTTCGCGGTGTCGGAGAACTTGCTCATGTCGGCTTCCTTTGCCTCGGGCATATTCTCATAGCGGTACAGGATCGTAGCGATCTGCTCGCGGGTGACGGGATCGTTCGGGCCGAACTTGTCGGCGGAGTAGCCGTTAACAACTTCGTTCTTCTGTGCCCAGGCGATAGCGTCTGCATACCATTTGCCGGCTTCCACATCCTTGAAGGTGGAGGGAGCTTCGACCTCGGGAGAGCCAGCCATACGGTACAGCACCGTGACGATCATGCCGCGGGTCATCGTGCCGTTCGGGTCGAACTTGCCCTCGCTGACGCCGTTCATCAGCTTCGCGTCAACCATAAAGTCGACAGCTTCGTGATACCACGGAGCCGGGCAGTCCGTGAATTTCTCGACATAGCACTTGCCGTAGCCGATCGGGTCGACGATCCTCGTTTCACGGCTCAGTTCCGCCTTGCAGACAGAGCAGTAAACGACTTCGTCGTAGGAGCCCGCCTTGGAGTAGGTCGCGGGAACCTCGTTCTCCTTGACAGCTTCAGCAGGCGTATGGCCGGGCGCCGGGATGACCTCGCCCTCGGCGATCTTCTCGCCGCAGTCGAGGCAGTAGGTATCGCCGGTGTAGCCGTCTTCCGTGCAGCTCGCATCGGCAGCGTCGCGGACCTCGGTGTTGGCGTGCTCGCAGGAGAGGAGCACGACGGCGTTCTTCTCGTTGGTCGCGTAGTCCAGCGCGCCGACCGCAACAGCCTCATAGCCATAGTCGAGCAGCTTGGAAACGTCGAAGGTCGCGGTGAAGGATTCGCCCGCAACGTCGGAGGAGAAGCCGACAACGTCATAGAGCGCGAGACTCTCGTCACTTTCGACCGCGTAAATGAGGATATCAGCAAGGTAGCTTTCGTCCTTCGCGGTAACGGTCACGGTCTTTGCCTTAGCGTCGTATTTCGCCGACTCGATCACGGGAGCGGTGCTGTCGACCAGAGCGTCGAAGCTCCAGACGTCTTCCTTCTCGGTTTCGCCATAGGGCAGAACCGCGTCAAATTTGACGTTGACGAGGGTGCCGGAGGGAACAAAGTTGCCGTCCTTGTCGGTGCCGTCCCAGTAGAACGCGCCGGCAGCGGCCCATGCGGCATTGTCGGTGTCGAAGTAAGCCTTCGGCAGATACTCGGTGTCGTCCACGAAGTAGACCTCGCCGGTCTTCGCGTCCGTAACGGTCATGATGAGGTGGCGGCAGTTGCGCAGCTGATACGGCTCAAGATAGAAGCCGTTTGCGTAGTAGCCGTCCGCGTCGTTGTCGTCCGTGGTGAAGTTGATATGCTCTTCATAGAACGGGACGTAATCATAGAGGTTGTCGCCCAGGTACCATACCAGAGAATCCGGCATGCCGTCGGAGAACACAACGGTGTAGCCCATGTTCGGGCTGGTGTAGTAGTCGAGCAGATCCAGACCGGTGTAGCCGTAGTCGGCATAGGTGTTGCCGTCTTCGTCGGCTGCAGTGGTGTTGACCCAGTACTCTGCGTCGTTATAATCACGGAAGTCCGTGGCTTCGAGCACGTCGCCGTCGGTCCAGTCGCCGTAGTAGGCGAGCAGGGTGGCATGCGTGGTGTAGTAGGCGTACGGGCTGAGGTCGGCAAGATCGCCGTCGTAGTAGATCTTGTTGCCATCGTCGTCGGTAATGACTGCATAGTCGTCCCAGTCGTCTACCTGATATGCGCCGGTCTCGTCGAGCTTATAGGCGTAGTAATCCTCATCGTAGTAGATGACTTCGCCAGCGTCGTTCTCAACGTCGTTGAAGCAGACAAAGCCCTCGACAAAGTTGCCGTTCGGGAAGGTTTCGTCAAAGTATGCCTTGATGTCGTCGTCGAGCTGGATGTCGACCGTGATCTTGGCAGTCTCGCCAATGGCAAGGGCAAAGCCGTCGGTGACATCCGTGCCGTCAAGCTCATAGGTGACGGATGCATAGCCCTCGTTGCCGAGATAGGCAAAGTCGCTGGTCTGGGTGTTGACCCAGTACGGATTGGCTTCGCTGCCTGCGTTTGCAACATAGTCAAACAGCAGGTAAGCTTCCGGCATCAGGAACAGATCGTAAGTGCTGTCGTTGACGATTTCCGCCGTGAAGGTGAAGTGACCGGTACGGTCGGGATCGTCGCCCAGCTCCTGCAGGGGGTTGGTGATGTAGGTGCATTCGCCAGACCTGCGCCCTGCTTTCTCGGGGAGTAGGGATAGCCGTCCGCATCCATCAGGAGATCCGCCGTGCTTTCCAGCAGCGCGGTCGCCGTATCTGCGCGCTCCTTCTTGTCCATGCCGAGGGATGCAAGATACTGCATGACCGTTGCGATCGTGCCGGCGTAGTTCGGGGTCGCCATGGAGGTGCCGCTGTAGACGTCATAATCCGCATCGCCGGTGTTCACGGCGGAATAGACCATGCCGCCGACGGAGGTAATGGCGGGATCCAGCGTGAGCATCGGGGTGGTGCCCCAGTTGGAGAAGTCGCTCATCAGACCCGCGTTAGCGTTCTCAACGTACTCCTTCTCGCTCGGAACCGTGAGCTCGAAGACGGTCGCGTTCACAAGCGCGTCCTCGGCAGAAGCCTCGACGGAAACCGCCGGGACCTCATAGGTTTCGATCGCCATGGAGATGACGCCGGGCTGGTTGTTGACGACGATGCAGCCGATCGCGCCTGCGTTGGCAGCAAATTCGACCTTCTCCTCGAAGGTGATGTCGCCGCGCTTGACGACGGCGATCTTGCCGGTGACGTCAACGCCCTCGTAATCCTCTGCATAGCCGCGGGAAATCGCGGTTGCATCCTCGGGATCGGGAACGATCACGTACTCCGCCGTCTTGTCGCCGAAGGCGGTCAGCCACAGCTTTTCATCGGAGGAATCGGTGAAGGGGAAGCTGCCGGCGTCGGTCGTGATGACGTAGGACGGATAGAGGTAGTTCTCCAGAGAAGCCACAGAGGTGTTGCCCTCGTAGGTGGCAGGAGAGCCGACGGTGCCGTAGTCCTGATACTCGGGGCCGACGTAGCCGGTGGGGCTGTACTCCGCCATGGAATATTCGTTGCCGGCGGCGACGCTCAGGACGATACCCGCGTTGTTCAGACGCTCGTAGATGTTGCCGAAGACCTCGGTCTCGAGCTCGGAATCATAGGTAAAGCCGTTCTGCGCGCCGATGGACATGTTGATGACGTCCACGCCGAGGCGGTACGCATCGTCCAGCGCCGCAAAGTAAATATCGCTGTTGGTGCCGGGCTCAGCGTCATGGAAAATCTTCATGTTGACAAGCTGTGCGCCGGAGGCAGAGCCGAGGAAGGTGTAACCTTCTTCCTCTACGCTGTAGGTGCTGCCGGTCGCGATGCCGGAAACGTGGGTGCCGTGGCCGTTGTAGTCGGTGACGTCGTCATCAAAATCCGCATAGTCGTAGGTAAACGGGACCTTGGCGTTGATGTACTTGCCGGGCATGGAAGCCTTGCTGACGTCCGCCTCGGTCAGAACGCCGGTTTCCTCGCACCAGCCGTCGGCATCGTTGAACGCCTCGTGGGTGGTATTCAGACCGGTATCCAGCACGGCGATGACCATGCCGGTGCCGTCAGCGCCGTACTCGCCGAGCACGTCGTCGATGCCGGTGAAGTAGTAGTTGGAGGAAGCCATTCTGGTTTCCGGCTTCTTCTCCAGCACCGGCGCCGCATAGTGGTTTGCGATGTAGACTGCTTCCACGCCGTCGATGGCTGCGATCTTATCCAGATCGCCGTATGCGACGTCGCAGGAGAAGCCGTTGGTCAGAGCGGTAAAATCGTACTTCAGGTCGAAGTTGATGCCGCTCATGCTCTTACGCACGCTCTCGTGCTGCTTCATCAGCGTGAGATGCTGACTGACCGCACGCTCGGTGCCCGCCTCCGCAACGTCCGCTTCGGGCGTGCCGGACAGGATCACGATCGCGCGAACGATCTCGTCAGCAGCGTACTTGTAAGAGTTGCTTCCGAGGAAGCTTTCGCTCTTGTAGCCCTTGAGCTGCCGGAGGGTAGCTGCGGGCTTTTCGGCTCCCGCAGTGTCCTCAGTCTCGGTCTTATCCGCTGCGAACGCGATGGGAAGGCAGGACAGGATCATGACCAGAGCAAGGAGCATTGCAAGAACACTCTTGAACTGTTTCATTGGTTCGTCTCCTTTGTTAGATTTCGGTCTGTATTGCTGCGCAAGTTGCTTCTCACAAGAATACAGTTATACCTGATAGGAATTTTACCAAATCGCATGAAAAAAGTCTACAGTTTTTTTGCTGTGATAATGCCGAATATTTACCGATTTAAAGCGATGTTTTCGGCAGGAAAAACAAAAACACGGGCTGCTTTCACAGCCCGTGTCATATCAGATATCAAATATCGAAAATGCCGAGTACGACAATGCCGACGAACACCAGTGCGATCATCAGATAATGCTTCCACGACAGCTTTTCGCGCAGGAAAATTCTGCCCCACAGCACGCTCACCGCGCAGTAGGCGGAGATGATCGGCGCGGACATCGCCACGTGATCCTCGTCGGCAAGGGCGTAGATGTAAAAGATCTGACCGACGGTCTCAAAGCAGGCGCCGATGTACTTGGGCGTTTCCTGCTTGACGTAGAACTTTTCGCGCTTGATCAGCAAATAGATCAGGCTGACCATGCCCGCGGCGAGGAACGTCAACTCGTAAGCGGTGTTCGCGGAGTCTTCGATGATACCCATATCTTCAAAGCGTTCCAAAACAATGGAATCGGCATAGGTACCGGCCGCGTCCAGCAGGCAGTAAGCAATGGGAATGCAAAGCGCGAGCCAGCTTTTGGCGTATTTGCGGTTTGCATGCTCCTGCCGCCGCCGACGCAGGGTTTCGTCCTCCCGCGCCTCCACGACGCCGAGACCGATCACGCCGAGGCAGATCAGCGCGATCGCGCCGATGACGGAAAGCCGTTCCGTCTTTGTCAGCTCCGAAAGCGCGCCCGTCAGCAGGCAGATCACCGCGACGATCGCGCCGGAGGAATTGCAGATCGGAGACGAGATCGAAAGCTCGATATAGCGCAGGCCGATATAGCCCAGCGCCATGGACACAATATACAAAAGGGACACCGGCAGATATGTCCAGATCACCTCCCACGAGATTGCAACGTCTCGGAAGAAGATCATAAACGCCGCGTGCAGACCCATGACGACGCCGACCGCGACGACCATTTTCAGATATGCCGTTTTATCCTTTTCCCGGTAGCAGCCGATCTTGGAAAACAGATCAGAGCCGCTCCAGCACAGCAGCGCAAGAATAGAAAACCAAAACCAGTTCATGGATCAAACCTCCTCCATCTTTGCAAGTCCCGCGTCAACGAGCTTCTGGACGGACAGGAGAATGCCGAGCTTGGCGTGGTACCACGTCAGACCGCCCTGGAAATAGACCGCGTAGGGTGGGCGGATGGGACCGTCTGCGGACAGCTCGATAGAGGAGCCCTGCACGAAGGCGCCCGCCGCCATGATGACCTCGTCCTCATAGCCGGGCATCGCCCACGGCGCGGGATCGACGTAGCTTTCCACCGGCGCGGCGGACTGGATGCCCTTGCAGAAGGCGACCATCGCTTCCCTGCTGCCGAGCTCCACCGCCTGAATGATGTCGTGGCGCGGCTCTCGGCTGTCGGGGACGACGCGGAAGCCCATGCGCTCGTAGAAATCCGCCGCGAAGATCGCGCCCTTCAGCGCGCCGGCAACCACCGTCGGCGCGAGGAAGAAGCCCTGATAGAACGCGGGCATCTGTCCCAGATTCGCGCCGACCTCCTGCCCGAGCCCGGGCGCGGAGAGGCGGTAGGCGCAGCGCGCGACCAGATCGCTTCTGCCGCAGATATAGCCGCCGACCGGCGCGAGCCCGCCGCCGGGATTCTTGATCAGACTGCCGACCGTGAGATCGGCGCCGACGTCGCTCGGCTCAATCGTTTCCACAAATTCGCCGTAGCAGTTGTCCACCATGCAGACGATGTCCGGCTTGATGGACTTCAGAAACACGATCAGCTCCCCGATTTGCTTGACGGAGAAGGTCGGGCGCGTCGCGTAACCCTTGCTGCGCTGGATCGTCGCAAGCTTCGTTCTTTCGTTCACCGCCGCGCGAATCGCGTCGTAATCAAACGTGCCGTCCGGTCTTAGATCCGCCTGCGCGTAGCTGACGCCGTACTCCTTCAGAGAGCAGCTCGATTCGCGGATACCGATGACCTCCTCGAGGGTGTCGTAGGGTCTTCCGACCGGAGAGAGAAGCTCGTCTCCGGGCAGAAGATTTGCCGACAGCGCGACGGTCAAGGCATGCGTGCCGCAGGTGATCTGCGGGCGCACCAGCGCCGCCTCGGTGTGGAAGACGTCGGCGTAGACGCGCTCTAACACGTCGCGCCCGAGATCGTCATAGCCGTAGCCGGTCGTCGCGGCGAAGCACGCCGAACCGACGCGGTTTTTCTGCATCGCGGCAATCACCTTCGCCTGATTGTATTCCGCCACGCGGTCGACTGCCGCGAAGCGATCCTCCAAGCCCTCCAAAATGCGCTCGCCGCAGGCAAAGACCTGCTCCGAAACGCCCAGTCGGGCGTACAGCTCTTTCATTTTGTCTCCTCCATTTTTCTGAAAACCCGCTGCGCCGCGTCACTCAGCACTTCGGGGCGCGTGACGATGATGCCGTTGTCCTCGTCGCCGAGGATGAGCAGCGTATCGCCCGGCTGAATGCCGAACAGGTCGCGCGCGTCCTTCGGGATCACGATTTGACCGCGCTCCCCGACCTTCGCCGTGCCGAATATGTGCTTGCCGCGCGCCTTGCCCAGCAGGTGCTTTCCTCCTGCCATGTTACGGTTCCTCCAGAAATCATACTTTTCATATTTGTACGACAAAAACTGTAACATATCCTGCAAAAAAAGTCAACCGTCCGCAAAAAATGAAAAACATCGTGGAAAAAACCGCGCAAATCGGTTATACTAAACGGTAACAGCACGAAAGGAGAATGTTTATGCAGATCGGCTGTCTGGTCATGGCGGCGGGAAACGCCGCCCGCTTCCGCGCCAACAAGCTCGCCGCGGAATTTGAGGGAAAGTCTCTGATTCGCCGCGCCCTGGAGGCCGTTCCGAAGGACATACTCTCCGAAGTCACGGTCGTCACGCAGTACTCGGAGGTCGCCGCTCTGGCGGAGGAATTCGGCTTCTCCCATATCAAAAACGAGCATCCGGACTACGGCATCAGCCATACGATCAAGCTCGGCACGACAGCGATGCGCGACAGCGATGCGATTCTATACATGGTGTCCGATCAGCCGCTTTTGGAGCGCGGCTCCGTCGAGCGCGTCGTCGCCTGCTGGAAGGAGCATCCGGATAACATCGTCGGCGCGGCGCATAACGGCAAACGCGGCAATCCCTGCATTTTCCCGCGGGAGTTTTTCGAGGAATTGCTTGCATTGCGGGAGGATCACGGCGGAAACACCGTTATTCGCGCGCACCCCGACCGGCTTCTGACCGTTGAGGTCGGCAAGTCGGAGCTGACCGACGTGGACACGCCGCAGGCGCTGGAGGATTTGGAAAAGCAGCAATAGGACGTAATAGAAACAGCAACGCCTAACATGCTGTCATTCCCGGGCTGCCATAGCAGCCGCGGGAATCTGTCCGTCACAAGTTTGGGATCTGTCTCGCACTACAAGGATAATTCTGATTCTGATCGGGACAGATTGCCCGGGCAAGCCGGGCAATGACAGTTTTGTTTCTGTGTTCTTCTATTACTAAAATTCACTAAAATTCAATTAAGAGCTTTAACTGAATTTTGCTGTGCTGCGCACAGCCTTTTCAGCGCAACGCGCTGAAAAGGATATTAAAAATCGGGACGTTCGTCCCGATTTTTTACTGTAATTCAATTTCTCCTGCGGCTGCCGCTGACCAGCATGAGCAGGCGCAGGAACTGCGCAAGCGTCGTCACAAGCGCGGCAACGTAGGTCAGCGCGGCGGCGGACAGCACCTTGCGCGCGCCCTTCTGCTCGTCGGCGGTCAGCATTCCGGTCGTCTCAATCGCCTTGACGGCGCGGCGGCTGGCGTTGAACTCCGTCGGCAGGGTCAGAAGCTGGAACAGCACGCACAGACCATAGCAGAACACGCCCGCCAGCGCGATATAGTAGAACACACGCTGGTACCTCGCAAGCGAGGTGATCGACATCAGCAGAATACCGATGATGATCAGCGGCATGGACAGCTTCGAGCCGATATTCGTCGCGCCGATGATGGCGGCGCGCAGCTTGATCGGCGCGTAGTCTTCCGCATACTGCACGGCATGACCCGCTTCGTGCGCGGCAACGCCCACTGCGGCGGGCGTCGGCGCGTCATAGACGCTCTCCGACAGGCGAATGACGTTGCTCTTCGGGTCATAGTGATCCGTCAGGTCGCCGGCGACGCGCTCGATGCGCACGCCGCTGACGCCGTTGGCAGACAGCACCGCCTGCGCCGCCTGCGCGCCGGTCAGACCGCGCATATTGCGAATCTGTCCGTACTTCTTGAATACTTTTTTCACATGGAAGCTTGCCCACAGCGCGAAGAGGACCGTGGGCAGCACCATGACGATCCATTTCCAGTCAATGCCGTAATAGAACATGTTTTTACTCCTTACAGGAGCTGCGGCTCCATAGCTTCATGCAGCTCTTTGGTGATCGCGCCGCGGAAGACGCGGTCTGCATGGGTGTGGATGGTGTTGAGCGCGGCGGTGGCATACTTCATCTCCACCTTGCTCATCATAAAGATATCGTTGTCGAGGATGAACTTGATCTCCTTGTCCTCGACGTTGTTGCGCTTGACGACGCCGGGGCCGCAGTGCAGCTTGAGCCGGCAGCCGCCCGCCAGATTCATCTCGCCCTCCTGCTGGATGCGCACAAAGCTCTGCTCCTGCACGTCCTCCTCCGCCATGAGGCCGAGATAGCCCGGCTCGATGAGGTCGGCAAAGGGCGTTTCCTCCAGTCCGAGGGCGCTGCGGGAGATGGCGTTGATATAGCGCAGACCGATGCGCTCAAAGAACGCCGGCTTGTAGACGCTGATGAACTGCGCCAGCACCTCGTCCAGCTTCGCGGCGAAATCCTCCCACTTGGTATAGGCGGGGGTCGCGAGGGCGATAAAGGAATTGGTCAGATTGACCTTCCATCTGCCGTCGCCGGAGATAAACTGATAGTTGACGACGTCCGGCTGCTCCTCGAATTTCATATTGCCCGGCTGTCCGATCACCTTCGGGGGAACCTTTTCAATATTTCTGGAATAGCGCGGAAACCCGCTGCGGATCAGCTCCTGAAACTCCGCAGGCTCCTTCGCGCTGATGGACAGGATCGTCGGGAAGCGCAGCTGGCAGATGACCTCGAGAAGCTGCGGCTTGGCATAGACGACGCGGTCTGCTTCGTAGAACATAACGTATGCTCCTTTCGTTTCTTTCGCGAAGATTATACCACAGCCGTCTGCGTATTTGCAAGGGAATTCACAAATCCGTTACAACTCCCCTTTGCAAACTGTTACCGCTTATGCTATACTTAATATAATACCGAAAAAGGAGCGTTATCTTATGTCTGTGCTCTACTGGCTGGAATCCATCCGCAACCCGGCGCTGGATTTCATCATGCAGCTGTTTACCCACCTCGGCAGCGAGGTCTTCTTCCTTGTCATCGCGCTGACCGTTTTCTGGTGCTTCGATAAGCGCGAGGGTATTTATCTGCTCTTTGTCGGCTTCATCGGCACGGCGCTCAACCAGTTTTTGAAGCTCGTCTACCGCATCCCGCGCCCGTGGGTGCAGGACCCGAAGTTCACGATCGTGGAAAGCGCACGAGCGGACGCCGGCGGCTATTCCTTCCCCTCCGGCCACACGCAGAACGTCGTCGGCACGCTCGGCGGCATCGCGCTGTGGACGAAGCGCAGGTGGCTGCGGATCGTCTGCATCATCTTTCTGCTTCTGACCTCGTTCTCCCGCATGTATCTGGGCGTCCATACCCCGCTGGACGTGGGCGTGTCTTTCGTGATCGCCGCCGTCCTGATCTTCGCCCTCTACCCGATCGTCCGCAAAACCGAGAACAATCCAAAGCTGATGTATCTCCTGCTGGGCGTTCTGACCGCAATCGCGTTCGCTTTCGTGCTCTACGCCAACCTGACGAATTTTTCCGCGCTCGGCACGGACGAGGAGGTGCTGGCGAACATCAACGAAGGCAGGAAGAACAGCTATTCCCTCTTCGGCGCGATGCTCGGCTTTGCCTTAGCCTACCCGCTCGACCAAAAGTATATTCACTTTGAGGAAAAAGCGGTCTGGTGGGTGCAGATTCTCAAGACCATTCTCGGTCTTGCCTGCGTGCTGGCGATCAAGGAAGGTTTGAAGCTCGTCTTCAACGCCGTCGGCTTCACCTGGCTCGGCACAAACGCGATCCGCTACTGCGCGGTCGTCTTCTTCGCCGCCGCGATCTGGCCGCTCACTTTCCCGCTGCTGCGCCGTCTTTCCAAGAAGGAGTCTGCATGAGCACTGTTTTGATTATTATTCTGATTGTTCTCGGCGCGCTCGTCGTGTCCTTTCTGATCGCGTCCTTCCTCCTGTGGCGGGTCGCCGTCCGCCGCAACGACATGACGGAGAAGCATCTTGAGCTGGTGCTCAATTCCTTCGTCTACCGGGATTTCAAGGAGCATATCCTCGACGCCCGAGACTGGCTGGAAACGCAGAAAACGGAAGAGGTCTGCGTGACCTCCTACGACGGGCTGAAGCTGGCGGCGACCTATTTGCCGGTGCGAGAACGCGCGCGGCACGCTGCTGCTGTTCCACGGCTGGCGCGGCGGTCCGGTCGCCGATTTCGGCTACTCCCTCAAATTGTACTACTCGCTCGGGCTGAACCTCCTGCTCGTCCATCAGCGCGCGCAGGGCAAGTCCGAAGGAAAGTATATGACCTTCGGCGTCCGCGAACGACGCGACGTGCATACGTGGGTCAAATGGCACACGGAACGCTTCGGCAAGGACGTTCCCATCCTGCTCGCCGGTATCTCCATGGGCGCGAGCACCGTCCTGATGGCGTGCGGCGAGCCGTTCGAGGGCAACGTCCGCGCTGCGTTTGTCGACTGCGGCTTTACCAATCCAAAAGCGATTTTCACCGCAGTCGCGCGCGAAATCCATCTGCCCGCCTTCCTGTTTGTGCCGGCGGTCGGTCTGTGGTGCCGCTGCTTTGCCGGCTTCCGCGCGGCGGAGTATTCCACGCTGGACGCGGTGAAGAAGATGACCCTTCCCGTGCTCTTTGCCCACGGCGAAGCGGATACCTTCGTCCCCTGTGAAATGACCAAGCAAAACTATGAAGCCTGCGCGAGCGCGGACAAGACCCTGCTCCTTGTTCCCGGCGCAAAGCACGGGCAGAGCTTCCCCGTCGCGCCGGAGCGCTACACCGCAGAGATCAAGGGCTTGCTCGACCGCACGCTTGTATGAAGGAATCATGAAAGATTAAGAACAGTAATATTTACCGATTCTCCGAATCGGCAAATGACATTATAAAGCCTTCCCCTTGATAGGAAGGTGGCGCGGAGCGCCGGATGAGGTGGAGGTAACACGCATGCAAGAAGTTAAAGTTAAGAAACTGAGAGACAACGCGCGACTGCCGGTCTACGGCACCGCTTTTTCCGCCGGCGCGGATTTATTCGCCTGCCTGGACGCGCCGGTGACGATCGCGCCGGGTGAGACGAAGCTGATCTCCCTCGGCATCAGCGTGGAGATCCCCGAGGGCTACGCCGGTCTGGTGTTCGCCCGCAGCGGTCTTGCGACCAAGCGGCACCTCGCGCCCGCCAACAAGGTCGGCGTGATCGACTCGGACTACCGCGGGGAGTTTTTCGTCCCGCTGCACAACCACGGCGCAGCGCCGCAGACGATTGAGGACGGCGAGCGCATCGCGCAGATGATCCTGACGCCGTACCTGACGGCGAGATTCATCAAAGCGGACGAGCTTTCCGACACCGTGCGCGGCGAGGGCGGCTTCGGCTCGACGGGCAGCAGATAAGGCGCAATGCGTCCGTGCACCGGTCTGCAACCCTCCGCAAAACCCGCATGCTGCATAATCTCCGCTGCCTTAAAATACGCAAGAAATAGCTCCCTAATCTGCAAAGCACCGCGTCATTGCGAGGCTGCGCCGGCAGCCGTGGCAATCCGTGCGTCACAGGGAATGTCCTATGCTCCATGTGTAATGTACCATCCACCGCGTCATTGCGAGCCGCAAAGCGGCGTGGCAATCCATGCCTATCGTTGCGAGACACTTTCTTGTAGTTCGCTCCGCACCACCGAATTTCTGTCATTGCCCGCTCGTCGGGCAATCTGTGCGTGCCGACATGGGACACGTTACCGCAAAACGACACAAATGCCATACCTGCGACGGACGGATTCCCTTGCAGCCTGCGGCTGCGGGAATGACAGTAACCGATCCTTTTCCCGCAAGACGACGCAGTTCCCAATCCCGCAACGGACAGATTGTACCCGCAAGAGGTAGGTCGCATCCGTAAGCGGCAAAGCCGCCAACGGCTGCGCTCCCGCAGTTTGCTCAGTCTTGCAATGACGCGGCGGAGGAAGCGTGCATCCACGGTGGGGAACAATGGCACGATATCGTGCTGCGCAGCAAAAAACAGGCTGAGCGCAACATCTCAGCCTGTTTTTGTTGAATTGACGGCTGCGCCGTCATGATTTGCCGCTTGCGCGGCATGATTTCTCGCTGCGCTCCGTGAATTGAAATGCGCCTGACGTCGCGTCAGGCGCATTTCATGCTCAGTCTCTGTCCCAGTTATGCCAGACGTTCTGCACGTCGTCGTCATCGTCGAAGATGTCCAGCATCTTCTCCATGTTGGCGATGTCTTCCTCGCTCTCGAGCTTCTTGTACTCGCCGGGGACCATTTCGATCTGCGCGGAAACGAAGGAATAGCCCTTCCTGCCCATGGCGTCGGCGACGGCGTTGAAGTCGTCGGGGTCGGTGTAGATGGTGAAGCAGTCGTCCTCCGCCTCGAAGTCGTCCGCGCCGCAGTCCATCGCGTCCATCATGACGTTGTCTTCTTCATAGTCTTCGTCCTCATTGTCGATGACGAGAACGCCCTTCTTGCTGAAGTTCCAGCTCACGCAGCCCGCCGCGCCCATCTTGCCGCCGTACTTGTCGAAGTGGTGGCGGACGTTGCCTGCGGTACGGTTGCGGCTGTCGGTCATCGTCTCGACGATCACGGCGATGCCGCTCGGACCGTAGCCCTCGTATGTGATGGATTCGTAGGCGTCGCCGCTGCCGGCGGAAGCCGCCTTCTCCAAAACGCGCTTGATGTTGTCGTTCGGCATATTGGCGGCCTTTGCCTTGGTAATGACCGTTGCCAGACGGGAGTTATAGTTGGGATCGGTCGAGCCGCCGCCCTCCTTGACCGCTACGTACATTTCCTTTGCGATCTTTGTAAACGCCGCCGCACGCTTCGCGTCCTGCGCGCCCTTGGTTTTCTGAATATTATGCCATTTGGAATGACCCGACATGGTAGTTCTTCCCTTCTTTGTTGAATTGCAGAGTATATTTTAGCACACAGCGCGCCGAAAAACAACCGTTTTACGCAAATTTTGTGCAGTCGGCGTGGAGGGCGGACGGAATGACCTCGATCTCCGGGAACGCCGCGCGGAGCTTCGTGACGAGACAGGCGCAGACGGGATTCTCCGTTTCGAAGTGTCCCGCGTCGATCAGATTCAGTCCCATTTCGCGCGCGTCTGCGAACTGGTGATACTTGACGTCCGCCGTCACGAAGGTGTCGCAGCCAAGGACTTCCCTGACCGGCGTCAGCAAATCGCCGCACGATCCACCGCCGACGGCGACGCGGCGCACCGGCTGTCCGCCGTCACAATAGCGCACGCCCTCACAGGCAAGCCGCTGCTTGACAAAAGGCACGAACTCCGCAAGGCTCTGCTCCCTGACCTCGCCGTAGCGGATCAGATAGGGCGCGTCGTCGATATTCGGCATGACGCGGATATCCTTCAGTCCCAGCCGCTCCGCCAAAACGTCGTTGACGCCGCCGGGCGCGCAGTCCAGATTCGTGTGCATGGAAATCACGGCAAGTCCGTTTTCCAGATAAGCAAGCAGCCGCCTGCCCGTTATCGTCGCGTCCGAGACCGTGTTCGTTCCGCCGTAGATCAGCGGATGGTGCGTCACGACCAGCTCACAGCCGCGGGTCTTCGCTTCCTCGGCGACTTCCTGCGTCGCATCCAGTGCGACGAGGACTTTCGTTACTGCGCGATCGCTGTGCCCGCACATCAGGCCGACGTTGTCCCCGTCCATCTTGTAGCGCTCCGGCGCGACGGCGAATAAGCAGTTCAGAATCTCATTTACGGCAGGCATTGTACTGCCTCCTTTCTTCCAGTTCGCGGAGGATCGCCGCGATCTCTTCATAAGCCGTCCCGTAGTAGGCGAGCTTTCGTTTATCCTCCTCGGTCACGCCCTTTGCGATCCCCGCGACCGTGTTTTCCAAGCTGCGCGCAATGCGCGAAAGATACGGCACAAGATGCGGATCATTGGACGAAAGCAGCGCGTCGGAGGCATACTGTCTGCCCGGCGAGAGCGGCGTTCCGCCGCCGCAGCGCACCGTCATCACGGCGTAGACAAATCCGCCGTCCTGCACGAGCCGTTCTTTCAGAATGGAGAAGCCGCGCTCGCCCAGATACCGGCGCAGATCGTTGCCGGACGACTGCGGCTGCAGAATCAGCGTGTAGTCCTTTCGTACCCACGGCGCTTCTTCGATGATCCGCGCGATCAGGTCGCCGCCCATGCCGGCGCAGACGACCGTATCCACAGAGCCGGGCTCCACCGCCTTGAGCCCATCGGCGCGGGAAAAGCGCATCTTGTCCGCAACGCCGAAGCGGACGGCGTTCTGCATCGCCTTTTTGATCGGCTGCTCGCGCAGATCGCTCGCGTGGACGAAGGACGCTTTGCCGCTCTGCAAAAGATAAATGCCGAGATAGCCGTGGTCGCAGCCGACGTCCGCCACCCGCGCTCCTTGCGGCACCTCCCCGGCGCAGCAGAGCAGCCGTTTACTGATTGGTGTTTTCATCATTTTGCAAAAAGGGAGGCGTGCGCCTCCCTCAGGCTGTAATAAACCCGCAAACCGTCGAAATGAAGAACGGCATGACAACTATGTCATTGCGAGGCTTGCGGAGCAAGCCGTGGCAATCTGTCCCTTACAGCTATAAACAATGTAAAGGGTATTAAAACATTTCAACTTACAGCGCAACTCGCACTCTACCGTACCTCTGTACGCCGACGAGCGCGAGTTGCTTGTCTTTGCGGCTTTCTTATCAGCCTGTCCTTTCCTCACTTGTTCGCTTCGTTCGCTTCGATGAAGCGGTTGACCTGCTCTAAAAATGCGTCGGCGTCCACGCCGTGCACCATGCAGGCTTCCTCTACGGTCTCGCCGCGGGACGCGGGGCAGCCGAGGCAGTGCATTCCGATCGCCATGAACAGCGGAGCGGTCTCCGGCGCGATGTCCAGCACGTCGCCGATGATGGTGGTCTTTTCGATTTTCGTTGCCATGTGTATTACCTCCTATGACATGATCGGCTATATTATACCCGACCGGTTCGCAAAAATCAACCGCTATCGTGCAAAAGCGACCTTGATTTTCCGGCGGAGGGTGGTATGATAACGACAGGAAGTGATTTTTATGTTTGATACGCTGATTCGCGGCGGCACACTCGTCGACGGCACGGGCGGCGCGCCGTACTGCGCCGACGTCGCCCTGCAGGACGGGAAAATCGCCGCGATCGGTCATAATTTGGGCGAAGCCGCGAAAAGCATCTGCGCGGACGGCTTCTGCGTCACGCCCGGCTTTATCGACATCCACCGCCACGGCGACGCGGAGGTCTTCCGTCCCGGCTTCGGAAAAGCGGAGCTGCGGCAGGGTCTGACGACCATCCTCAACGGCGCGTGCGGCGTGTCGCTCGTTCCGTTCGGGCAGCGTCACAGGGAGGAATTGCTGCACTATCTCGAGCCGATCACCGGCAGGCCTGCTCCCGATATCCCCACCGAATCCCTCGGCGCGTATCTTTTCGCCCTGCGGAAGGTGAAGCTGCCGCTGAACGTCGGCATGATGCTCGGCGCGGGCACCGTCCGTGCCGACCTCTTCGGCTACGGCGAGGAGGAACCCGCCGATATGCGCCAACTGCACAGGCAACTCGAGCGCGGCATCGCGGACGGCGCATACGGCATTTCCCTCGGACTCGGCTACGCGCCGGAGTGCTTCTACACGACGGACGGACTCATCCGCGCTCTACTGCCCTTGAAAGACGGCGACGTTCCGATCACCGTCCACATGCGGCAGGAGGGCGACGGAGTCTGCGACAGCGTGGAAGAGATGATCGCCGTCGCCAAGGCGCTGCGCTGCCCCATGCATGTCAGCCACCTGAAAGCCATGGGCAGGCGCAACTGGCACGCAAAAATCCCGCGCGCTCTGGAATTGATGGAGCGGGCGCGCGCCGACGGCGTGGATATCTCCTGCGACGTCTACCTCTACGACGCCGGCTCGACCCAGCTTCTGCATCTTCTTCCGCCGGACTTTCTCAAGGGCGGCGTGGACGCGATATCCGAGCGTCTGCGCGACAAAACCCAGCGCGATCTTTTGCGCGAGGCGATCGCGCACCGGCGTGATTTTGACAACATCGCCCAGATGGTCGGCTGGGACAATATCATGCTCTCCGCGCTTAACCTGCCGGAGTACCAGCGTCTGATCGGCAAGACCGTCGCCGAGGCGGCGGAGCTTATGCGCCTCGATCCGGTGGACTGCCTGTGTCAGCTCCTCGCGGACGAGCGCTGCGCCGTGACGATGATCGACCGCATGGCGTGCGAGGACGACATCTGTACGATCCTGAACGACAACTATTCCAGCGTTATTTCCGACTCCACCTACCCCACCTCCGG
>CAJOMA010000051.1 GCA_905235655.1 uncultured Oscillospiraceae bacterium | reverse complement strand
GACCTCCCGCGCCGTCGGGATCGGTCTGCGGCGCATCGCGCACAGCACGCCGCGCGTGAGCTGAAAGCCCGTGAGCTGCGTCAGAACGTCCAGATCGGAGGTAAAGACCGGAATCTCCCCGCAGCGTTCGACGATCTCCCGCGCCTGTCCGTTCACATGCCTGCGCTCCATCAGGAGCGAGACGGGAACGTAGCCTGCGTCGAGCGCGCGGTCGATCACCTTCGGGCTCTCGGCGATAAACAGTCCCTTTTCCGGCTCCGCCCGATTCTTAAGCTGTCCCTCCGTCAGGCGGGCGTAGACGTCCAGCTCCGGCGCGGAAAAATCCGTGATTTCGATGATATTTGCCATAGCGCAGCTTCCTCGCTTTGTCAGTCTGCTCCTATCTTACCACGTTGCGCCCTGCGGCGCAAGTGTTTTCCGACTCGTCCCGATATGTTCGATTTTCTACGTTATTTTGGAGAAAAAGAGTCAAGTTTTTTCATATAAAATGCCACTCTACTCTCGGTAGAATGGATTTCTACGGATAATCCATAGATATATACGCCGTTTGCGATTGACGAAGCGACCGCCGCATGGTAAAGTATGCATATTCAAAGATAAGGAGAGTGTCTATGAGTTCCTACATTCTTTCTACCGATTCCGGCTGTGACCTGACGCTTGCCGCCGCGCAGAAGCTCGACATCCATGTGCTGCGGATGCAGTACGAAATCGACGGACAGCTCTACGCCGAGACGATGCACGAGGAAGACCTTGCCGTGTTCTACGAGAAAATGGCAAACGGCGCGCAGGTTCACACCACCGCGATCAATATAGAAGATTATCTCACCTTCTGGACGCCGCTGCTCGGTCAGCCGATCATTCATATCGCCATGGGAAGCGGCATCTCCTCCTCCTATCAGAACGCCGTCAACGCCCGCGCGCTGATGCTCGAGCAGCATCCGGACGCGGAAATCTACGTCGTCGATTCCCTCGGCGCCTGCATGTCCTACGGCATTCTGGTCATTGAGGCGGCGCGTCAGCGCGCAAACGGCGTCTCTCCTGCCGAATGCGTAGCAGCGGTCGAGCGTTACCGCCACGGCTGCAACGCGCTCTACACGACGGGCGATCTCGAATACCTCTGCAGAGGCGGCCGCGTCAGCCGCGCGGGTCTGATCATCTCCAAGACGCTCAATATTTGGCCCGTCCTCAATCTGAACGACAAGGGCGAGCTGCGCGCGATCGACAAATGCCGCGGCAGAGCCAGAGCCTTCAAGCGCGTCAGCGACCTCACGAAGGAGCTGGTAATCAAGCCCGAGGAACAGACCCTCTACGTCTGCCACAGCAATGCGCCGGAGGCGGCTGCGGCTTATGCCGAGGCGATCTGCGCGCAGAGCCCCTTCCGCGCCGTTTCCATTTCCCAGATCGGCACGACTATCGGCGCGCACACCGGCCCCGGTCTGGTCACCGCCTTCTTCTACGGAAAAGAGCGCAAGCCCGGCTGATATTCCGGTTTTTTCAGGAGCGAGCCGCATTATCACGGCTCGCTCTTGCTTTTTGCCGTTGCAGTATAATTGGTGTATATGTGATAGAAAGAAGCAATAGCTGCAAAAGCCGCGGCATGACGCTGCGGCTTTTTCGGTATCTTCCCCGCCTGCCCCGCATAAGCTGTTTCGGACACACAGCGAAGGAGGTCAGGCACATGAGGGAAAACATTGAGCAGCGAGCCTGTGATTTGGCTGTGTACATCATCGAAAACAAAACGACGGTTCGTGCCGCGGCGAAGCAGTTCGGCATATCGAAATCCACCGTGCACAAGGACTTGAGCGAGCGTCTGCCGCACTGCAACCGAACGCTGTACCTGCAGGTAAAGGCGGTGCTGGATCAGAACAAGGCGGAGCGCCACATCCGCGGCGGCCTCGCCACCCGCAAAAAATACCGGGGAGAATAATGGCACGGCACGCAGAAAAGACGCCGCAGGGGCGAATCATCGCTCCTGCGGCTGAGCGTGTCAAAAAAGTCTTTTTGACGCGCTCGTGCGTGCGGATTTTCAAACTTAAAATCAGTTTGAAAATCCTGCTTTATTGAACGTGAAAGACAACCCTGACGGTTTTCTTTCACACTTTCTTTCCCTCCGAATTCCCCCACTCTCTACCTTTTTTTTTGACAGTCTGCGCCGCAGGGGCGACTCTTCGCCCCTGCGGCTGTTCTGTATAATAGCACGCAGCCTCCCGGAACGTGTCATTGCGCGAAGCGACGCGGCAATCCGTGCGTATCGATATGGAACACTTTACCGTAATATGGCAGACGTGCCATACCTGCGCAGGACGGATTGCCACGCCTGCTGGCGCAGGCTCGCAATGACATGGATGAGGATTTGCTGCGGCGCACACGGACACGAACGGAGATTCGCTCCCCTGCGCAAGGAGATGGACGGTAGTTTTCTGCTGCGCGCACGTGCGCGACGGGCAGGCGTTTTGCCGTCAAACAGTACAATTTTCCGCGTGAAAATTGTACGAAATACAGAATTTTCAAATCCGGGGGCTTTCGCAGCTTTTTATCCGTTTTTTGCGTTTTTTGCGGTTGATTATTTCTTCCCAATAGCGTATACTGATAGTATAAATGGGCAGAATGCCCAAAATACAGGAGGAAACCGTATATGAAATACAACCGCACTTACAATTTCTCTGCAGGCCCCGCTACCATGCCCGAGGAAGTGCTCGAGGAAGTTCGCGATGAAATGATGAACTACAGAGGCTCCGGCATGTGCGTCATGGAAATGTCCCACCGCTCCAAGGTATATCAGCAGATCATCGACGAAGCCGAACAGGATCTGCGCGATCTGATGGGCATTCCCGACAACTACAAGGTCCTCTTCATCCAGGGCGGCGCAACCCTGCAGTTCTCCATGATCCCGATGAACCTGATGAAGAACGGCAAGGCTGTCTACATCGAGACCGGCGCATGGTCCAAGAAGGCGATCGCCGAGGCGAAAAAGGTCGGCGAAGTCATCGTCGCCGCATCCTCCAAGGATAAGAACTACACCTACATCCCCGACTGCTCCGATCTGGACATCCCCGAGGACACCGACTACGTTTACATCTGCGAAAACGAGACGATCCACGGCGTGACGTGGAACAAGCTCCCGAACACCAAGGGTCACGTCCTCGTCTCCGATCAGTCGTCCATGTTCCTCTCCAAGCCCTGCAACGTCTCTGATTACGGCGTCATCTACGGCGGCGTGCAGAAGAACATCGGTCCGGCGGGTCTTGCCATCGTCATCATCCGCGAGGACCTGATCCGTGACGATCTGACCGATCTTCCCATCTATCTGCAGTACAAGACCCATGCCGACAACGGCTCCATGTACAACACCCCGAACTGCTGGGCGATCTACGTTTGCGGCAAGGTATTCAAGTACCTCAAGAAGCTCGGCGGTCTGGAAGAAATGGAGAAGATCAACATCGACAAGGCGAAGGTCTTCTATGACTTCCTCGATCAGTCCAAGCTCTTCAAGGGTACCGTCGTTCCCGAAGACCGCAGCCTGATGAACATCCCGTTCGTCACCGGTGATCCCGATCTGGACGCAGAGGTCATCGCCTACACCAAGAAGGCAGGCTTCGAAAACCTCAAGGGTCACAAGTCCGTCGGCGGTCTGCGCGCCTCCATCTACAACGCCATGCCGAAGGACGGCGTGATCGCGCTGGTCGACTGCCTGAAGAAATTCGAGGCGGAGCACTGATTCAGTCAACTTCTGCGAGGGCGGCAAGAGCCGCCCTTGCAGTGTGTAAACACCAATGAAAATTTATTAAGGAGAGTAAATTATGCGTATTCTTGTTACTGACGGAATGGACAAGTCCGCGATCGCCGCGCTGCAGGCGAAGGGTCACGAGGTCGTTGAGCAGTTCTATGAGCCGGATCAGCTCGGCGCTGCGCTGCGCGACTTCGACGCTGTCGTCGTCCGCTCCAAGACCAAGGTCCGTGCCAATCACATCGACGAAGCCAAGGGCGGCAAGCTGAAGCTCATCATCCGCGGCGGCGTCGGCGTTGACAATATCGACGTCAAGTATGCCGAAGCGAACGGTATCGCCGTCCGCAACACCCCGAAGGCGTCCTCTCAGTCCGTCGCCGAGCTGGCAATGGCGCACATGTTCGCCTGCGCCCGCTACATCTCCATCGCAGGCGCGACCATGCGTGAGGACAAGTGGGAAAAGAAAGCCTACGGCAAGGGCATCGAGCTGCAGGGCAAGACCCTCGGCATCGTCGGCTTCGGCCGCATCGGTCAGCACCTCGGCGCCATGGCGAAGGCGATCGGCATGGACGTCATCGCGTTCGACATCTTCCACATTCCCGGCATCGAAGAGCAGATGGGCATTCCGTACGTTGAGATGGACGAGCTGCTGGCGAAGTCCGACTTCATCAGCGTCCACGCGCCCGCAGTGGACGGCGGCGCGCTGATCAACGCCGAGAACATCGCGAAGATGAAGGACGGCGTCTGCATCATCAACACCTCCCGCGGCACCAACGTCGACGAGGACGCCCTGCTTGCCGCGCTGGAATCCGGCAAGGTTCGCGCCGCCGGTCTGGACGTCTGGGCAAGCGAGCCGTCTGCCAATAAGGCGCTCTACAGCCATCCGATGGTCTCCTGCACGCCGCACATCGGCGCGGCGACCCAGGAAGCGCAGAAGCGCATCGGCACCGAGATCGTTTCCATCATTGAAAACTTCTAAGGAGAACAGAAATGAACGCATACATTGAAAGTGTCATTGCAAACGTCAAGGCGAAGCACGCAAGCGAGCCCGAATTCGTCCAGACCGTCGAGGAGGTTCTCTCCTCTCTGAGCCCCGTCATCGACGCGCATCCGGAATATGAGAAGGCCGACCTGCTGAACCGCATCGTCGAGCCAGAGCGCATGTTCACCTTCCGCGTCGTCTGGATGGACGACAACGGCGCCTACCACACCAACACCGGCTACCGCTGCCAGTTCAACGGCGCGATCGGTCCGTACAAGGGCGGTCTCCGTTTCCAGAAGAACGTCTATCCCGGCATCATCAAGTTCCTCGGCTTCGAGCAGATCTTCAAGAACGCGCTGACGGGTCTTCCCATTGGCGGCGGCAAGGGCGGCTCCGACTTTGATCCCGCCGGCAAGTCCGACGCGGAGATCATGCGCTTCTGCCAGAGCTTCATGACCGCGCTATACCGCTACATCGGGCCGGACGTTGACGTTCCGGCGGGCGATATGGGCGTCGGCGGCCGTGAGATAGGCTACCTGTTCGGCCAGTACCGCCGGCTCAAGGGCGTATGGGAGAACGGCGTTCTCACCGGCAAGGGCCTGACCTTCGGCGGCTCTCTGATCCGTCCGGAGGCGACCGGCTACGGCGCGGTGTACTATCTGAACGAGGTCCTCAAGCATGAGGGCGAGGACATCAAGGGCAAGACCATCGCCTGCGCAGGCTTCGGCAACGTCACCTGGGGCATCTGCAAGAAGGCCGCTCAGCTCGGCGCAAAGGTCGTCACCCTGTCCGGCCCCGACGGCTACGTCTACGATCCCGACGGCGTTACCACCGATGAGAAGATCGAATACCTCGTCGAGATGCGCGCCTCCAACCGCAACCGCGTGCAGGACTACGCCGAGAAGTTCGGCGTTCCCTTCTTCCCCGGTGAGAAGCCGTGGGGCGTCAAGGTCGACATCGTGATGCCGTCCGCCATGCAGAACGACGTCAAGATGGATTCCGCGGAAAAGATCGCCGCCTGCGGCGCGAAGTACTACATCGAGGTCGCCAACATGCCGACCACCAACGACGCGCTGAACTTCCTGCGTCAGCAGAAGCACCTGATCGTCGCGCCGTCCAAGGCGGTCAACGCCGGCGGCGTCGGCGTCTCCGCGCTGGAAATGGCGCAGAACTCCGAGCGTCTGGTCTGGTCTGCAGAAGAGGTCGACGAGCAGCTGCACCGTATGATGGAGACCATCCACCGCGTCTCCGCCGAGGCTGCCGAGGAGTACGGTCTGGGCTACGATCTGGTTGCAGGCGCGAACATTGCGGGCTTCAAGAAGGTCGCCACCGCCATGATGGAGCAGGGCGTGTTCTAAGAACAAATTCGCTGATATACGAAAACTGCCGACGGGAAATCCCGTCGGCAGTTTTCTATTGTACACTCTGGTTTACATAATCTACATATTGGTAGGATACTCCGTTCTCCTCCATAACCTCCGAAGCGGAGATCTGTTCCCATTCCGGCAGTGCGTCAAGATTTGTAAAGAAGCTGTCCGCAGGCGCGTCTGTGAAGGTCTTCGTCACGTAGGCGCGTTCGCAGTACGGCAGGAATTGTTCATAGACGCTCGCGCCGCCGATTACGAAAACCTCGTCGGACGGTGTTCCCTTGACTTTCTCCAACGCCTCGGCGACGCTGCGGCAGACCTCCGCGCCCTCGACTGCATAGCCGCGCTTGCCCGAAAGAATCAGATTGCGGCGGTTTTTCAAGGGTTGCCCGTTCGGGAAGGTCGCCAGCGTCCTGCGCCCGTAAATCACCGTCTTCCCCTGCGTCAGCAGACGGAAACGCCGGAGATCGTCCTTGACAGAGACGAGCAGCCGCCCGTCTTTACCGATGCCCCAGTTTGGGGTCACGTTCACAATCGCGATCATGGCGCTGCCTCAGATCGCGACGGGGATTTTCTCTTTGAATTCATGGTACCGATAGCCCTCTATATAGAAATCCTCTACCTTGAAATCGTAGAAATCCTTCACGTCTTGGTTTACATAAAATTTCGGCGCGTCATACGGCTCGAGCTCCAGCATCTTTTCCACCATCGGCACATGGCGGTCGTAGATATGGCAGTCGGCAATCACATGGACAAGCTCGCCCGCCTCCAGACCGCTCACCTGCGCCAGCATGTGCACCAAAACGGCGTACTGGACGACGTTCCAGTTGTTCGCCGTCAGCATGTCCTGCGAGCGCTGATTAAGGATCGCGTTGAGGGTGTTGCCGCTGACGTTAAAGGTCATCGAATAGGCGCAGGGATAGAGCGCCATCTCGTGCAGGTCGCTGAAATTGTAGAGATTGGTCAGAATGCGGCGGCTGGCTGGATTGTGCTTGAGATCGTACAGGACGCGATCGACCTGATCGAACTCCCCCTCCGGATATTGATGCTTCACGCCGAGCTGATAGCCGTAGGCTTTGCCGATCGACCCGTTTTCGTCCGCCCATGCGTCCCAGATATGACTTTTCAGCTCGCGGACGTTGTTGGATTTCTTCTGCCAGATCCATAAAAGCTCGTCAATGCAGGATTTATAATAGGTGCGGCGCAGGGTCATGATCGGAAATTCCCTGCGCAGGTCGTAGCGGTTGACGACGCCGAAGCATTTGACCGTGTGCGCAGGGCTTCCGTCCTCCCAGTGCGGACGCACGGCGCGGTCGGTATCCCAGACGCCCTCCGTCAGAATTTTCCTGCAGGTCTCTTTATATAAAATGTCTGCGTAACTCATGTTTCATCACCCATAACAGCATAGCAAATCCGAGGGAAAAAGTCAATCCGGTGGAATCTTTCCAAAAAATGCAAATTACCTATTGACATGGTAGGTAATTCGTGCTATGATATGCCTACCGATAAGGTAGGTTTTATTTTCGGGTGGGAAACACGATGAAAAACACATTAGAACGGCTCGTCCGCTCCAACTTCCGGTTCGGTCGAATGCGATGTTGTCACTAAGCACGAAGACTACACCCATTACGATTCGAAAGGAGTATCACGATGTCTGATTACAAATTTGAAACGCTGCAGCTCCATGTGGGGCAGGAAGCGCCCGACCCCGCGACCGACGCGCGCGCGGTTCCGATCTATGCGACTACGTCCTACGTCTTCCGCGACTGCGCCCACGCCGCCGCCCGCTTCGGACTTGCCGACGCGGGAAACATCTACGGCAGACTGACCAACTCGACGCAGGAGGTTCTGGAAAAGCGAGTCGCCGCGCTGGAAGGCGGCGTTGCCGCGCTCGCCCTCGCGTCCGGCGCCGCCGCGATCACCTACACCTTGGAAGCGCTCGGCAGAAACGGCGGTCACATCGTCGCACAGAAGACCATCTACGGCGGAAGCTACAATCTGCTCGCCCACACCCTGCCCGGCTTCGGAATTACCGCGAGCTTTGTCGATATCCACGACCTCGGCGCGGTAGAAGCAGCCATCCAAGCCAATACCAGAGCGATCTACATAGAAACGCTCGGCAATCCGAACAGCGACATCCCCGATATTGACGCGCTTGCCGCGCTCGCCCACCGCCACGGCATTCCGCTGGTCGCGGACAACACCTTCGGCACACCGTATCTGATCCGTCCGATCGAGCATGGCGCGGATATCGTCGTCCATTCGGCGACGAAATTCTTAGGCGGTCACGGCACGACTCTCGGCGGTATCATCGTCGATTCCGGCGCCTTCGACTGGGCGGCAAGCGGGAAATACCCCGACATTGCCGACCCGAACCCGAGCTACCACGGCGTTTCCTTCGTTCAGGCGGCGGGGCCCGCCGCCTTCGTCACCTACATTCGCGCCATCCTGCTGCGCGACACCGGCGCGGCAATCTCGCCGTTTGCGGCGTTCCTGCTCCTGCAGGGCGTGGAAACCCTGTCGCTCCGTTTAGAGCGGCACGCGGAGAACACAAAAAAGGTGATCGAATATCTAACGCATCATCCGCAGGTGGAAAAAGTCAACCACCCGTCCCTGCCCGACCATCCCGACCACGCGCTATATGAGGCCTACTTCCCGAACGGCGGCGGCTCGATCTTCACCTTTGAGATTCGCGGCGGCGTGGCGGAAGCGCACAGATTCATTGATCGGCTGAAGCTCTTCTCTCTGCTTGCCAACGTCGCCGATGTGAAGTCTCTTGTGATCCACCCTGCGACCACGACCCACAGCCAGTTGAATGAGGCGGAGCTTGCCGATCAGGGGATACGCCCGAATACGATCCGCCTTTCCATCGGCACGGAGCATATCGACGACATCATCGCCGATCTGGATCAGGCGTTCGCTTCTTGAAAAACGATTTGCAATGCATTATAATATTTATGAAAGGATAAAATATCATGGCTAACATTTACACCTCCGCCGATCAGTTGATCGGAAAAACGCCCCTTCTGGAGCTTTCGCACATTGAAAAGGTTTACGAATTGAAGGCGAAACTTCTCGCCAAGCTCGAATACTTCAACCCCGCCGGCTCCGTCAAGGATCGCATCGCGAAGGCGATGATCGACAAAGCCGAGGCCGACGGCAAGCTCAAAGAGGGCTCCGTCATCATCGAGCCGACCTCCGGCAACACGGGCATCGGGCTTGCCTCCGTCGCCGCCGCGCGCGGCTACCGCATCATTATCACCATGCCGGAGACGATGTCGGTCGAACGCCGCCAGCTCATCAAGGCCTACGGCGCGGAGATCGTTTTGACCGAGGGCTCGAAGGGCATGAAGGGCGCAATCGCAAAGGCCGAGGAGCTTGCCGCCGAGATCCCGGACAGCTTTATTCCCGGGCAGTTCGTCAACCCTGCCAACCCGACAGCGCACCGCGAGACAACCGGTCCCGAAATCTATGAGGACACCGACGGCAAGGTCGATATCTTTGTCGCGGGCGTCGGCACGGGCGGCACCGTGACGGGCGTGGGTGAGTATCTGAAATTCAGAAAGCCTGATGTGAAGGTCGTTGCAGTCGAGCCTGCCTCCTCCGCCGTACTCTCCACCGGCGTGGCAGGTCCCCACAAAATTCAGGGCATCGGCGCGGGCTTCGTCCCCGACGTGCTGAACACAAAGATCTACGACGAGATCATTCCCGTCACGAACGAGGACGCTTTCGCGACCGGCAAGGAAATCGGCAGACGCGAGGGCGTGCTGGTGGGCATTTCCTCCGGTGCGGCGGCATTCGCGGCGATCGAGCTGGCGAAGCGTCCCGAGAACGCGGGCAAAACCATCGTCGTCCTCCTGCCGGACACCGGCGACCGCTATCTCTCCACCGCGTTATTTGCAGAATAAGAAGGGAAAACCATGATCTATCTTGACAACGCCGCCACAACGAAGATGAGCAGAACGGCGGTCGCCGCAATGCTCCCCTATTTCGACGGCGTTTACGGCAATCCGTCCAGCCTGCATTCGGCAGGACAGGCTGCCGCCGAGGCATTGACCGATGCGCGTGAGCGGATCGCCGCCTGTCTCGGCTGCACCGCAAAGGAGATCACCTTTACCTCCGGCGGAAGTGAATCGGACAATCAGGCGCTCCGCTCCGCCGCGGCGCTCGGCGCGCGCAAGGGCAAAAAGCACATTATCTCAACGAAGATCGAGCACCACGCAGTTTTGCACACGCTGAAGCGTCTGGAAACCGAGGGCTTTTCCGTCACTCTGCTGGACGTGGACGAAAACGGTCTGGTCGACCCGCTGCAAGTGGAGACCGCGATCACGGAGGACACCTGCCTTGTGACGGTCATGTTCGCCAATAATGAGATCGGCACGATCGAGCCGATTGCCGAAATCGGCGCGATCTGCCGCCGGAAGGGCGTGCTCTTCCACACCGACGCCGTGCAGGCGGCGGGACATCTCCGCATTGACGTGAGCGAACAGAATATCGACCTGCTCTCCCTTTCCGCGCACAAGTTCCACGGTCCGAAGGGGATCGGCGCGCTCTACGCGCGCAAGGGCGTACCGCTGGCGACTCTGATCGAGGGCGGCGCGCAGGAACGCGGCAAG
>CAJOMA010000050.1 GCA_905235655.1 uncultured Oscillospiraceae bacterium | reverse complement strand
ATTTATATTCTCCGGCGGGCAGTGCGACGGGGAAAATATCAGCGAAGCGCTGTGCATGTATCGGTGGCTCACCGAGCGCGGCGTTGCGCCGGAGCGGCTGCGGATGGAAGAGCGGGCGACGACCACGGAGGAAAACATCCGCTTTTCTTTGGAATTGATCGAGCGGGAGTTCGGCGCGCATCCTAAGACCGCCGCCGTCGTGTCCAGCTCCTACCACCTCGCCCGCGCTTCCCTGCTGGCGAAGGAAGCGGGCTTGGATATGCTGGGCGTGCCCGCGTCCACGGACAATCCGATCTATTTCTGCCAGATGTTCCTGCGCGAAATCGTCGGCGTGTGGTACACATGGGTTTTTTTATGAATTGCGCCTGACGGCGCATGAATTGACCTTTGGTCATGCATTGCACTTCGTGCATGAATTGCCCTGCGGAGCATAAGGCGCAATTCGATTCATGAAGCCGAAGGCTTCAAATCATGCCGCGCAAAAGCCGGAGCAGAGTACCGTCCTCTGCTCCGGTTTATTTGCGCTGAAACGCCCATTCCGCATCATTGCGAGCAGCAAAGCGGCGCGGCAATCTGTCCGTCACAATCTTCGGACGCTCTATTGTATCGCGCATCGTACCCATTATTTCTGTCATTGCCCGCGAAGCGCGGCAATCCGTGCGTAGCGTTGACAGACACTTTACCGTGACACGGTAAACGTGGCATAGCTGCAAGGGACAGATTCCCCTTTCGGGGAATGACAATCTGAAGGCGCGGTCGACAAACGGCGCAGATACCAACCCTGATAGGCACAGATTGCACCCGCAGGGGGTAGGCCGCATCCGTAAGACAGCAAAGCTGCCAACGGCTGCGCTCCCACGACCGGTTGCGCACCGGTCTCGCAATGACACGGTTTTACGGACTGCCGCGCGAATCTGCGACCTAGCAATGACAGACTTGATAGATTTTTCTGTCTTTCTGCGTCCTCCAACATTGAAGGGCAGGAAGAATCATTACGTCTTCCCTCGCAGCTCGATGATACGGTCGCGCAGGACGGCGGCGTATTCGTATTCCATCATGCGCGCCGCTGCCTTCATTTCCTTTTCCAGCCGCAGAATCTCGCGCTCGCGCTCCGCCTTCGTCATCTTCACGCCGTCGGCGCGGGCGGCCTCGCTCTCGGACTGCGTGATCTCCAAAAGCTCCCGCACGTCCTTGATGATTGTCTTCGGCACGATGCCGTGCGCCTTGTTGTAGGCGTCCTGAATGCCGCGGCGGCGGTTCGTTTCGTTGATGGCGGCGAACATGGCGTCTGTGACCTCGTCGGCGTACATGATCACGCGCCCCTCGGCGTTTCGCGCGGCGCGGCCGATCGTCTGGATGAGACTTGTTTCGCTGCGCAGGAAGCCCTCCTTGTCTGCGTCCAGAATGGCGACCAGCGACACCTCCGGCAGGTCAAGACCTTCGCGCAGGAGATTGATGCCGACCAGCACGTCGAACTTCGCCATGCGCAGGTCGCGCAGAATCTCCATGCGCTCTAAGGCGGCGATATCGGAGTGCATATAGCGCACGCGGATGCCTGCCTTCTGCAGGTAGCTCGTCAAATCCTCCGCCATCTTCTTCGTCAGCGTCGTCACGAGGACGCGCTCGCCGCGCTCGACCACGGCGTTGCATTCGCCGATCAGGTCGTCGATCTGCCCCTCGATCGGGCGGACGAAGATTTCGGGATCGAGCAGTCCGGTCGGGCGAATGACCTGCTCGGCAATCTGCGCGGCTCTCTCTCGCTCGAATTCCGCCGGCGTCGCGGAGACATAGACCGCCTGATGAATTTTGCTCTCAAATTCCGGGAAGGTCAGCGGGCGGTTGTCAAACGCGCTCGGCAGACGGAAGCCATAGTCGACGAGGCTTTCCTTGCGGCTGCGGTCGCCGCGGTACATCGCGCGCACCTGCGGCAGGGTTACGTGGCTTTCGTCCACGAAGAGGATGAAATCGTCGGGGAAATAGTCCAGCAGCGTCATCGGCGGCGTGCCCGGCGCTCTGCCGGAGATCACCCGCGAATAGTTCTCGATCCCGCTGCAGAAGCCGATCTCCTGCAGCATTTCAATGTCGTACATCGTGCGCTGGCGGATACGCTGCGCCTCTAAGAGCTTGTCGTGCGCCTTGAACCACGCTTCGCGCTCCTCCATCTCCGCCTCGATCTCGACGATGGCGCGGTTGAGCTTTTCGCGGGAAGCGACGTAGTGCGAGGCGGGATAGATCGCGACGTGATTGACCACGCGCTCCGGCACGCCGGTTACGGCGTTGATCTCGGAAATGCGGTCGACCTCGTCGCCGAAAAATTCGACGCGGATCGCACGTCCCGACCAGTAGACGGGGTAAATCTCCACCGTGTCGCCGCGAACGCGGAAGGTATTGCGGGTAAACTCGATGTCGTTGCGCTCATAGCGAATTTCGACGAGCTTGCGCATGAGCTCCTCGCGGTTTTTCTCCATGCCGGTGCGCAGGGAGATGACCATGTTTTTGTAGTCGATCGGGTCGCCCAGACCGTAGATGCACGACACCGACGCGACCACGATCACGTCGCGCCGCTCAAACAGCGAGGACGTCGCGCTGTGGCGCAGACGCTCGATCTCGTCGTTGATCGAAGAATCCTTTTCAATATAGGTGTCCGTGTGCGGGATATACGCCTCGGGCTGATAGTAGTCGTAGTAGGAGATAAAATACTCGACTGCGTTTTCGGGAAAGAACTCGCGGAACTCGCTGCAAAGCTGCGCGGCGAGGGTCTTATTGTGCGCCAGCACGAGGGTCGGGCGGTTGAGGTTCGCGATGACGGACGCCATCGTGAAGGTCTTGCCCGATCCGGTCACGCCGAGCAGCACCTGCTCTTTCATTCCGCTGCGCAGACCCTCCGTCAGCTTAGAGATCGCCTCCGGCTGATCGCCGGTCGCCTGATACGGCGCGTGCAGTTTGAACTCCATAAGCTTTACTCCTGTCCGAAATACAGAAAGATATCGTAGTATATTCCATCTTCGCAGCTTCTTGTCCGCAGCTCATAGAGCAGATACTGCTGCCCGCCGCCGTAACTCACCGGCTCCAGCCTGCATCGGGCGACGCAGGTCACCCTTCCCGCATCCGCAGGGTCATCGAGCTGCAGCAGCGCAAGCAGAGAAGTCTCCGTCTGCTCCGCCGGAAGAACGTCTTGAAGCGAAGGCGCGTCGGCAATGCCGTCATAGACCGCCGCAGTGATACAATCCGCAATGCGCTGCCCGTCCGCAAGCGTGTCGTCGGTCAGGTTCGTAACGGAAGCAAAAATCGTACTGCCGCCCTCCAAAAAGAGGACTTGGCAGTCTGCTTCCTGCAGATTCAGCGGAACAACGGCGCGCGTTTCGTCAGGAAACCACATGGAAGCTGGCTCCCAGAGGTCGTCTGCCTCCAGACGTTTACTCTGCTGAGCGGCAGAGAAGAAGAACGTGTTCGGGTCAATGATCGGCGGCAGCCCGCTGCTTACGGTCCACTGTGTCGGTTCAACCGTCGCTGCAAGCGTTTCCCCGCTTTCGCTCCATTGGGTCGATTCTGCTTTCGCTTCCGGCGCAGGCGCTTCCTGCCGCAGCAGGAAAAACAGAGCTGCGGCGATTGCAACCGCCGCTGCAGCGGCAATCGAAACCATCCGCCAAAGTCGCTTCTTCCTTTGCGGGGATTCAATCGTTTGCTTGTCCTGCAGAGACTTCATGCAGTACAGGCAAAAGCGCGCGTTCTCCTGCAGCTCCGCGCCGCAATACGGACATTTCATTTATCCCAGCGTCTCCATTTCATAGTCGTACAGCATGTCGTTGAGCTCCGCGACGGTCAGCCTCTTGCAGACGCCGAAGATCACAATGCAATCAAACGGGTTCTTCGCGTACAACGGCGCGTAGCCGGTGGTTTTCAGCAGGGTCTGCATCTCCTCCAGATCGAGCTGCATCCCCACGGCGAGGGCAAGCAGCTTTTTCCGCTCCGGCACACGGAGCCCGGAGAATATCTGATAGCCGTAGACCTCGGACAGCTCCGCGCGGCGGATCGCCTCGGACTTTTTGATGCTGTGCTTCTGCATCAGCTGCTGCAGCACCGCCGCCAGCGTGCGCTTCGGCAGGTATTCCTCGTTTTCGCGGTAGAAGCTCCTGAAATCCGCGCAGTTGCGCAGCTCTTCCAGTAAATGCGCCGTATCCTTTGCCATGAGAATCACCTCTCTATTGGCTTAAGAGTAGCATAAATCGACCGCTCCGTCAATCGTTTTGCAGGTGGACGGCAAAATCCACCGGTTCTGTCATTGCCCGCTCTATGCGGGGTGCGCAGCCGTTGGCGGCTCTGCCGCCTTACGGATGCGGCCTACCCCCTGCGGGTGCAATCTGCCCGCAACAGGGATAGACTTTACCTCGTGTCACAGGAAGTGTCCCGCAATGGAAGGCACAGATTGCCCGAGCAAGTCGGGCAATGACATAGAACAACAAACAGCGGCTCTGTTTCGACGGCCTGCACTGCAATGACAATTTGCGGCCTGCTCTATGCTGACAGCATAGGACAAGCCGCAAAAATGCAAGTATACTGGTATTGTATCAAAGCTCGTCAATTTTGTCCGCGAGGACCTTGACCGTGCTCAAAAACGCCTTGACCTGCGCCTCGCTCTTCCCCTGCAGACGCGCGCCGATGGCGGTCAAAACCTGCTTCGGCTCAGACGCCGCGTCAAACACGAGGTAGTCCATGCTGACCTCTAAGGCCGAGGCGATCTGATACGCCGTCTGCAGAGAGGGCGTCCGCGTGCCGCGCTCGATGTGGCCGATATGCGCGGTGGAAAGCCCGCAGAGCTCCGCCAGGGTTTCCTGCGTGATCTTCTGTTTCTGACGCGCGACCCGGATGCGCCGCCCGATCGCCTGATAGTCCAGCTCCTGCATGGCATTTCACCTCGTTTTCCATACTATTTTACCGAAAAACCGCAGGAGTTGAAACATACCATAAGAATTAAATATTGACAATAAGCATTATTTATACTATGCTTTTATTGGTATTTCTGCTGTACGCGGGATTATTCTTTATGAAATGGAGAGAACATAAATGAAGAAACTTGTATGCGAATGCTGTGGAGGCAACAACATTATTAAGGTGTCAAAAGAGTATTATCAATGCGAAAACTGTGGAATAAAATACAAGAATGATGATATTTCCAATTTGCTGATTGACGTAGTGGAAGAGACGCTGACAAAGAACAGCCCGAAGTTAAACGATATGCTAAAAAGCTTAACCCGTTATATGGGGAGCAACAATTGGCAAAGCGCCAGCAATATCGCAGAAGAGATTTTAAAAATTGATTCAGATAACCCAGAGGCATTGCTGTATGGCGGTATTGCAATGGGAAAAGTCGATCCTGGCAGTATTGGTACAACCTTTGTTTACGCTTTAGACGCGTTACAATCAAAGAGGCAGAGAAGCGAAAATGACGATGAATTTTATGGCTTTGTAAACGCTGCCATTAAAGCAGTGTTTACCGTTTACAAAGTGGGATTACAGGCGATAACCCAACGCACATATTCAAATTCTTTAGAACGCAATAATCAAAGGAGCATTCAAGAAAACATAAGACATAACGAAGAAGAATTCAGGCGATCCGTTACACAGGGCAAGCAGTATTATGGCCGGTCGACTGACAGCCCTACGTTACTTGATTCCATATTTAACGTAGCAAGCGCAAGAGCAGACGCGAAGGCAATCAGCGAGCGTTATCTTAGCATTGCCATGCCTAAAATGACCAAGTTTACAAAGTATTTGCAGGAACTTGATTGGAACAGGATTGATGAAAGAGGCGCTGATGGCTTTGCGTTTTTTTATTGTGCAACACTTGACATTAGCGAGTTTAATTCCCATTCTCTTGCGGACTTGGAGCAACGGTCAGAAAGCATTCAAAAAACAAAAGATGTACTAATTGATTTAAAGAGAAGAACAAAGGATGAAGAGGTTCTTCGTATCCTAAACACTAAAATTTTAGAATGTGGAAAAGCTCAAAAGACAACTGAAAAACTGAAAAAAGACCCGACCTATGGTCTTGTCCCCAGTAATTGGACGCTTCTTATGTATGCATTGATCCCCGGCTACGGGCCGATTTTTGGTGTGGTGTTTACAATCATGGGATATTTGGGTTTGAAAAGAAACGCAAAAAAGCTCAACACGACGGTAACGCCTGAAGCAAAAAAGAAAGCTTTATTTCAAATGTTGTTTTGTTCTGCATTGTTTTTGATTGAGCTAATTATTGTTCTTCTTTGTTTGTAAAAGGTTCGCGGATATCTCGAAAAAGAAATAGTAGAGGAGAGAAATAACATGAAAAAGTTAACCGCACTGATCCTTTGCATTACGATCCTGACAGGTCTGCTGGCAGGCTGCGCTAAGGCATCCGTCGAAAGTCCTATGCCTTCTGATGACGTAGAGCCAGATGTGACCGAGATTGCTGCCCCAACGCAAGTAGCCGCATATACGCAGAACGCGGAAAGTCTCGTGGACGCAGCAACGCCGTCCGAAGCTGAAAAAAGAACGCACACCGAATACGTTGAAACCATTACGATTTATGCAGAAAAGGGCGCCGTTGTAACATGGTATGACGAAACAACCGGTCAGTTTGCGTATAAATACAAGTGTGAAACCTGTGGCACACTCTCCGGCGAACACACCGGGCAAAAAATGTCCACAAACGGTCGTTCACTTGATGAAGGATTTACCTGTACAAATTCCAGTTGCAGTATGTGGGGCAAGTCTCAGCGCGCAATTATCAAATGCAGCGTCAGCGGCGAGTATGTAGAAGTTGACGACTGATTACAAAGCGCAAAAAAGCTCTGCACATGTTCGATCATGTGCAGACCTTTTTTGTTGTTATAACGCTGCCAGCAGCTTTGCCGCGCTTTGGTAGCGGGCGGCGGGGTCTGTGTGGGTGCATTTGCGGACGATCCTGCCGAGGCGACCTGCGGCGCACTGTTTCGCGGGGTGCTCGCCCGTCAAAAGGACGTTCAGCAGCACACCGAGGGCGAACACGTCCGTCCGCTCGTCGCAGGGGGATATGCCGAGCTGCTCGTAAGCGGCGTAGCCGATCGTGCCGAGGACGGTCGTTTCCGGCTTCTGTGCGGCGGTTTTCAGCTTGCTTGCGTTCAGGTCGATCAGCTTGACCTCGCCCGAAGCCGTAACCATCACATTCTCCGGCTTGATGTCCAGATGCAGGATGCCAAAGCTGTGCAGGGCGGCGACCGCGGCGCAGACCTTGCGCAGAACGTCCGCCGCGCCGCGCGGCGTGTATGTTCCGGTTTCGAGCACCTCAGCCGCTGTCACGCCGTCGACATATTCCTCCAGAACGATCTGCCCGTTGGCAAAATACAGACTGTCGTACACCTCCGGCAGATTCGGATGGCGCAGCTCCCGCAGCGCGTCATAGGCGGGGATCGGCTCGGGATAATGCCGCAGGATGATATCCTTTTCCAACGACTTGTGCCGCAGCCGCACGACCTGCGCGCCGTTTTTCTCGGAAAGCAGACTGACCACCCGATAGGCGCGCTTGATCTGCTCTATGTACTCTTTACAGCGATTCTCCATCACTCAGGTCTTGGTGATCGCCTCTGTCAAAACGGCGGCAAAGGCGGGGCGGTCGATGTCCAGCACGACGAGGGTGTTTTTTTCGTCAAATTTCTTATCGCTGTAGAGGTCGGTGACGGTCTTTCCGAAGGTCAGCTCGGACTGCGTTTCGACGAACACGCCCGCCTCCCTGCCGGAAAACAGCTCCGGTCTTGCGCTGTACAGCACCGGGCAGACGTCATGGACGCACCAGCCGCCCTGCCCGACCGCCGTATTCTTGCGCCACAGGTCGGGCGTCGCCTCATAGAAGAAGCGCGGCATCGGACGGTCGATTTCGCCGAGGCGATCCAGTTCTTCCTTCGTCAGAAACGCCTGCTCCGTGACCTCCAGACCGCACATCGCCTTCGGCACCGGACTGCGGAAGACGATCTGCGCCGCCTCGGGGTCGGCGTGGATGTTGAACTCCGCCGCGGGCGTGCAGTTGCCGCGGGTCGCGGAGCCGCCCATGAGCGTAATACGGTAAAGATAGTCCGGCAGATCGGGGTGCTTGGCAAGGGCGATGGCGATATTGGTCAAGGGACCGAGGGTGATCAGCTCCAGCTTTCCGACGCAGTTTTTCGCCGCCTCGTAGATCGCGTCCCAGGCGGGGATTGTCTCCGCCTTGCGGGATGGGTCGGGCAGCTTCGCCCCGCCGAGCCCGTCAACACCGTGGAAGCTCTCGCCGCACTCATATTCACGCATAAGCGGCTTGTCCGCGCCGGGATAAACCGGGTAGCCCTTCCCCATTAAATCGCAGATTTTCAGCGCGTTCTCCGTGGTCAGCGGCAGGGGCGCGTTGCCCGCCACCGTGCTGATGCCAAGCAGCTCCAATTCCGGCAGGCGGTCTGCCAATACCAAAGCCGCCGCGTCGTCCACGCCGGGATCGCAGTCGATCCAAACGGGTATTCTCTTCATGATCTCGCCTCCCCGTAAGCGCGAACCGCTTCGACCAGAAGATCGGCAAAGCCGTCGCGGTCGATGCCGAGATTGACCCGCGCGTTCGCGGGCGCGCGGTCATGACCGATCGTCGCACCGCGGCAGTATTCGCCCTTTGTCTCAATTTCAACACAGAGTTCTTTCGTTTCCAGCAGGTCGGGGCGGATCAGTGAC
>CAJOMA010000049.1 GCA_905235655.1 uncultured Oscillospiraceae bacterium | reverse complement strand
ATGAGGTTTATATGGGCAAACCAGTTATATTCACTTGCCTCGGATGGTGCGTATGATAGAATACTTCAAAAATCAGGAATTCGAACTGCAGAAGATCGATGAGGTTGTCAACAACTGCTGGATCAACGCGGTGGCTCCCACCGCGGACGAGATCGCTCAAATCGTAGAGCTGGGCATCCCGCTGGACTTTGTCTCTGCCCCGCTGGATGTGGATGAACGTCCGCGTATCGAAGAAGAGGACAACGGCACCACGCTGATCATCCGGGACGTCACCATCGTCACCACGGGCAGCGGCTCCGGCGGCATCATGACCACGGGCGGCGGCGTCACCTACGCCTATGATCTGGACGTGACCACCTCCGGCGGTTCCTCGGCCCCGATCCGCACGGACCGCGGCGGCGGCACCGTCTATGTGGACGGCGGCACCTATACGTCCAACGGCCTGGGCTCTCCGGCGATCTACTCCACCGCGGAGATCCACGTGGCCAACGCCACGCTGGTCTCCAACCTCTCCGAGGGCGTCTGCATTGAGGGCGTGAACTCCATCGAGCTGACCGACTGCGATCTGACCGCCAACAACACCAAGTGCAACGGCAACGCCACATTCCTTGACACCATTATGATCTACCAGTCCATGTCCGGCGACGCGGACAGCGGCACCTCCAGCTTCACCATGACCGGCGGCAGCCTCACCAGCAAAAACGGCCACGTCTTCCACGTGACTAACACCAACGCGGTCATCACGCTCGAAAACGTGAAGATCACGAACGAGGACAGCGACAACATTCTCCTGTCAGTCTGCGCCGACGGCTGGAGCGGCGGCTCCAACATCGCCACACTGAACGCGATCAAGCAAGTTCTCAAGGGCGTTATCAAGGTTGGAAGCGATTCTACTCTGACACTGAATCTGACCGAAGGCTCCTCCTTCGAGGGCAGCATCGACGGCAGTATCACCAACGCCTCCGGCACTACGGTTTCTACCGAGACCGGAACTGTCAGCGTTACGCTGGACAGCACCTCCACCTGGACGCTCACCGGCGACAGCTATATCACGAGCTTCAACGGCGACGCGGCCAACATTATCTCCAACGGCTATACCGTCTACGTCAACGGTGTTGCGCTGACCGGAACAAATTAAAACCAAAAACAGCTTGCCCTGCCTGCTTTCAAATAGAAACAGGCGGGGCGTCTGTTGTTCTTACAGATCCCGATCAACATGCTGTGAAATGGATCAGGTTGAGCCTGCAGAGTCATTTGCGATGAAAAAAAGCAGGCAGGATTATCAGAAAAACTTTCTGAAAAACTGTCTGCTGCTTTCATTATTTTGTTGTTTGCGGGGAAGAGGTTGGCCGGAAAACCGGGAAAAATTTTTTCCGAAGCCCTCAAAGGACCCGAAAAACGGGTTAGTCGCAAGTTCGAGTCCTACATGATGGGAAAAACGGGGGTTTGGCATCTACGGAAAAACCCTGTACTTTTTTGATCCCCAGACATGCAAAAAACCCAGGTATTTCCTGGGTTTTTTGGGGTGGTATCTTTTTTGTTCTACCCTTCTGGTGGACGATATAGGACTCGAAGTGCGGGACGATTTGATGGATGCGCTAAATGTTCTTAAAATTACTGCAAAATGATAAAAAATCATAATATTTCACATACATAAATTCCGATTATCGGTAGGTTGGTATGCCCATAATTGGCAAATACAATCTATCCTATTGGGATTTTCGGGAAACATCTTTATTCATTGAATAAAGAAGCGTTTTCCTACAATGATATTGGAAACAGACTGGCTACCCAGAGAAACCGCTTTGCGCATGGCGACATTGACAAAGACTTTATCGGATTAGCCCTGCTGGACCTGACATTCTTGGAAATGACGATCTACGCTATGCAACTCAACTTCTATGGGATAAATACCATAGATATAAAACGGGCAATAAATACACTATTTCACAGAGGATTAGCAATTCCTTGAGACTCCATAGCTGAAAACAGTCGCAGCGCACAGGAAAGAAATTTCCTGTGCGCTGCATTTTTTTGTTGGTGGATAGGCGATCAAAACGCCTGCTTTTTGTGCATATCGTAGGAGGACGTTTTTGAACTTTTTGTAAACTTTTCGAAAAGTAGGGTATCAAAATGCCCGTTTTTTCTGCGTATAGTAGGGAAACCCTTTCCGGCGACGGTGCATTTTTGAATAATTTGTAAACTTTTCGAAAAACACCCTCAAAAAACGCCTGTTTTTTATCCGTATAGTAGAAGGCCTTTATTCCCCGACTGCGAAATGATTTGAGAATCGCAAAAAAATTCTGGCAAATGCATATAAAAACGGCGAAAAAACCTCCGTATAGTAGGAGGATCTTTTCACCGATAGTCTGGGATCAAATTGGACTTTTGAAAAAATGTCGCTGAAAGGATGTAAAAACGCCCTCTCAAATCTCCGTATAGTAGGAAACCGTTTTCCTCCTGTGAACCTTGACATTTTCATACTCATTCGTCAGATACTTCCCTTCCGACGGGCGAAAGCCCGAGCTGCGTGAGACGGAGCGCCGAGACCCCGACCGGGACAGCGATCCATCCGCTCACAGATGTCAGATTGCCACTGACAAGGCGACGACAGTCGGAAGGCACAATGGTACTCCTGCCTTGAACGCGTCACAGCATTGGGCAGCTCGGTCAGAACGACGGAGGGGTGCAATTCCCGTGAGGCGGCTTCGCAAGCCGCCGTCTGACGACTTCCGATCACACAGGGTGTCGAGGACAAAAACGTGTGAGCAAACACTCGGAGCTTCCGAAAAAGCAGGATGCTCCGCGAAGATTTCGGCAGGGGATTCTCTGCCGTTTGGATGCAAATGTCAAAACAAGAATCTTGAAGAAAGGAGGAGATCGCATGCTCGAAAACTTCGAATCGCTGCCCAATGTCCTGAACGCGAAAGAGGTTCAAAACTTCCTGGGTATCTCACGGAGCAGTACCTACGATCTGATGCATCGCGCTGATTTTCCGACGCTGCATGTGAACGCCCGGCTGTTGGTCACGAAGGCAAATCTCAAGTCGTGGCTCGAATCTCATACCAACGGCGACTACGGCATCCAGTAAAAAGTTGCCCGACGCCGCCGGCATCGGGCAAATCTTTTCGACGATCTCTCCCGTGACGCGCCCAAACTTTTTTCGTCCCGACGTCTCTCGCCCGGACGAAGGAAGCTGCGCTTCCGAGGGAGGATTGCCGAAAGACCACAGTGCGGTTTTTCGGCAACGGGCGGCAAATATATTTGCTGCCCGCGCCGGGGAAACGGAGCAGATTGTGCTTCGTTTCTTCGGCGTAGGCTGCGCGTCTTTTCAAAACCGAAACCCAGCAAAGCGGTTTCGGTTTTGAGAGGAGGAGCAACGCAGCACAGTTGAAGAAACGGCAAACGCCAAAAGCGATTGACGTTGTGCGAAGTTTGCTCCGACGACCCGCATCCGCCTCGCAGAGCCCACGGTACTTTGCAGCCGAAGGATGAAAGTACCATAGTGGGTTAATACACTTTCGCAAAAGTGCCTCTCCGGGGTTTTCTATTCCAAATCAAAGGAGGTGATGCCTATGGCCCGCAACGACGGAGCCAATCATACGTTCGTCCGAAACCGCGATCTCAAGGCAGATAAAAAGGCCACGCCCCAGAGCGCATACGCCCACAACGAGCGCAGAAAAGAGTCGTACTCCAATCCGGATATCGTTCCCGAACGGACGCCGATGAACGTGCATTTCAAATCGCCCGTCGGCACGTACGACGAGAACTTTTCTTCGCTGGAAGAACAAAAAGTGATTTCGACCTGGGGACTGAAACCAAACTCAACAAAGATGTGCGAACTGATCTTCGACGTCAACTCCGCTTACTTTTTCAATCACGGCGGGTATGAATTCGCGAAACAGTTTTATGCCGACGCCTATCAGGCCGCGATCGAAATTGTCGGCAGCGAACAGTATATCCTCTCCGCCGTGATGCACGCCGACGAGCGCAATCGCGCGATGTCCGACGCGCTGGGACAGGACGTCTTTCACTATCATATGCACGTCGTCTACGTGCCGGTGGTAGAGAAGAAAAAACTCTGGTCGAAGCGCTGCAAGGACCCGGCTTTGATCGGCACCGTGAAGGAAATCATCCCGCAGGTCAGTCGCTCGAAGAAGTGGGAATCGAAACCGGCTTTGGACAAGAACGGCGAGCCGCTGCTGAACAAAAACGGCAAGCCCGTCCTGCATCATTCGTATTCCGTTTTGCAGGATGCGTTCTATGATCACATGGCCGCCGCCGGCTACACCGACATCGAACGCGGCGAGCGCGGCAGCAGTGAGGAACATTTGACTGTGACGCAGTTCAAGGTCGATCGGGAGGAACACCGTCTTGAAATGATCCACGAAAAGATCAGAGAGGAAACGTCCGAGTTCTCCCAAGTGCGAAAAGAAAAGTACGCCGTCGAGAAAGAGATCGAGCAGAAGCAGAAGCGTCTGGACCAGCTGAAGCCGCAGGTAGAGGACGCGGAGAGATTCGTCGCCGAGCATCTCGGCAGGCCCGAAGACCTGATTCCCAAAACGACCACGGTGGAATACGCAAGCCACTACCGCGAGAAGAAAGCCAAGCCGATCATCCAAAAACTGTGGAAGGTCGCGCTGTCGCTCTGGCACACGGTGCAGGAACTGCGCGCCAAAGTCTAAGACTGGCAGAAGAAGTTTGAGGCCGCCTCTCGTGACCGCGATATTCTGAAGCGGCGATGGGAAACCGCACACGCAGAAAACGAAGAAATGAAATCCGAGCTGCGGGAATACGAGCTGGTGAAACGCGAACTCGGTCCGGTCGTGATGGAGGACATGCTGCAGACCGTCAAAGAGCGAGAAGCCGCCGAGGCCGCCGTCAGCCGTCAAGACCACCGCAACCGCCATTACCGAGCAGAACACGGCGATAGATAATGCAAAATGCCCGCGAAAAGCAGGCACAATAAGAAAGGAGTGAAGCATTTGTGGATTTGACAAAGCCACACAAACATTGTAACATATAAATAGAGATATGTTCTGTGTGGCGCAGAAAGGAGTAGTTATTTATAGATGCCATACAGAAGTATTACAAGCAAGCGAAGCGTCTACGGACGCGGAAGCATCAGAGAACGAACTTATACAAGAAAAGACGGTTCGAAACATGTCTTTTGGGAGGCGCGTTTTTGTGACGGCGTCGATCCCAAGACCGGGAAACCGATCCATCGCACGATCACCGCTCCCACACAAAAAGAAGTGCGGGAAAAGCTGAATAAGGCACTTTGCCAGCGGGATGAAAAGACCTATATCCCACCGAGCAATCAGACAGTTGCGCAGTGGCTGGAAACGTGGACAAGGGATTATCTGCTGGGCGTGAAGGAATCCACAGCATCGCTTTACCGCCAGTCGATCCGCCTCTATATCGTCCCGTATGTCGGCGCAGTCAAACTGGATAAGCTGACGACCACGATGGTGCAGCGGTTTTATAACGAGCTGGTGCGGCCAAGGGACCCAAATCGAAGCCCGATCAGCGCGAAATCCGTCAAAAACGTCCACGGCATTTTCCACCGCGCCTTACAACAGGCGGTGCGGATCGGCATGCTGCGGATCAATCCGACAGACAGCTGCGTTCTTCCCAGGATCGTCCGAAAGGAGATCCATCCGCTGACTTCCGAACAGATCACGGCATTCCTGAAGCTCCTACCCGGACATCCGCACGAATATCTGTATCAGGTCGCGCTATTTACCGGAATGCGGGAAGGAGAACTGCTGGGACTCCCGTGGGATTGCGTGGATTTTGAACACGGTACGATCCTTGTCAAGCAGCAGCTCAACGGCGCGAGCATCAAGAGCGGCAAGACCAAGATCGTCCCGCCGAAGAACGACAAAAAGCGCATTATCCCGATGGCGCCGAGCGTTGCGGAACTGCTCCGCACGCATAAGCAGAAGCAGGATGAGATGCGGACGCTGCTCGGCGACAAATGGACCGAAACCGGTCTGGTGTTTACGGGCCCGTTCGGCGGCTATCTTTCACATCGAACAGTGTATGACTGCTTTAAGCGATTGGCAGCCAAGATCGGCGTTCCGGAAGCCAGAGTCCACGATCTGCGGCATACCTACGCCGTCGTCTGCCTGGAAAGCGGCGTGGATATCAAAACGCTGCAGGAGAATCTCGGTCACGCAACGGTCACGTTCACGCTGGATGTTTACGGTCACGTCAGCCAGAAGATGCGGCAGCAGAGCGCGGAGAAACTGGAGATTTTTATCCGTTCGGTCAACGCCAAAGCCGGACGAACGGAAGCGGAGCAGGGGACTGCGCCGCCGCCGATCCGGATCGCCGGTCTGCCTGCTGCTACCGTACCTGCGTAACGATTTATGGGTAAAATCTGGGTAAAATAAAGAATCAGCCGCTTTTCGAGCAAGAAGCAATCGAATTCACGCACGCATTGAGACATTAAAACAACGGAGAAACCCTGTAAAATCAAGGGTTTCCGCCATGATAGAGAAATCCCCTGGTCCGTTTCTGGATCAGGGGATCGGTGGTGGACGATATAGGACTCGAACCTATGACCTTCCGCACGTCAAGCGGATGCTCTAGCCAGCTGAGCTAATCGTCCGTAGCAGGGGTTATTATAGCGAATGATACTTTGTTTGTCAAGGGGTATTTTTGCATTTTTGCGAGTGATTTTTGCGCGTTACGATCTGCGGCACGGCTTATCGCGGTTGCGATATTTGTTTTCCGGTATTGCTGCCTTCCGCGTTATTGCGAGTCCGCGCCGACTCCTGCCGCGTCATTGCGAGGTCGCGGCAGCGACCGCGGCAATCTGTGCCAATCAGTGTGGGACACTTTCTCGTAATGCGCTGCGCACCGCCATATTTCTGTCGTTGCCCGCTTTACGTGGGCAATCTGTCCGTACCGACATGGAACACTTTACAGAAATACGATACACGTGCCATACCTGCGACGGACGGATTCCCTCGCCGATTACATCGGCGGGGAATGACACAGCAGGTGGGGTTATCGTGAAAACGACACAAATGCCATACCTGTGACGGACGGATTGCCACGGCTGACTTCGTCAGCCTCGCAATGACGCGGCGGGGCTACTGCTTGCAATGACGCGGCGAGGCTGCTGCTCGCAATGACGCGGCGGGGCTGCTGCTTGCAATGACGCGGATATTTTAGCATGGAGCATTGCGCATGGAGCATGACGCATGGAGCATGACGCATGGAGCATGCTTGAAGAGCGGGCTCGCAATGACGCGATCGAAACCGGAAACAGCTTACTGCATCATGCTTGACATGGAATGCTCCATGCTGTCGACCGCCTTTTGCACCGTATTTCTCACCGGAGACTGCGGCGGGAGCATGAGGGCGATCGCGCCGCCTGCCACGACGCCGACGCCGAGCGTCAGAAGAAACGTCTTTACTTTCATATTTGCGCCTCCTTTCTTGCCGATTTTTCTTTAGTTTGTCCGATCGGGAGAAAAATATCGGATTTCGGCAAATCCGTTCTTGCGGCGGTCGGAAGTTATGGTATAATGAAAACAGAAAGAATGATTGGAGGCACTGTTATGTCGATTGATGTTTTACAGGAACAGATTCGAAAAATGAAAAACCCGGTTATGGTCGGTTTGGACCCCTATCTTCCGATTCTGCCGCAGCATATCCTGCGCGACGCGTTTGAGGAGCATGGGCAGACCCTGCGCGGCGCGGCGGAGGCGTATTATCGCTTCTGCACGGAGCTTTTAGACCGTCTGTGCGGCATTGTGCCGGCGGTCAAGATTCAGAGCGCGTGCTTTGAGGCGCTCGGCGCGGACGGCATCACGCAGATGCAGAAAATTTCGCGCTATGCCAAGGAAAAGGGCTACTATGTCCTGATCGACTCCATGCGCGGCGACGTCGGCAACGTGGCGGAAATCTACGCGCAGGCGATGTTTGGTACGATCTCGGTCGGCGAGACGGCGCATAAGCTTTACGACTGCGACGCGCTGACGGTCAACGCCTATCTGGGCAGCGACGGCGTCAAGCCCTTCCTGCCGTACTGCAAGCACGACGGGAAGAACGTCTTTGTTCTGCTCAAGACCTCGAACAAGTCCTCGCGCGAGGTGCAGGACCTTCTGTCGGGCGCCCGCGTGATCTACACCGCGATGGCAGACCTGACGATGCGCTGGAGCACCGACCTGTTCGGCAGATACGGCTATTCCGAGCTCGGCGCGGTCGTCGGCGCGACCTATCCGCAGACCATGCGGCTCCTGCGCGAGAAGTACGATCGTCTGTTCTTCCTCGTGCCCGGCTACGGCGCGCAGGGCGGCACGGCGAAGAACGTGCAGTTCGCCTTTGACCGCTTCGGTCACGGCGCGATCATCGCCGCCTCGCGGAGCATCATCTGCGCCTGGCAGAAAACGGACAGCGACGGCACGGACTACCTCGATCATGCCGAGGCTGCCGCGCTGAAGATGAAAGCCGATATCGGGAAAAACGTGGTCATTCTATGACGACGATCTACCTGATCCGCCATGCCGAGGCGGAGGGCAACGTCTTCCGCCGCCTGCAGGGGCACTACAACGCCATGATCACGCCCAACGGCAGAAAGCAGATCGCGGCGCTTCAGCGGCGGTTTGAAGACGTGCCGATCGACGCGGTCTATGCCAGCGACCTCAGTCGCACCTGCTGCACGGCGGGCGCGATCCATATCCCGAAGAATCTGCCGCTCAACAAAGACAGGCGATTTCGTGAATTATACTGCGGCTGCTGGGAAAATCTCCCGTTCGGCTGGCTCGACCGCAGCGATCCGGAGCGCAACCGCGCCTTTACCCGCCGTCCGCGCGACTGGCACGTCGAGGGCAGCGAACGCTTCGCGGACTATACGGGGCGGTTTCTGGAGGCGATGGGCGAAGCCGCGCGGCGGCATGACGGGCAGACCGTCGCGATCTTCTCACACGGCATGGTCATGCGCGGCGTCCTGCAGACCCTCTTTTTCCCTGACAAAGACAACCTCGGGCACAGCGAGAACACCGCCGTAACGAAGCTGATTTACGAGAACGGGAAATACACGCTCGAATACTTAAACGACGATTCGCATATCCCGCATGAAATATCAACGCTCGGCAGGCAGGAGTGGTGGCGCGGCGGCGATCATCGGGATTTCAATATGTGGTACCGCGACCCCGCGCCGGAGGACACCGATCTCCTGCGGGAGCTGAACGTCAAGGGACAGATCGTGCGGATTTCCATGATTATCGACCGCCCGACCGGCGCGGTCGCGCTGGAACTGCTGCCGGGTGAACGGGCGCTGCTGCAGGGGCTTGCAATCCTGCCGGCGTACCGCGACAGAGAGCTTTCCGAGCAGCTGCTGGGCGAGGCGGTCAGCCTCGCGCGGGCGGCGGGCAAGCGCCTTCTGACGGTCGAACGCCTGCCAGACGATCCTGCCGTGAGGCGGCTGCTCGCCGATTACGGCATAAGCGTGCGCGGCATGCCGCTCGTTCCCGCAGCGGACTTAATTGAATATGATCGGCGAACGGAATAACCCGTCCAAATTATAGCGCATAGCCTCCCCCGAACGTGCATACGATGTAGCACGAGACTTTGGGGGAGGCTGTGTTTATGAGTAATCTCTACGCCGACATTGCCGAGCGCACGGGCGGAGACATCTATATCGGAGTTGTCGGGCCGGTGCGCACGGGCAAATCGACCTTTATCAAGCGGCTGATGGAGGTGCTGGTCATCCCGCACATTGATGACCTGTATCAGCGCGAACGCGCAAAGGATGAACTGCCGCAGAGCGGCTCGGGCAAGACGATCATGACCGCCGAGCCGAAATTTGTGCCGGAGGAAGCCGTGCAGATCACGCCGGACGGCACGGCGACGCTGTCCGTGCGGCTGATCGACTCGGTCGGCTACATGGTCGACGGCGCGATCGGCGCGACGGAGAACGGCGCGCCGCGCATGGTGACGACGCCGTGGTTTGACGAGGAGATCCCGATGACCGAGGCGGCGGAGCTGGGGACGAAGAAGGTCATGGAGGAGCACTGCACCGTCGGCGTCGTCGTCACGACGGACGGCACGGTGACGGACATTCCCCGCAGCGACTACATCGCCGCCGAGGAACGCGCCATCCGCGACATGCAGGCAACGGGCAAGCCGTTTCTGGTGCTTGTCAACTCTGCGCAGCCGAACGGCGCGGACGCGCTCGCGCTGCGCGACTACATCGCACAGACCTTCCACGTCAGCGCAATGACGGCGGACTGCCAGGCGATGCAGGAGGCGGAGCTGAACGCTCTGCTGAAAGAACTGCTCTACGCCTTTCCAATGCGGGAAATGCGGGTGTTCCTGCCCACGTGGGTGCAGGCGCTGGAATTGGATCATCCGCTCAAGGCGGCGCTGTATCAGGCCCTGCGCACAAACGCAGAGGCGATCTCCCGCCTTGCCGAGGCGGAGCCTGCCGTCGCCCGCGTTGCGGAGCTGGAGGACGTCTGCGGCTACCGCATTTTGTCCATCGACCTCGGCAGCGGGACGGTCACCTGCGAACTGGACATGGAAGAAGGGCTGTTCTATCAGATTCTCGGGCAGCGCACGGGCTTCGAGATCGGAAACGACGGACAGCTTCTGTCGCTGCTGACCGCGCTGTCGGAGATGAAAAAGCAGTACGATAAAATTTCCGCCGCGCTGGAGGAGGTGCGCGCCACCGGCTACGGTATCGTCATGCCGAGCGCGGAGGAGCTTCACATGGAGGTGCCGGAGATCGTTCGCAAGGGCAACTCCTACGGCGTCAAGCTGAAAGCGAGCGCGCCATCCATCCATCTGCTCCGCGCGGACATTCAGACCGAGATCAGTCCGATGGTCGGCGACGAGCAGCAGTCGGAGGAGCTGGTCAAGTATCTGCTCGGCGAGTACGAGGGCAATACGGAGAAGCTGTGGGACAGCAACATCTTCGGTAAATCCGTATTCGAGCTGGTCAACGAGGGCTTGACGACCAAGCTGCGCCGCATGCCGGACGACGCGCGCTACAAGCTCAAGGACGCGCTGACGAAGATCATCAACGAGGGCGCGAACGGCTTGATCTGTCTGCTGATCTGACTATATTGCATTTATTGAGGCTGCCTCATCACGAGGCAGCCTCGTTTTATATCGCCCCGAAGCGTCAGTGGCGTTATTTTCGCCGTGAGGTGGCGTGGCAATCTTTCCGTTGCAGCTTTATGGCTTTTATCGTAATTCACGGAAAACCCACCAATCATGTCATTCCCGCCTGACGCAGTCAGGCAGGGAATCTATCCGTTGCTGGCATGGTATTTGTGCCGTTTTATGGGAAAGTGTCACATATCGCTACGCACAGATTGCCCGAGCAAGTCGGGCAATGACAGAATGATGGTGCTGCGTGGCGCATTACGAGAAAGTGCCCCACACCGACAGGCACAGATTGCCACGGCGCGTTGCACCTCGCAATGACGCAGAAGATAGACTGTGCGACCTTGCAATGACGTGGACGCGATTTTGAAAGGATTGTGCTTCACTGTCTGCGGGATTTTTTGTCGAAACGGGATATTTTTCATTGCAATGACAGAGAACATTTTATATAATAGTTTTAGAATGTGGATCGAGGTGCCTATGGAACAAATGACGATGGCGGTGCCGTGCCTGTTCGGACTGGAAGGTCTGGTGGGCGACGAGCTGCGCCGCATGAATATGGAAAACGTCCGCGTGGAGGATCGCCGCGTTTTTTTCGATGGCGATTTTGAGGCGATGGCGCGGGCGAACGTGCGCCTGCGCATGGGCGAGCGCGTGATGATCCTGCTTGCCCGCTTTCCCGCCAAGAGCTTTGAGGAGCTCTATCAGGGCGTGAAGGCGATCGAGCTGGAACGCTTCATTCCGAACGACGGCGCGTTTCCCGTCAAGGGCTACAGCTTGGATTCACAGCTCCACAGCGTGCCCGACTGCCAGTCCATCGCGAAAAAGGCGGCGGTCGACCGCCTCGGCGCAAAATACGGCGTGACGTGGCTGCCGGAGACCGGCGCGACCTATCAGCTCCGGTTTTCCATCATGAAGGACGTCTGCGAGGTCTTCCTCGACACCTCCGGCGTCAGCCTGCACAAGCGCGGCTACCGCGCCGTCGGCAACGAGGCGCCACTGCATGAGACGATGGCGGCGGCGCTGGTCAATCTCT
>CAJOMA010000048.1 GCA_905235655.1 uncultured Oscillospiraceae bacterium | reverse complement strand
CGTCGCACCGACCGAGCCGACTGTCGCTCCGACCGAGCCGACTGTCGCACCGACCGAGCCGACTGTCGCTCCGACCGAGCCGACTGTCGCACCGACCGAGCCGACCACCGCTCCCACCGAGCCCGTCAGCGGCGAGGGTTTCGTCGTTGCCGATTTTCTCAAGCCCGGCGACAAGATCGTCCTGGTTGCGGCATACAACGACAAGTACTATGCAATGTCCAACGATGCTTCCACCATCGGCAACGCGCTTGCCGCACAGGAAGTCACCGTTTCCGGTGACACCGTTGACGTCAAGTCGGTCCGTTCCGCGGGCAGCGAAGTCGTTTGGGAGCTCGTTGCCGGCTCCGCAGCAGACACCTTCACGCTGAAGAGCAGCGACGGCAAGTTCATTAGCTGGACCTCCTCCACTTCTCTGAAGCTCGCCGACAGCGGCGTGGACTTTACCGCCGCCTGCGGCGCAGGAACCTCCAGCTTCCTTGTTGCCTCCACGGTTGGTACTGCTACCGTTCGCGGCTTGATCTTCCGCGATAACGGCGGCGCGCTCCAGTTCCGCGCTTACTCCATGAGCAACGCAACTGCTTCCGGCTATTCCGGCGTGCTGACCATCTACAAGCTCACTGAAGGCGGCGAAACGCCCACCGAGCCGACTGTCGCTCCGACTGAGCCGACTGTCGCTCCGACTGAGCCGACTGTCGCTCCGACCGAGCCGACTGTTGCTCCGACCGAGCCGACTGTCGCTCCGACTGAGCCGACCGTCGCTCCGACTGAGCCGACCGTCGCTCCGACCGAGCCCGTCGGCGAAGAAACGGGCTACTTCGTTGCCGATGCGCTCAAGGCAGGCGACAAGATCGTCCTGGTTGCGGAATATGACGGCAAGTACTACGCGATGGCGAACGACACCGGCATCAACAATGCCCTTGCAGCGGCGGAGATTACCGTGAGCGGCAAGCAGGCGGTGATCGGCGATGCGGATGTCGTTTGGGAAGTCGCCGCGGGTTCCGCTGCCGGCACCTATGTTCTGAAGAACAAGGACGGCAAGTACATTAACTGGACGTCCTCCACCTCTCTGAAGCTTGCTGACGCAGGCGTGGACTTCACCGCGAATGTCGGCGAGGGAACCTCCAGCTTCCTCGTCTCCTCCACGGTTGACACCGCTACCGTCCGCGGTCTGATTTTCCGCGACAACGGCGGCGCGCTCCAGTTCCGCGCGTACTCCACCAGCAACGCAACCACTTCCGGTTACTCAGGCGAGCTGACAATCTACAAGCTGAGCTGATCGGCAGAGGCGTTAGAAAAACAAATATCCGACAAAAGCGGCGCAGTTAAAAACTGCGCTGCTTTTCTGCGGAAAAATCGCCGTTTTCTCTTGCGAAAACGGCGATTTTATGGTATATTACTTGATTGTGGATAAGATATTAGACGGCGGTCGGGCAGACCGCGCAGAAGGGATTGTACTCCATGTCTGAACAGAAAAACATCAGAAATATTGCGATTATCGCCCATGTTGACCACGGCAAGACAACGCTGGTCGACGAAATGCTCAAGCAGGGCGGCATTTACCGCGAAAACCAGGCTGTGGTGGATCGCGTCATGGACTCCGGCGATCTGGAGCGGGAGCGCGGCATCACCATTCTGGCAAAGAACACCGCGGTGCATTATAAGGGCACGAAGATCAACATCGTCGACACCCCGGGTCACGCCGATTTCGGCGGCGAGGTCGAGCGTATCCTCAAAATGGTCAACGGCGTCATCCTGCTCGTTGACGCTGCGGAGGGTCCGATGCCGCAGACGCGATTCGTGCTGCAAAAGGCGCTGGAGCTGGGGCATAAGGTCATCGTGGTCGTCAACAAGATCGACCGTCTGGACGCCCGCATCGAAGAGGTCATGGAGGAAGTTCTGGAGCTTCTGCTCGATCTGAACGCGACCGATGAGCAGTTTGAGTCGCCGACGCTGTTCTGCTCCGCCCGTCAGGGTGTCGCGAGCTACAGCCCCAATGAGAGCGGCGTGAATTTGAATCCGCTCTTTGACACGATCGTGGACTATATCCCCGCGCCGGACGGCGACCCCGAAGCGCCCGTGCAGATGCTCGTTTCCTCAATCGACTATAACGATTACGTCGGCAGGATCGGCATCGGCAGAATCGAGCGCGGAACGCTGCGGCAGAATCAGGAGGTCACGATCTGCGACTACCACGACCCCGATCACCGGGAAAAGGGCAAGGTTGTCGCGCTCTATGAGTTTGACGGACTGAACCGCAAGCCGATCGAAAGCGCATCGGCGGGCGAGATCGTCGCGTTTTCCGGCATGTCTGACATCACGATCGGCAGAACGATCTGCGCCACCGATCAGCCGGAGCCGCTTCCTTTCGTGAAGATCTCCGATCCGACGATCGAGATGACCTTCTCCGTCAACGACTCTCCGTTTGCGGGCAGAGAGGGCAAGTACGTCACCTCCCGCAACCTGCGCGACCGTCTGATGCGCGAGCTTCTGAAGGACGTTTCGCTTCACGTGACCGAGCAGGGCACGGACGCCTTCAACGTCGCCGGTCGCGGCGAAATGCACATTTCCATTCTGATTGAAACAATGCGCCGCGAGGGTTATGAATTTCAGGTCAGCACCCCGCGCGTTCTGACCAAGATGATCGACGGCAAGCTCTGCGAGCCGATCGAACGCATGGTCGCGGACGTGCCGGAGGCGTCGATGGGCAGCGTGATCGAGAAGATCGGCAAGCGCAAGGGCGACCTCGTCTCCATGACGCCGATCGGCAGCCGCTACCGTCTGGAATTCCTCGTCCCGTCGCGCGGACTGTTCGGCTACCGCAACGAATTTTTGACCGATACCCGCGGCGAGGGCATCATGTCCTCCGTGCTGGATTCCTACGCTCCGATGAAGGGGGAGATCGAGCGCCGCAAGACCGGATCGCTCGTGTCCTTTGAAACGGGCGAGGCGTGCTCCTACGGTCTGTTCAACGCGCAGGAGCGCGGTCAGATGCTGATCGTGCCGGGCACCGAGGTCTATGCCGGCATGGTCGTCGGCATCTGCTCGAGAAACGAGGATATGACGGTCAACGTCTGCAAGAAAAAGCAATTGACCAACATGCGCGCGTCCGGTTCGGACGAGGCGCTCCGCCTGACGCCGCCGCGCGTGTTCTCGCTGGAGCAGTGTCTGGAATTCCTCGCGGACGACGAGCTTCTGGAGGTCACGCCGAAGACCCTGCGCATCCGAAAGCGCGAGCTGGATCACGCCGCGCGCATGCGCCAATTGATGAAAACGCGCAATAGCCAATAAATTATAAAAAGAACTGCTGCAGCCGCAGCAGTTCTTTTCTATGAATTGACGGCGTTCGCCGTCGTGAATTGCCGCTTACGCGGCATGATTTGAAGCCCTCGGCTTCATGAATTGAATTGCGCTCCTAATGCCCCGCAGGGCAATTCATGCACGAAGTGCAATGCATGACCGAAGGTCAATTCATGCGCCGTCAGGCGCAGTTCATTCTTTAGTGCTTCCGCCACGTGGACGGGCGGAGCAGGATCAGCATGGGGAAAAGCTCCAGTCTGCCGAAGAGCATGTCCAGGATCAGAACGACCTTCGACAGGGCGGAAAACGCGGCGTAGTTGCCGCTCGGACCGATCAGGATCGTGGTGCCGGGACCGATGTTGTTGAGCGTCGCCATGACGGCGGTCACCGAGGTGTCGGTCCTGCCGAAATTGTCCATCGAGACCAATGCGATGGAGAGCACCGCAATCAGAATGTAGAATACAAGGTAGGCGGAGGTGCCGCGGATGACCTCGCGGTCAACGCGCTTGCCGTCCATCTTCATGACCTCGACACTGTGAGGGTGCAGCAGATGCCGCAGCTCGCTGCGCGCCGTTTTGACGAGAATGACGATACGGCTGACCTTTAGACCGCCGCCGGTGGAGCCAGCGCACGCGCCGCAGATCATCAGCAGAACGAGGATGATGCGCGACAGATCCGGCCATTTGGAGAAGTCCACCGTGCCGTAGCCGGTCGTCGTGATGATTGAGCCGACGGAGAAGGAGACGTGGTGCACGGCGTCGCGCGCATTGGAGAAGTAGCCGCCGGTCAGCATGAGGTTGGCGGTTATGATCGCGATCGCGCCGAGGATGATCGCAAGGTAGTATTTGAGCTCCGTGTTCTTCCAGATCAGCTTGAGCTTGCGGCAGATCAGGAAGAAGTAGATCGAGAAGTTCACGCCGAACATGAGCATGCCGACGGTCGTAACTGTCTGCACATAGAACGAATAGTCGGCAAGACTGCTGTTGCGCACTGCGAAGCCGCCCGTACCGGCGCTGCCGAAGGCGAGGCACACGCTGTCAAAGAAGGAAATCTCCCCCCAGCCGCAGAGATTGCCGAGCTGATAGGCGAAGATCTGCAGCAGGGTCATGGCGAAATAAATGCCGTAGAGGATCAGCGCGGTGGTGCGCATTTTCGGCACCATCTTGCTGACGGATGGGCCGGGGGATTCCGCCTTGAGCAGGTAAATGCTTTCGCCGGACAGCGGTATGACCGCCAGCATGAAGACAAGCACGCCCATGCCGCCCAGCCAGTGGGTGAAGCTGCGCCAGAACAGCAGACCGTGCGGCATAGCCTCCACGTCGGTCAGAATGCTCGCGCCGGTGGTGGTGAAGCCGGAAACGGTCTCAAACACCGCGTCGAGATAGGAGGGGATCGCGCCGTTCAGGTAAAACGGCAGCGCGCCGAGCAGCGAGATCAGAATCCACGAAGCCGAGACCATCACAAAGCCGTCTCTGGCGTGCATCGTGCGGTCTTTTTTTGGCTTGAGCAGCATCATCAGGCCGCCCAGCGCCGCGCAGACAAGCGCGGTTTGCAGCAGCGCAAACAGACCGCCGTCGCCGTAGATCAGCGCGACGATCACGGGCAGCAGCAGAAACGCGCCGATGAGCAGCAGCACATAGCCCAGAAGATAGGCGATCATTCTGTAGTTCATGCTTTTGCTCTCCGCTTGTCCAGAATGTCGTCGAGGTCATTCAGACCCGTGACGGTGGTGACGACGATGACGGTGTCGCCGGGCTCGATGGTGTCGCGGCCGCCGGGCGTGAGGATTTTGCCGCTGCGGTTGATTGCGCCGATCAGCAGATTCGGCAGGAGCTGCAGCTCCATCAGCGGAACGCCGCAGACGGCGGATTTCGCCGTAGCGCGGAATTCCAGCGCCTCTGCCTTGTTGCCGACGATCTTATAGAGCGTCTCGACGTTGGAGCCGAGGGAGTTCTGCAGAGCGCGGACAAAGCGGACGATGTGGTCGGCGGCGATATAGCGCGGGTGGAACACACTGCCCAAGTCCATCGACTTGATAATGTGCGAGAAGGTGGGGCGGTTGATCTTGGTGACGATCTTCGCGTCCGTCACGCTTCTTGCGTACAGGCTCATGAGGACGTTTTCCTCGTCAATGCCGGTCAGGGAGGCGACGGCGTCCATCTTGGCGATGCCCTCTTCGGCGAGCAGGTGCTCGTTCGTTGCGTCGCCGTGGATAATGCTCGCGTCGGGAAGCAGCTCGGCGAGGAAGTCGCAGGTTTCCGCGTTGGATTCGATGATCTTGACGCTCGCGCCGAATTCCAGCATCTGCTTGGCAAGATAGTAGGAAATGCGTCCGCCGCCGAGCAGCATGATACGCTTGACGGGGTTCGTCTTAATGCCGAGCTTTGGGAAGAATTTCGCGGCGATCCGCGGCTTGGCGACGAAGCTGATCCGGTCGCCGGCCTTCAGCTCGAAGGTGCCGGAGGGGATGAACACGTCATGCTCGCCGCGCTCCACCGCGCAGATCAGCACGCCCGACTGCACTTTGCCGAGCTCCATGAGCTTCATCCCGTTCAGCGGGGAATCCGCCGGGAGATTGACCTTGTGCAGCTCCACGCGACCGCGGGAGAAGGTGTCGATCTTGATTGCGGACGGCGCGCGCAGAATGCGCGCGATTTCCGCCGCGCTGGCGAGCTCGGGGTTCAGCGCCATGCTCAGACCCAGATCGTCCTTGATCAGCCGCATGCCGGAGGAATACTCCGGATTGCGGACGCGGGCGATGGTGCTGCCGACGCCGAGCTTCTTCGCGATCAGGCAGGCGAGCAGATTTTCTTCGTCCGTGGACATGACCGCAATCGCGAGATCCGCGTCCGGCACGCCGGCGTCGATCTGCGTTTCCTTTGAGATGCCGTTGCCGGCGATCGTCAGCACGTCCATCGTGTTGACGGCGTCCAGCGCGCTCTGATCCTCGTCCACGACGACGATCTCATGCCCCTCGCGCAGAAGCTGATCTGCAAGCGTAGAGCCGATCTTGCCAGCTCCGATAATTACGATTTTCATTCAGGTTATCACCCGTTTCAATGCGAATTTCAAATTATTATATCACTCTTTGCGCCGAAAAGCAAGGATGGAAGGGATTTTGAGGAGCCTTGCGCCGAGCACGGACGCGCAGGCGATTTTCAGCGCGTCGAACGGCAGGAAGATCAGGCAGCCGCTGACCAGCGTTTTCCCGACCGACCATGCGCCGCCGAGGGAAAAATAAAGATAGGGAAGTCCGACGGCATAGAGCGCCGCCAGACCAATCGCGCAGGCAAGTCCCAGCCGCAGCGGGAGATTTTTAACGGGCAGCCTGTCCGCCAGCAGACCGACCGCGAACGCCATCGGGATCATTCCGAGCAGGAAGCCGAACGTCGGCTTTGCAAGATACATCAGACCGCCGCCCTCCGTAAAGATCGGCACGCCGATCAGTCCGAGCAGGACGTAGACCGCCTGCGAGGCCGCGCCGGCGCAGGGCCCGAGCAGGATCCCTGCCATGCAGGTAAAGAAGACCTGCATTGTGAAGGAGACTGCGCCGAGCGGTACGCGCAGAAACGCGCCGACGGCAGTCAGCGCGGCAAAGAGGGCGGTTAGGAGCATGAGCTGCAGCCTGTGTTTCATAATGACCTCTCAAATTACATAGTATCCTAATTATAGCGAAAACTTCTGAAAATCGCAAGGGTCAGGTGTTTACAAATGCAAAAAACTGCTTTACAATAAAGGGGCAAAGGGGGGAGTCTTGTGCAGATACCGCAGCTCAGACAGGAAGCCTTCGCGGACAGCCCGTTTCCGGTGCAGGTGCTGCGCGAGACGGACTCCACCAACGACGCGCTCAAACGGATGTGCCATGCGCCGCACGGCACGGCGCTCGTCACCGGCAGACAGACCAAGGGTCGCGGCAGACTGGGCAGAAGCTTCTCCTCGCCGGAGGGCGGGGTCTACCTCTCCGTTCTGCTCAAGCCGAACGCGCCCGCGTCCGAGCTTTTGCATTTGACGGCGATGGCGGCGGTCGCGGTGCGGCGCGCGATCATCGATTGCTGCGGCGTCACGCCGGAGATCAAATGGACGAACGACCTCGTCTATGGCGGAAGGAAGCTTTGCGGGATTCTGACGGAGCTTGTCAGGAAGGACGGCGCGCTGTGCGCGATCCTCGGGATCGGCGTCAACTGCAACACGGAAGCAGCGTGTTTTCCGCAGGAGGTGCGAAAAATCGCCGTTTCCCTGCGGGAAATCACGGGAAGGCTGATCGACCCGAACGACCTGGCTCGCTGCATGGTGCGGCGGCTCTTTGAAATGGACGCCGCGCTCCTGACGGAGAAGAAAGCGTGGATGGCGGAATACGCCGCTGCCTGCGTCACCGTCGGCAAGCCCGTGCGGGTCATCTCCGGCACGGAACGCAGCCCCGCCTTCGCGGAGGGGATCGACGAAAACGGCGCGCTGCTTGTGCGCTGGGAAAACGGGGAAACCGCCGCAATTACCACCGGCGAGGTGTCGGTGCGCGGCATGAACGGATATATTTAAGGAGGTATTTATTTATGAACGAAGTACTGAAATGCTTGGAAGAGCGCAAAAGCTGCCGCAGCTACAAGCCCGAGCAGCTCAAGGAGGAAGACCTGCAGGCGATCCTGCGCGCGGGAACCTACGCCGCGACCGGCATGGGCAAGCAGTCGCCTAAGATCATCGTCCTGCAGAGGCCGGAGGATATTGCGAAGCTGGAGCGCATGAATGCCGCCATCCTCGGCAATCCCGAGGCAAAGCCCTTCTACGGCGCGCCGACGGTCTGCATTGTTCTGGCGAAGGCGGACATGTTCACGGCGGTCGAGGACGGCTCCTGCGTCATCGACAATTTGATGAACGCGGCATGGTCGATCGGCGTCGGCTCGTGCTGGATCCACCGCGCCAGGGAGGAGTTTGCCTCCGAGGAGGGCAAGGCGCTGCTGAAGCAGTGGGGCGTCGAGGGAGACTACATCGGCGTCGGTCACTGTATCCTCGGCTATCCGACCGGCGAATTCCGCCCGAAGGCGGAGCGCAAGAGCGATTATATCGTTCGCGTATAAAAACAAGAAAAACACTTGCGAAATTCCAAAAATGCGGTATACTATAGATGTAAAAGAATCCAAACACAGAACGGAGGGTTATCTATGAAGCAAAACAGTGCACTGAAGGCCATTCTGGCGATCGTCGGCGGCGTTGTCGTCCTCGGCGCGATCGTTGTCGGGCTCATCCATTTCTGGGATGACATCAAGAAGCTCCTGCCCTGCTGCAAGGAAGAGGACGACGAAGAACTGCTGGAATTCGACGACATCGAAGAATAAACAACGTAAAAAACGGAGCGCGGAAGCGCTCCGTTTCAGCGTGTCGAAAAACCTTTTTTCGACACGCTGGCAGGCTGCCAAAAAGTTCGGAAGACAAGCAACTTGCACTCGTCGGCGTACATAGGTACGGTAGAGGGCAAGTTGCGCAGTAAGT
>CAJOMA010000047.1 GCA_905235655.1 uncultured Oscillospiraceae bacterium | reverse complement strand
TTTGAAAAACGCCGAACTTACATAAAAAGATCAATCAGCGCAAAATACTCAAAATGTTTGATTGATTTTGACGGTTACGGACTTTTTTGACAGTCTGAGGCGCTGTGCGTTTGCACAGCGCCTTTTGATACTTCGGCGGTTACGCCTCTTCTTTCAGGTACAGCAGGTCGTGGGAGATCGGGGTGCAGAAAAGCCGCCGGACCTCGGCGGGATCGCTCGTCTGCGCGAGAATCCACATGAGCTTTGCCAGCGCGGCCTCCGTGGTCATGTCGTAGGCCTCTAACAAATGCAGATCGTTTTTCAGGTGGAAGCCCACGTCGTAGACCGCCAGATTGCTGCCCTCATTCTGCACCTGCGTGGTCATCACGATGGTCTTGCCGCGTTCGATGGCGGAGCGGATGACGTCAAAGAAGCCGCTGCCCTGATAGGAGGGCAGACCGCCGACGCCGTAGCTTTCGACGATCACCGCGTCGTTGCGCTCGAGCAGATACGACAGCTGGTCGCAGTCTGCGCCGGGGATCATCTTCATCAGTCCTACGCGCGGATCGAGCTTGTTGTAAAAGATCGGCGCGGGCAGGCTGGTCGGGCGGATGTATTCCATCAAAAAACCGTTCTGCAGGACGGCAAGCGACGGATAATTGATACTCGAGAACGCCTGCAGACTGGTCGTGTGGGTCTTTCTCGCGCGGGTGCCGAGAATGACGCGCCCGTTGAAGACAATCATCACGCCGCACAGGTCGGAAACCGCGACGCGGAAGGCGTCAATCAGATTCGTCTTGGAATCCGTATTCTCAAACAGGATCGGCTTCTGCGCGCCGGTCAGAACAATCGGCTTCGGGGAATACTGGATCAGATAGGACAGGGCGGCGGCAGTATACGCCATCGTGTCCGTGCCGTGGGCGATGACAAAGCCGTCGTATTTGGCATAATTCTCGCGGACGGCGTTTGCGACCGTCAGCCAGTGGTCGGGCGTAATATTCGTTGAATCCAGACAGAATAGCTGCCGGCAGGTCACGTCGCACAGCTCGGTGACCTCGGGGACGTTCTCAATGAGCTGCTCCGTCGTCAGAATGGGAGTCAGACCGCTCTCCGTCATGCCGGAGGCGATCGTGCCGCCGGTGCCGAGCATCAGAACCTTTTTCATCGTTAAGCGACTCCTTTCGGGGAATCTTATAAAGATAGTATAGCACGATTTCGCCGCGGGAGCAACGCAAAAGGTTGACAAAAACGGACGCAGGCAATAAAATGAAGAAAATGGGGAAGGGGGCGGTTCCATGCTGTCAGTTGTGCTTCCTGCCTACAACGAGCAGGAAATGGTGCCCGTCGCGGCAAGGGAGATCAGCAAGGTATTGACGGCGGCGGAGATTCCGCATGAGCTGATTTTTGTGGACGACGGCTCGAAGGACACAACGTGGGAGAAGATTCAGGCGGCTTCGTCGGAGTTTCCGACGGTGCGCGGCGTGCATTTTTCCCGTAACTTCGGCAAGGAGGCGGCGATCTTTGCCGGTCTGAGCCAGTCGAAGGGCGACTGCGTCGCGGTCATCGACTGCGATCTGCAGCATCCGCCGGAAAAGCTGGTGGAGATGTTTAGGCTTTGGGAGCAGGGTTATGAGGTCATCGAGGGCGTCAAGTCCGACCGCGGCAGGGAGAGCGTCCTGCACCGCGCATTTGCGAAGCTCTTCTATGCGCTCATCAGCCGCGCGACGAAGGTGGACATGTCACGCGCCTCCGATTTCAAGCTCCTCGACCGCAAGGCGGTCAACGTCATTCTGACGATGCGGGAAAAGCGGGCGTTCTTCCGCGCGCTGTCCTCCTGGGTCGGATTCAAGACCACCGAGGTCTCCTATGAGGTGCGCGAACGCATGGCGGGCGAGTCCAAGTGGTCGACGTGGTCGCTCGTCAAGTACGCCCTGTCCAATATCACGGCGTTTACTGCCGTGCCGCTGCATATCGTGACGGCGCTTGGCGTCGTGACGCTGATCGTATCGGTCGTCATGGGGATCATCGCGCTGGTGCAGAAGATCGCAGGCACCGCCCTCGGCGGCTTCACGACGGTCATCATCCTGCTGCTGTTCATCGGCAGCCTCATCATGATCAGTCTCGGCATCATCGGCTACTACGTCGGCAATATCTACGAGGAGATCAAGGATCGCCCGCGCTTTATCATCGCGGACACCTGCGGAAAAGACGAATAAAGAACAAGGGGAGGATTCGGCGCATCCTCCCTTTTTTTCACAAACCTATTGACAAAAAACCACTGGATATAGATAATAGAAGCAGCTAATCTCCTATATTTTGAATCTGGAGGGAAAAATATGGCACAAAAAATCGTTCGCGCTTCCGACGGGCAGGAGGTCAAGCCCGCCGCTGAGGAGAAAAAGCCTGCCAAGAAGCCTGCCGCGGAGGCAAAGCCCGCGCAGAACATCAAGGAGGCGAAGCCTTCTTCCGGCAATTCCATTCCGTACCGTATCGGCGCGGTCGTTTTGTGGGTTCTCGCCATCGCCTGCGAGGCGCTGGCGATCATGGTGCTGCTCGGCTACATGTATCCGCCGTTTGACAAGGTTCCGTTCCTGATCGTCATGATCGTTCTCGACCTCGTCTTTGCGATCGTTGCCGCGCAGCTCTGGAAGAAAGCCAACCGCATCAAACCCATGAGCGGCAAGAACAAGCTCCTGTTCTATCTGTGGAGCGAGCTGGGCGTCATCATGGCCTGCGTCTGCTTCATCCCGCTGATCATTCTTCTGATCAAGGACAACAAGCTCGACAAAAAGTCCAAGATTATTGTCACGATCGTAGCGATCGTTGCCCTGCTGATCACCGGCGTTGCTTCTGCGGATTTCAACCCCATTACCGCCGAGGAGAAGGCGGAGGCGGAGGAGACGATCACCGGCGACGTCTACTGGAGCACCTTCGGTCATAAGTACCATCTGAGCACCGAATGCTATCACATCCGCGATTCGTCCACGCTCTATCAGGGCACTGTTACCGAGGCCATCGAGTCCGGCCGCACCGCGATCTGTTCCTACTGCGCCACCCATTACGCGGAGGGTCTCGACCTCGATAAGCTGAACGTCGAGGATGCGCCTGCGGAAGCGGCGCCGGAGGAAGTCGTCGAACCTGCGGCGTAAGCCGTCGAGCGTTCCGCGCCATAAGGAGGGTTCCATGTCTGATCTCAATTTGAATTCGATCCTGTCCCTGCTCTCGGGCGGCGGGACCTCGGCTATCAGCAAGCGCACGAAGGTGCGTCAGAGCGACGTCGCCGAGGTGCTTTCCGCCGGCGTGCCGATCCTGCTGACCGGCATGCAGCGCAACGCCGGAAGCGAAGCCGGCGCGGCTTCTCTGCTCGGCGCGCTGACAGATCACGCGGCGACCGACGTGTCTGATCCCGGCGCGTTTCTGCAGAACGCCGACCTCGAGGACGGCAAGAAGATTCTCGACCATGTGCTCGGCGACGACCAGAAGTCCATCATCAAGCGCGTTTCCGACGCCAGCGGCGTCACCAGGGGAAAGACGACGTCGATCCTTGCGCTGATCGCGCCGCTGCTGCTTTCGCTTCTCGGCGGACAGCAGAGCCAGCAGGGGAGCGGGTTCAACCTGCTCGGCATGCTGGGCGGTCTGCTCGGCGGCGGTCAGCAGCAGCCCGCCGCGCAGCAGTCCGGCGGCGGTCTGCTGGATTCGCTCGGCGGGCTCGGCGGACTGACCGGTCTGTTCGGCGGGAGCAGCCAGCAGGAAGAGCCGCAGGAGGAATCCCAAAGCGGCGGTCTGCTGAACAGCTTCCTCAATCTCTTCCGCGGATAGCGGCGCGCAAGGTCAATCGACCTCCCGTTTTTTGCGCGCCGCTATCGCAGCACGACGCTCGTCATGGAATCAAGGGTGAGCAACGTCCCGTCGAGCGTGGCGCCGCCCTGCCCGATGACGGCGGCAATGACGCTGAACTGCTCACCGGTCAGTCGGGAGAGATCGACCGTTTTTGCGGTGAGCGTGGTATTGTGCAGCACGCAGACCCAGCTGCCGTTCCAGACGGCGACGAAGCCGCCCACCTTCGAGTCGGTCACGTTCAGAGCGGTATATTCTCCGCGGGCAATCTCCGGATTGGCGCTGCGGATCAGCAGCAGCCTCTTGTAGTAATTCAGGAGGCTGTTTCCGTCGCCCTTCAGACTTTCCACCGTGGAGGCGGTCTGATTTGCGGGATCATAGTCCGCACCGTCCGGATTGCGCACCGTGTCGCCGTCGCCCCAGAGCATGGCGAGGCGGCGGTTGGCGTCGGTGTTTGCGCCACCGCGTGAGCCGCGCATGCCCAGCTCCTCCCCGTAGTAGAGGAAGGGCGAGCCGCTCGAGAGAATATAGAGGTTGGCTGCCATCTGCATCTGCCAGCTCGCGATGGGCAGATAGCCCGCAGCGCGGTCGGTGTCGTGGTTGGCGATGAAGGGCACGATCATGGCGTCCGGATTGAGCGCGTGAATCACATCCAGATAGTGATCCACATAAGCGGTGTAGACGTTCACGTTTCCCTTTTTTGCGGTTTCGGCGATGAGGCCGCTCGTCTGCGAGGTGGTGAAATTGAAGCAGTTCAGGGCGGGATAGTACACGTCGGTCACGCCGTCTGAGTCCCAGACCTCGGCTACGGTGTAGATTTCCGGATCGAGCTTTTTCAGCTCGGCGATGTACCACGACCAGAAGTCGGCAGAGCGGGCGTTTTCACCAAAATAGATATATTTTGCGGCGTCGAAGCGGAAGCCGTCCACGCCAAGCTCCAGATAGTACTTCGCCACGTCCAGCGCCGCCTGCCGCACCGCCGGACTGTCGAAGTTCAGCTCGGGCATGTCGTCGGAGAAGTTGCATTCGTACCAGTCGCTCGTGCCGGAGAGTCGGGCGAATCTGCGCCCGGCGGGAGCCGTTTCCCCCTCATGATAGTAGCAGTAAAAATCATACCATGGATCGGAGGCGTTCTCCTCGCGATGCGCGCGGGTGAAGTTGCCGAACCACTGACTCAGACGACCCGTATGATTGATGGGCAGGTCGAGGATCACCTTCACGTTCCGGCTGTGGCAGGCGTCCAGCAGCGCTTTCAAATCGTCCATCGTGCCGAACGCCGGGTCGATCTCGTAGTAGTCGTTCACGTCGTACTTGTGATAGGACTGGCTCTTGAAGATAGGGGAGAGCCACAGTCCCTCCACGCCCAGACTCAGACCGGAAGCGGGATCGCCGTCGTTGAGGTAATCCATTCGGTTCAGAATCCCCTGCAGGTCCCCGACGCCGTCTCCGTCCGAATCGGAGAAGGAGCTAACGAAGATTTCATAGAACACCCTGTAATTGTCCTCCGGGACCTGCGCGTTTTCGAATTCGTCTCCGGTGAGGATCGCTTCTCCGTCGTCGCTCAGGAAATACCGTCCGGAAGCGTCCGGCGCCGCAGGCTCTGTCGGCGCAGCCGTCACATCCGGCGTATCCGGCGCATCGGTCCTATGACAGGCGCCCATACCGAGCGCAATGGCCGAAATCAGGAGCAGCAAAAGCAGTCGTTTCATCCCGGCACCTCCCTTGAATGATAGTTCTATCCTACTCCCGCCGCGCCCTCCTGTCAACAAAAAATGCCCTGCTGTCTTGCATTTTTCCCCCGCTGTGCTATAATTTTCCTATGAAAACCTATGAACTGTACCGGCCGGAGGACCTATCCCGGCTGACGAAAAAACGGAAAATCCGGCGCATCCTGCTGCTCGTCCTCACGGCTCTGGCTGTGGGGGTATGCGTGCTGCTCTGCTGTCTGGTGACTACCCGAAACGCCGCGCGGATGGAGCTTGCGGTGATTCTCACCAGCATTTTCTCTGGCTGGGTGCTGATCACCCTGCGCTATGAGCTGCTGGTGCTCGCCCGCCGGGAAGCCGAACACATGGCGGGCATGCTCGCAGGTCCCCGCGTGACCCGTACCGGCGTGCTCAGCGTCACGGAGGACACTGTCCGCATTCCCGGCAGCGTCCGCGTCCGGCGGCTCACGCTGCAGGAGGGGAAGGACGTCCGCCGCCTGAGCGTGGACGTGGGCAAGCTGAGTGCGCTGGGCGAGTTGCCCCGACAGGTTACGGTCTGCACCGTCCACGATTTTGTGGTCGCCTTGGAGGAAACGCCATGATCAAACGAATCCTCTCCCGTTTTCCGGTCTATCTGCTTTGGGCGCTTGCTTCGGTCTTTTTCTGGAGCTATCTGTTCTCCTTCCTCACCGATACAAGCCCCGCAAAGAAGCTGTCGGTCTATATCAGCGCCGAAAAAGTGGAGGATGTGGAGCTTGCCGCGCGGCTGGAGGACTGCGGTCTGCCGGACGGTATCCGCATGGTCAAGGTGCACCCGTTCTCCTACGCCATGTTCAGCGACAGGGATTTGCGCACGGCGGACCTGTATATCGTCAAGGTCTCGGAGGCGGAAGGCTGGCGCGACTCCTTCCGACCTTTGCCCGACGGCATGGCGGGGGATTTGGACTTGGGTGACGGCGTGCAGGGCGTTCGGGTCTATGAAGCAGAAAGCGGAACCGGCGTATTTGACGAGCTGATCGGCTACAGCGCGCCCGACGCGGCGGCGGAGGACTACTACCTCTTCTTCGGCGCGGAGTCGCAGCATACCGAGTCCGGCGACGGCGCGGCGCTTTGGCTTGCCCGCTGCTTTCTGGAGGGATCGCATTGAGAAAGAAGCTTCTGACGCTCCTGACCGCGCTCCTTATCCTGCTGAGCTCCGCAGCCTGCGCGTCGCCTGCGCAGCCGCCTGCGCCTGCGATTTCCTCCGAGACGCTCGCGGTGAAGGCAATCACCGATCTGCCGGAGGATTTTATTCTGGGCATGGACCTTTCCTCCGTTCTCTCCGAGGAGGAGAGCGGCGTCAAATACTACGACTTTGAGGGCAGGGAAACGGACGTTTTCAAGCTGCTGAAGGACTGCGGTTTCACGCATGTGCGCGTCAGAGTCTGGAACGACCCGTATGATCAAGAGGGGCGCGGCTACGGCGGCGGCAACTGCAGTCCGGCGCGGGCGGTGCAGATCGGCAGACGAGCAGCCCAATACGGGCTGAAGCTCATTGTGGACTTCCACTATTCCGATTTCTGGGCGGACCCGGGCAAGCAGACGGTTCCCAAGGCGTGGCAGGGCATGAACCTTGCGGAAAAGACGCAGGCGCTCTATGCGTTCACCCGCGAAACGCTGCGGCAGTTCGAGGCCGCCGGCGTGGAGGTGACCATGGTGCAGACGGGCAACGAGATCAACCGCTTCCTCTGCGGCGAGACCGACTGGAGCCGTATGCAAGCCCTGCTGCAGGCGGGGATCAAAGCCGTCCGCGAGGTGTTCCCGGAAGCGCTGGCGGCGGTGCATTTCTCCAATCCCGAGAAGGCCGGAGCCTATCGGGAATATGCCAAACGGCTCGATGAATACGGGGTGGACTACGACGTGTTCGCCTCCTCCTATTACCCCCTCTGGCACGGAACGCAGGAAAACCTCGCTGCGGCGCTCTCGGAGATTGCGGAGACTTACGGCAAAAAGGTCGTCGTGATGGAAACGTCCTACGCCTACACTGCCGACGATTCGGACTTCTTCGCCAATACGGTCGGCGCCGACAGCGCTGCCGCGCCCTATCCCTTCTCTGTGCAGGGACAGGCCGACGCTGTGCGGGACGTGATCGACACAACGGCGCACATTTCCGACGGGATCGGCGTCGTCTACTGGGAGGGCGCGTGGATCAGCGTGGGCGGCGCGTCGTGGGAGGAAAACCATGCGCTGTGGGAGCGGTACGGCTCCGGCTGGGCGAGCAGCTATGCCGCCTCCTACGATCCGGAGGACGCGGGGCGGTACTACGGCGGCTCTGCCGTGGACAATCAGGCGTTCTTTGACTCCGCTGGCCGCCCGCTGGAGTCGCTCAAGCTGTTTTTGCTGCTCCGCAGCGGGAATACGGTCGGCTCTGATCCATGACTTTTATTGAAACTTAATAAAATCTTAAAACATTCTATTTTTTGCGAAAATGCCGGTGATTTTACCAAATTGCCGGCATTTTTCTTTCTGCTCTTTGGTAAATACAGATAAGAAACAGGGGAAAACCGCGCAGAACGCCGTTTCTTTTTCTTGACATTCGCGTGAGCGAAAACTATAATTATCATTAAGAGAGCAGGAAGAGCGTCTGCTTTGACTGCCCGATCTGCCCGGAGATTCCGGGAAAATAGAATGGAGGTAATTAACCTATGAAGAAAGTCCTTTCTATCCTGTTGGTTCTTGCCATGCTGTTCAGTCTGGCTGCCTGTGGCGGCGGCAACAGCGGCGAGACTCCGTCCGGCGTGACCCCGTCCGGTGAGACCCCGTCTGGAGAAGCCCCGTCCGACGACAAACCGCTTGCCGGCACTTATGACATCAAGGTCTGGGTTGCCGACGCAATCACCGATCTGACCCAGAAGCAGATCGACGACTTCAACAACACCAACACCGACGGCATTAAGTTCAACGCCACGGTGCAGGCCGTGGGCGAGGACGTCGTTGCAACCCAGTTGATCACCGACGTCGAGGCTGCAGGCGACATCTTCATCTTCGCGCAGGACCAGTTCGCCCGTCTGATTCAGGCAGGTGCGCTTGCTCAGCTCGGCGAGGGCGCAAGCCAGTTCGTCAAGGAGAACAACATCCCCGAGGCTGTTGCAGCCGTCACCCTGAACGAGGGTCTCTACGGCTATCCCGTCACCGCTGATAACGGCTACTTCATGTACTACGACAAGTCCGTTATCCCCGAAGAAGACGTGGACTCTCTGGAAAAGCTGATCGAGGACTGCGAGGAAGCAGGCAAGTACTTCAGCATGGAGCTCCAGACCTCCGCATGGTATCTGGCGAGCTTCTTCTTTGCCACCGGCTGCGTTTCCGAGTGGACAATTGACGACGACGGCATGGCCACCGCCCTCAACGACACCTTTGACTCCCCCGAGGGTCTCATCGCCGCCAAGGGCATGAAGAAACTTCTGGATTCTCCCGCACACGTCAGCTCCTCTCAGGCCAGCGACTTCGCCTCCGGCTCCGCCGTTCTGATTTGCGGCACGTGGGCTTATGACGATGTCAAGGCGATTTTGGGCGACAATCTCGGCGCGACCGACCTGCCCTCCTTTGAGGTGGACGGCACGGAATATCACCTCGGCTCCTTCAACGGCTTCAAGCTGATGGGCGTTAAGCCCCAGACCGACGCCGTCAGACAGGCTGCTCTGCACAGACTGGCGCAGTACCTGACCGGCGAGCAGTGCCAGCTCGAGCGCTTCACGGAGCGCTACTGGGGCCCGAGCAACATCGTTGCGCAGCAAGCCCCCGAGGTTGCTGCCAACGCGGGTCAGATCGCAATCAACCTGCAGGCTCCTTATGCCACGCCGCAGGGTCAGATCAGCGGCGCATGGTGGAACATCGCCAAGGTCATTGCCGACGAGGTCAAGGACGCTGCCGACGATGAAGGCATCCAGGCCGCTCTGGACAACTACCGCGATAAGTGCAACGCCCTGATCGGCGTGGGCGGCTATGTGTTCGTCGGCGCGTGGAACGGCTGGGACAACGCTGACATGACCCACAAGCTCACGGAAGAAGACGGCGTTTACACCATCACCATCGACGTCGAAGAGAGCGACTATATGGGCGGTCGTATCGTTACCGCCACCAACTGGGACACCGACCACGGCGCAGCGCAGGTCACCACCGGTGCGGAGCTGATCGACGTGGAAGCCGGCGGCGGCGATAACAACATCGTCTTCAAGGAGGCAGGCAACTACACCGTCACCTGGAATGCGGATACCAACGTCATCGAGATCGTGAAAAACTGATTTGCCTTAGCCAAGCTTTGGCCAAAGCATGATTTGCGGCCGGAGCCAGTTTTCCCTGGCTCCGGCCCTGCATTTTTTCGGAGAGGAGCGTGTTTATGAAGCGATACAGCGACCTCGAGTATCTGCAGCTTTCCAAGTGGAAAAAATTCTGCTACCGAATCCTTTGCTTCTTTCTGTCAATTCCAACGGCACTGAAAAACGCTTTCCTCGGTATCGGGCGGTTTTTCAAAAACGCCGTTCTTGCGGTCGGACGGGAATTCAAGGACATCGCGGTCACCTTCAAAGAGGGCGACGGCAAGACCAGACTCTCCTACCTTGTCATGGGCTGGGGCTGCCTGCGCAGGGGACAGATTCTGCGCGGCTTGCTGTTCCTGCTCTTTGAGGCGGTCTTTATCTTTTATATGGTGGTTTCGGGCGGCTACTGGCTCAGCATGCTGCCCTCTCTGGGCAAGGTCGGTCCCGGCAAAACCTATGACCCGATTCTGGACGTCTACGTCTACCAGTACAACGACAATTCTTTCAAGATTCTGCTCTACGGCGTGCTGACGATTTTCTTCATCATCGCCTTCCTCTATACATGGCGGCTCAACGTGAAGCAGAACAAGCTCGCCGAGGAGATCATCAAAAGCGGCAAGCCCTTGAAGAGCGGCAGAGACGACCTGCGCAGCCTCGTGGACGACAAGTTCCACAAGACCCTGCTGGCGCTGCCCCTCACCGGCATTCTGGTCTTTACGGTGCTGCCGATTGTGTTCATGATTCTGGTGGCGTTCACCAACTACGACGGTTCCCACGACGGCTATATCAACGGGCTGTTCGGCTGGCAGGGATTTGAAAACTTCCGCACGCTGTTTTCATGGAAGGGCGCCAACGGACACTCCTACGCCGCCACCTTCGGCGAAATCCTGACATGGACGCTGATCTGGGCGGTGTTTGCCACCTTCACCAACTACTTCCTCGGCATGTTCGTCGCCATGATGATCAATAAAAAGGGCGTCCGCGTCAAGAAGCTCTGGCGAACGATCCTCGTCATGACCATCGCCATCCCGCAGTTCATCTCTCTTTTGTACGTGTCCAAGATGTTTGCCAAAAACGGCATTGTAAACGGCGTACTGCTCGACCTCGGCTGGATTCGGGAGGCCATAGACTTCTGGGGCAGCACAGCCAATAACGGCCTGCTTGCGAGAGTGCTGGTCATCGTCATCAACATCTGGATCGGCATACCGTATCTGATGCTGATTGCGACCGGTATTCTGATGAATATCCCCTCGGACCTGTACGAATCCGCCAAGATCGACGGCGCTTCCGGCTGGAAGCAGTACACCAAAATCACCCTGCCGTACATGCTGTTTATCACCGGACCATACCTATTGACCCAGTTTACAAGCAACATGAACAACTTCAACGTGATCTTCCTGCTGACCGGCGGCGCGCCGACCAACGCGGCGGCGTCATGGGCGTCCGGCAACGTGGGATATACCGACCTGCTGATCACATGGCTCTTTAAGATCACCACCGGCGAAGACGCCAAGTATTACCTTGCCTCTGTGGTCGGTATCATGGTCTTCGCGGTGGTGGCGCTGATTACGCTCGTGGTGTACAACAGGCTGCCCTCGGTCAAGAACGAGGAGGACTTCCAATGAAAGAGAAGAAAACAGTCAAGCGGCATTTGGGGCTGCGGGCGACCAACGCCATTTCCAACAGCGCGATCCATGTGCTGCTTGTGATCATCAGCATTATCTGGCTGATTCCCTTTGTCTGCATTGTGCTCCAGTCCTTCCGGTTGGAGCTGTCCGGTCCGGTCGGCTACGTGATCCCCAGGCAATGGGGCTTAGACAACTACGCCGCCCTGCTGCGCACTGATTTCAAGCAGTGGTATATCAATACCTTCATCATCGCGCTGGTCAACGCAGCGCTGCAGACGGTGATCGTGCTCTGCATGAGCTATACGCTCTCCCGTTTCCGCTTCAAAATGCGCGGCGCGCTGATGCGCCTGATGATGATCCTCGGGCTGTTCCCCGGCATGCTCACCATGATCATCCTCTACCGGGTGCTGAAGGATCTGGGTCTGACCGAAGCCAACGCCGTGCCCGGCCTGATTCTGGTCTACGTCGCATCCTCCGGCATGGGCTACTATGTGTCCAAGGGCTTCTTTGACACGATTCCAAAGTCGCTGGACGAAGCGGCGCGGGTGGATGGTGCCACGCGCATGCAGGTGCTCTTCAAAATCATCCTGCCGCTGGCGAAGCCCATCGTGATCTACACCGTCCTGACCGCCTTTATGGCGCCTTGGGGCGACTATGTTTTCGCCCGGTACATATCCTTTGAAAACCCTGTCGGCATGAACGTTGCCGTAGGTATGTACAAATGGCTCACCATTGACCAGATCAGCAGCAACTACACCATGTTCTGCGCAGGCGGCGTGATCGTCGCCATACCGGTCACGATCCTGTTCATGTGTCTCCAGCGCTACTACGTGGAGGGCGTCACCGGCGGCGCCGTCAAGGGCTGAGAAAGGAAGCGAGAAGAAATATGGCAAGTGTGAAACTGACAAAAGTCAAGAAAATATACGACAAAAACGTGGTGGCAGTCCACGACTTTGATCTGGAGATCAAGGACAAGGAATTCGTGGTCTTCGTCGGACCCTCCGGCTGCGGCAAATCCACCACCCTGCGCATGATCGCCGGTCTGGAGGAAATATCCGACGGCACGATCGAGATCGACGGCGAGGTGGTCAACGATCTGCAGCCGAAGGATCGGAATATCGCCATGGTCTTCCAGAACTACGCGCTCTATCCGCACATGACGGTCTACGAAAACATCGCCTTCTCTCTGCGACTCCAGAAGGTTCCCGAGGATGAAATCTACGCCAGAGTGACCCGCGCTGCTGAGATTCTGGGCATTACCGATTACCTGATGCGCAAGCCACGCGCGCTCTCCGGCGGTCAGCGGCAGCGTGTCGCCATCGGGCGGCCATGGTGCGAGACTCCAAGGTCTTCCTGATGGACGAGCCGCTGTCGAATCTGGACGCCAAGCTGCGCAACCAGATGCGCGCGGAAATCATTCTCCTGCGGCAGAAGCTGGACACAACCTTCGTCTATGTCACCCACGACCAGACCGAAGCGATGACGCTCGGCGACCGGATCGTCATTATGAAGGACGGCTATATCCAGCAGGTGGGTACGCCCACCGAGGTCTTTGAGATGCCGAAGAATCTGTTTGTGGCGGGCTTCATCGGCGCGCCGCAGATGAACATCATCGAGACCGATTTGACGCTGGAGAACGGCGACTACTATGTCAAGCCCTTTGGCGTGAAGCTTCCGGTAGACGGAGAAAAGGGCGCTGCGCTGAAGGCAAAGCAGGCGAAGCCCGGCCGTATCGCGCTGGGCGTCCGTCCGGAGCACATAACGCTGACGAAAGCCGGCGCGAATGCGATTCCATGCACGCTGGAGGTCAACGAGATGATGGGCTCCGAGCTGCATCTGCATGTGTATACCGAGGACGGAACCCGCCTCGTGGTGCGCGTGCCGACCATCAGTCTGGACGCGGAGACCCGCAAGGGACTGACGGCGGGCGCGAAAGTTTACATCACCTTCGAGGGCAAGGTCATGCACTTCTTCGACCTCGAAAGCACCGAAAACCTGCTGAACTGAAAACGGGGATATATGCAAAGAGGAAGGGCGTCTGCCCTTCCTCTTCATTAGCGTGAAAGCCTTCTCCTTTGAGGAGAAGGTGCCGAGCGTAAGCGAGGCGGATGAGGTGTCTGTTGCAGGCATGGGAGTTGCTCCGTATGAAGCGATGTCTTTCAGTTCTGTCATTCCCGCCTGACGAAGTCAGGCAGGGAATCTGTCCGTAACAGAGTTGCACTTTTTACCGTTTTGCGGAAAAGTGTCCCAAGTCGATCAGCACAGATTGCCCGACGAGCGGGCAATGACAGGTATTATGTTGCAGTACGCGATTAAGGGGAAGTGTCCCGCATTGATACGGACGGATTGCCACGTCGCTTCGCTCCTCGCAATGACGCTGCCGGGCGGCGTTTGATCGGCGTTTATCCCTCCAGCTTCTTGCGCAGGCGTTCGACCATGATAGCCGTCTCCTCGCGCGTGGTATAGCCGCGCGGGCGCGTGCCGTCCGTGATGCCGTGCTGCACCGCGCTGCGCAGCTCCGCCTCCGCCCACGGACTGACAGCCGTGTCCGCGCCGGTCAGCGCCTTTTGGATCCGCTCGTCGATCAATCGCTCCAATGCTTCCGCCGTCATATCGCCCACTCCCATCAATAGGTTTACATAATATCTGAAATCCTCCATGGTCTTTCCGAATTTCGGGAACCAGTGGCTTACGTCGCCGTGATTGCTGGCGATGCCGCGCCTAAAACCCTCCGCGTGGTCGATCACGACCCCGCTCTGCATCGGGTCGAGACGGTACTGCCTGCACAGGTATGCAGTCAGCTCCGCCGCCTCGCGGTAGACCGCCTCGAAGTATCGCCGATCCTGCAACTCGTCCTCGCAAATCTCAAAGGAGATGTGCGTGTTGTTCGCCGCGCCGCCCGCGTGCCAGCCGCGGTGCGCCCACGGCAGCACCTGATAGGTTGCGATCGAGCCGTCCTGCTTTCTGCCGATGAAAGCGTGCACGCACACGTCCAGTCCGGGGCGATTCCAGTCGTTGCCATTGGGATTCTTCCCCAGCAGTCCGTCGTCCGGCTGGACGTAACGCTTCAGCCACGGATTGCTCGCGCCGGTCGAATGCAGCATCACGCCCTTCGGCGCGATTTTTTCTCCCCGCAGGTAGCAGTCGTTTTTCGTAAAAAAACAAGAATGCAGCTCCATAGCCTACTCCTTTCGGAACAGACTATGAAGCTGCATTGCCGATTATGCGTCATGTACCGGAGAAATCTTTGCAGTACGGCCGCAGCGGGCAGTCGCCGCACTTCGGACTGCGCGCTGTGCAGACGTCGCGTCCGAACAGGACGATCCGGTGGCAGAAGGCGGAGCTTTCCTCCGGCGGCAGGACGGCGCGAAGCTGCGTTTCGACCTTTTCCGGCTCTTTCCCGTGCGCCAGACCGAGCCGGTTGGCGATGCGGATGCAGTGCGTGTCGCAGACGACAGCGGGCTGCCCGTAGATATCGCCGAGCAGGAGATTCGCGGTCTTCCTGCCCACGCCGGGCAGCTTCAAAAGCTCCTCCATGGAGTCGGGCACCCGGCGGTCGTATTTGTCGCGGAGCATTTGGCACGCCAGCACGATGTCGCGCGCCTTGTGCTTGTAAAAGCCGCAGGAATGGACGAGGGTTTCAACCTCCGCCACGTCCGCGTCCGCGAAGCTGTCGAGGGTCGGGAAGCGTTCGAACAGCGCGGGCGTGACGAGGTTGACCCGCGCGTCGGTACACTGCGCCGAAAGCCGCACCGCGATCATCAGCTCGTAGTCCTTGTCGTATTGCAGGGCGCACAGCGCGTCCGGGTAGCGTTCCTTCAAAATGGAAATGATTGCGTCAATATTCTGCATAATAACACCGCCTTTTCGACCATTATAGCACACATTCGCGTAAATAGTTGCCTTTTTTCTCTCAATGCGCTATAATTTTCGCGGGTGATACGATGAATTGGAATGATTTGGGCGCGTGGAGGGAGCTGCTTGCGGCGCAGAACGACCTGCTTATCAAGCTGGACGAACGGCTTACCCTTGCGCGGCGCGAGGCGGAAATCTATCCGCAGGATGGATTCGAGCTGACCGCGCTGCGGCTGACGCAGCCGGAAGCCGTCCGCGCGGTGATTCTGGGACAGGACCCCTACCACGAGCCGGGACAGGCGTTCGGACTGGCGTTCGCGGTACGCAAGGGGATGCCTCTGCCGCCGTCTCTGCGGAACATCTATGCGGAATTGCAGTCCGATCTCAGCATTGCGCCGCCGCAGCACGGCGATCTGACGGCGTGGGCGGAGCGCGGCGTGCTGCTCCTCAACACTGTTTTGAGCGTGGAAAGGGGCAAGGCGAACAGCCACTCTGCCTGGGGCTGGCAAAGGCTGACCGACGCGGTGATCGCCGCGACGAACCGCCTGCCGCAGCCGATTGCCTTCGTCCTCTGGGGCGCGCAGGCGCAGAAAAAGGCGGCGCTGATCCGCACCGACGCGCCGCGTCTCGTGCTCTCCGCCCCGCACCCGAGCCCGCTGTCGTCCTACCGCGGCTTTTTCGGCAGTCGGCCGTTCTCGCAAATCAACCGCTTTCTCTCAGACAACAACGAAACGCCGATCGACTGGAGCATATAAAGGAACCGCAGAGCAGGAAGCCTGCTCTGCGGTTCAGACTGTAGACAAATGAGAAACGCCGCGTCTGCGGGAAGGAAGAAAGTGTGAAAGAAACCCAGGAGGGGTGTCTTTCACGTTCAATAAAACCGGAT
>CAJOMA010000046.1 GCA_905235655.1 uncultured Oscillospiraceae bacterium | reverse complement strand
GAAGAAGCAAGCATGGACGAGGCCATCCGCCAAACTCTCAAGCCGCATATTGGAGACGCGAACCTCACTGTCCGCTTCAGCGTTCCGCGCGAAAAGCTTTCGGAAGGAACCGCGCATGGAAGCGCTCTATGCCGCGCCGAGAAGACCGGATGCGGCGATGCGGCTCGTCTATGCAGGCCCTGCCTATTTTAAACGGAACAGTCAGAACGCGCCGGCGGAAGAAGGATCCGTTCCTGCACAGCCGCGGGACACCGGGGACGACGGGAAGGAGAGCGTTTGCCCGAGCTGCGGGACGGCAGTCCCGTACGGGAAATTCTGTATTGAATGCGGCGCGCTTCTTCCGGCAGGTCTCATGATACGCTGCCCGCAGTGCGGCTCGGTCGTCGGAAAAACAAAATTCTGCGCCGAATGCGGCGCGCCGAAGCCGGTTGACGGCTGGACGTGCAAGTGCGGCGCGGTCAACAAGGGCAAGTTCTGCTCCGAGTGCGGCAGCCCGAAGCCTTCTGGCGCACCGCTGTATAAGTGCGACAAGTGCGGCTGGGAGCCGGAGGACCCGCAGCACCCGCCGAAGTTCTGCCCGGAATGCGGCGACCCCTTTGACGACAAGGACATTAAGTAAAAAACGATATAGTCCGGCATCCGTTTCGATGCCGGACTATATATCATTGAGGTAATTTCATGGCAACGATTCTTGAGTATAAATGTCCGTGCTGCGACGGCAAGATCGAATTCGACAGCAGTCTGCAGCAGATGAAATGCCCCTTCTGCGATACGACCTTCGACGTCAGCACCCTGCAGGATTACGACGACATCCTCAGCCAGCAGGCGCCGCAGGAGGAAATGCAGTGGGACACGGACGCGGGCTCCGAATGGGGACAGGACGAATCGGCGCAGATGGGCGTCTTCGCCTGCACCTCCTGCGGCGGCGAGCTCGTGACGAACGCCACAACGGCGGCGACGAGCTGCCCCTTCTGCGGCAACCCCGTCGTGCTGGCGGGGCGGCTGTCCGGCGACCTCAAGCCGGACTACGTCATCCCGTTCAAGCTGGACAAGGAAGCGGCGAAGGCGGCGCTGAAAAAGCATATCAGCGCAAAAAAGCTGGTGCCGAAGCTCTTCCGGAGCGACAACCATCTCGACGAGATCAAGGGCGTCTATGTTCCGTTCTGGCTCTTTGACGCAGACGCTGACGCGAATATCGAGTATCGCGCCACCCGCGTCCGCGTATGGAGCGACTCCCAGTACAACTACACCGAGACGAGCTATTTCGCGCTCCTGCGCTCCGGCTGCCTCAGCTTCGACCGCGTTCCCGTCGACGGCTCGAGCAAGATGGCGGACGATATGATGGAATCCATCGAGCCGTTCGATTTCTCGCAGGCGATGCCGTTCCAGACGGCGTATCTGTCCGGCTTCCTTGCGGATCGCTACGACGTCACGGCGGAGGACAGCGTCGCGCGCGCCAACGAGCGTGTGAAGCGGAGCACGGAGGAGGCGTTCGCGCAAACGGCGACCGGCTATGCGACGGTCACGCCGAAAAACAGCAATATCATGCTCTCCAACGGCAAGGCGAAGTATGCCCTGTACCCGGTGTGGCTGCTGCAGACGAGCTGGCAGGGGAAGAACTACCTGTTTGCGATGAACGGTCAGACGGGCAAAATGGTCGGCGATCTTCCAATGGACAAGGGCGCGTACTGGCGCTGGTTCGCGCTGTGGTCTGCGATCCTCGGCGCGGCGGCGTTCGGCATTCTGCTGCTGCTGCGCCTGCTGGATATCATATAGGAGGGGAAGCGTATGAAAAAACGACTGATCTCTCTCCTGTTCGTCCTTGCGCTGTGTGTCTTGACAATGCTGCCTGCCTTTGCGTCGTCCGAGGGCTTTGTGTTTGACCTCTGTGACGCAGTTGCCGATCCAGACGCCCTCAGCGAGGAGGCGCAGGCAATCTATGACGAAACCGGCGTCGCCCTGTATTTCATCATCACGGAGGATCTGGGCGGGCAGGATTCCGATGACTTTGTGACACAGTTTGCGCAGGAGCACGGCTTCGGAAAAGACCGCGTCGTTCTGCTGGAAGGGCCGACCTCTTATTATATCGTCGCTTCCGGCGCGGCAGCAGAGCTGCTGACCGATGCGGACCTCGTCACGATGCGCGAAGCCTATGTGAGCAGCAATACCTACACGGGCGGCATTCGCGACTATTACAGCAGCGCGCTGGCTGCGCTGCAGACCGGACGCCCCCTCACGCTGCCCACGGATGCGTCCGAGGCGGTAACGGAAGCCGTCGAAGACGAAACGGAAGCAACCGAAGCGCAGGCGATCGTCCCCGGAGGCGAGGAGACCTCGAAGCATTCCAACCGGCTGGTCGACGACGGCGAGCTTTTGACGGCGGTGCAGGAGACCGCGATCGCCAGGCGGCTCGACGAGGTCAGCGAAAAGCAAAAGCTCGACCTTGTGGTCGTCACCGTGAAGACGCTGGGCGGCAAAAGCGCAGAGGCCTTCGCGGACGACTATTTTGACTATAACGGCTACGCGAAGGACGGCGTTCTGCTGCTCTATTGCCCGAACGAGAGCGCGCGCCATATCAGCACGACCGGCGACGCGATTGGTATTTTTGACGACGACGCCTTAGACAAGCTGATCGACGAAATCCTGCCGTATTTTAACCGAAGTGATTTTAACGGCGCATGTCTGTCGTTTGCGGATACCTGCGATGAAATCATTACGTCTGCGCGCGCCTTCCCGTGGGGACTGCTGGTGTTCGCGCTCCTGATCGGTGCGGGGCTTTCCTGGCTGATCCCGATGAGCTCGATGAAATCCACGCTGAAGTCCGTCCGCTCGCAGGCGGCGGCGTCCGACTACGTCCGCGCCGGCAGCATGAATCTGACGCAGAACCGCGACGTCTTCCTGTACGCGAACGTCACGCGGACGGCGATCCCGAAGGAACGCTCCTCCGGCGGCGGAGGCGGTTCGCACGTCGGCTCGTCCGGTACGAGCCATGGCGGAAGAAGTTTCTGAGTGAGGTATAACTATGGAACAGACTTTTCATTTTTCCGCGATTCCTGAGAATATCGCGCAGCTTCAGGCGTTCCCCGAAGCCGCGCTGACGTCTCCGTTTCAGACAGCGGCGCTGACCGCGCTCGTGCTCTGCCGTTATGAGACCGACCCCGCGGCGGCGATCGACCTGCTGAATTTTCTCAAAGGTCCGCAGCCGCTGTCGCCGTTTGAAGAACAGTTCCTGCGCGACCGCCTGCAGGGCAAGGGCTATGTGCCGCGCTCTTATTTTACCGGCACGTCTCCCGCAAACAATTACACGCCGACCCTGCCGTACACCGTCACGGTGTTCGACGGTCCGTATTCCTATCAGCAGGACGGCTACGCCAAGCTGATGCTCCGTTCCTCCGGCGCGGACAGCCCCCGGGAGATCATGCTGCGCAGCAAGGGAGCGCAGTGGTTCCTCTGGGAGAACTATCTGCTGCCGGATATCCGCGTGCCTGCTGCGCTCGATCCGTGGGCATGAACGCGGGAAGACGGATCGCCGCGCTACTGCTTGCCGTCGTCCTCGCTGCGGGACTGGCGGCGTGCGCCGGCGGGAAAACGCCCTCCGGCACCTACAGTGCCGTGCGCATCGTGAAGAATGGGACGGAGGTGAGCGCGGACGAGCTCGCGCAGAGCGGCGCGGCCATCAGCATCACCTTTGAGGCGGACGGCGTCGGCGTGCTCCGCTCCAATGCGGCAAGTGAGCCCTTCCGATGGTCGGGCGATACGATGACCTCGCAGGAGGGCGACACGATGAATTTCCACTTTGACGGGAAAACCGTCACGCTCGAACGCGGCGATACGCTGATCGAGTTTCAATAATCGGTGCGGGAGGCGATATGCTGAAAATGCTTCGCCTCCCGCATCTTTTTCGAAATAATCCTTGACATTCCAATACCTTTATGTTAATATCTTATGGCTGATGCTGAACTCGACGTGCGGGTGTAGTATAACGGCTAGTACAACAGCCTTCCAAGCTGTGGGCGTGGGTTCGATTCCCATCACTCGCTCCAATACGCGCCAGTAGCTCATCCGGATAGAGCAACTGCCTTCTAAGCAGTAGGTGGGGGGTTCGAGTCCCTTCTGGCGTACCATGTGGCGCAAGCCATGTCGAAGGTGCAGACTTCTAAAAATCTGCAAGCAAAGCGACAGATGTTGCCGGTACGCCTGCCAATCAGGCGTCGCCTGCGGCTCGCCTTCTTGGGAAGGGACTTGCGGCGCAGAAAAAATGCCACCGGCATCTTTTCTGCTTGCAACTTCTGGCGTACCAGTGGGCGTTAAGCTCAGCGGAGGTGCAGACCTCTAAAACTCTGCAAATGCGAATGTGCGCCACAACGGCATGTTCGCAAGGGAAGAAATACGGTGGGTGTAGCGTAGTTGGTTAACGCGTCAGATTGTGGCTCTGAAGACCGTGGGTTCGAGTCCCATCACTCACCCCATTTCCTCTGACCTTGGCACGGACCATATTGGGATGTCGCCAAGTGGTAAGGCACCAGACTTTGACTCTGGCATTCGTAGGTTCGAGTCCTGCCATCCCAGCCATGTCGGAGCAAAGACGTGCTTTGCTCCGATTATTTTTGACCCGCTAGCTCAGCAGGCAGAGCAATTGCCTTTTAAGCAATGGGTCGGGAGTTCGAATCTCCCGCGGGTCACCATGAGAGAATCATCCGAACTTGTTTCCTTTGAGAAACGGGTTCGGGTGATTCTTATATTTCGCTTGCGATCAGGACTGCTGCTGGGTGAAAAACGGGCAAAAGCCGTAACTGCAACATGGAAGGCTCTGAATTCCTCTTGACAAAATTACTCTATAGTTGTAGTATAAAAATACACTACAATTATAGAGCAATGGAGTGTGGTTTTATGAAACGGAGAGAACGTGCGCAAACGGCAGGAAACGGCACAGCGCGGCAAAAGAAGCTGCCGGACGCGGAGCTGGAGATCATGCAGGTCGTCTGGGACTGCTCGTGTCCCGCGCCGCGGGCGGAGGTCGAGCAGCGGATGGCGGAGGTGCGGCCTCTTGCGCAGAGCACGTTGCTGACCGTGCTGACGCGCCTTTCGGAGAAGGGCTTTCTTCGGATCGAAAAAGCCGGGCGCAGCAGCGTCTACTATCCGCTGATTTCCCGCGAGGAATATCAAGCGGGGCAGAGCCGCCGCTTTGTCGATCAGCTTTTCGGCGGGAGCATTCCCGCCTTTGCCTCCGCGCTGACCGCCTCCGGCCTGACGCGCGAGGAGCTGGACGAGCTGCGGCGACTGCTGGAGGAGGATGCGCTGTGAGCTCATCTCTCATTGTTCTCATTGACAGGCTCTACATCATGGCGTTTATCACCATCCTCCATGTTTCGATTTACCGCTCCAATCGGAAAAAGGGACGGCACGCCGGTTTTGTCTTTGAGAGAGGGGCAATGTTCGGGTTCTTTTTTACATTTCCGATCACCTATTTTCTGTTCGGTTCGATCGACAGCGGACAGGCGTTTCTGTCGTACCTTATCAATTATGCGGTCTATTCGACGCTGCTGCTCGCGCTGACGCCGCTGCTGCGCAAGCGTTATTCCGCGGAGCTCTGCGCGGACCTCTGGCTGCTGCCGAATATCAGTTGGCTGATTCTTGCATTCGGCTCGCGTATTGTGTTCACACCCGTTGTCATCCTGCGGATCGGCAGGGTCTGGTTCCTGGCACTGCTCGGTGTGTGGGCGGTTGGCTTTCTCACCGTGTTCGGCTGGAAGATCGTCAGTCATCTCCGTTTTCGCCGCCGTCTGCTGCGGCGCTCCGTGCAGGACGAACGTCTTGCTTATGCTTACATAGAACAGAGGTACAAGCTTCTTCCCGAAGCAAAGCGGGATTGGAATCACCTGCCGAACTGGAAAAAAGCCATCGTCTATTCGCCGGACGCAGCCTCACCCCTGTCGATCGGCTTGTTCAAGCGGCGGATCGTGCTACCGCAGCGGCAGTATACAGACGAGGAGCTCAAGCTGATCCTGCGGCACGAAACGACGCATCTGATCCGCGAGGATAACGGCACGAAATTCTATCTGTCCTTCCTGTCGGCGTGCTATTGGTTCCTTCCGACCTCATGGCAGGGACTGTCCCGCGCGGCGGAGGATATGGAGCTGTGCTGCGACGAGATCGCGACGGCGCGCCTGACGCCGGAGGAGCGGAAGCGGTACGCAGAGCTGCTCCTGTCGAACGCCGGGGCTGCGCCCGGCTTCACGACCTGCCTCTCCGCTTCTGCTGACGGTCTGCGCTACCGCCTGCAGCGCGTTCTGCATCCGATCCAAACGAAATCCGGCGTCGCCCTGCTGACGGCGGTGATGCTGCTGTTTCTGCTCTGTCTGAACGCGGTCGGCGTCGCGCCGGGCGTGGGCGGTATGGATCGCGTCGCCTTCGACGGGATCGCCGATGCGGAGAGTATCGTGATGTGGTGCGAAGATAAGGACGATCCGCAGGAATGGAAGTACCATTCCTGCGACGAAGACGCGCTGCGCGCCGCACTGGTGCAGACCGAAGGCTACCGCGCGGACGATTATCTGAAATTGGAGGCTTCCACGGAGGAATTGAAACTCGGACTTCAGATCATCGGCAAAACACGCGCCGTCGAGATTTCATTCTATGAAACCTATGCCTACGTCGAGGTATTAAAGCTCACGCCGAAGAGCGGCGGCACGTTCCTCGGATTTGATACGCAGAACAGGCGCTGGGAGCCCGTAGGCAGATGGCAGACCTATCTCTACGATACCCCGCCGGACTGGGACGCCCTGTACGCCCTCGCCGGGGACGAGCTGTCCGATTCAAGCAAAGCTTCGCGCTAGCGAAAGTGTCCCGCATTGATACGCACAGATTGCCCGCATAAAGCGGGCAATGACGGGGAAACCGGTCCCGCAATGACGCTACCGTGGGATTTGCGTATCAATTACGGAGCGACGCGGGCGCCGCTGTCGCTAAAAAACCATAGCAAAGACGGAGGATATATGCTATAATACGGGCAGAAAGAGAATGCGGAGGGAATGAGATGGACAGAACAGACAGACCCCTTGCAAAAGAGGATTATACCGAGCCCTGCTGCCCGCTGGAGCTGCACCCGGAAGTCACGCCGATCCCGATTCGGCGCGTGCTTTCCAAGCTGGACGGCTATCTCGGGCAGAACGACTACGCCGCCGGCGAGCGGCTGCTTTGCAACTGGCTGCGCGAAGCGGACGCCTGCGGCGACCGGCAGGGCAAGCTGACCGTGCTGAACGAGCAGATCGGCATTTACCGCAAGACAGGCAAGGAGTCGGAATGCCTCGCCGCGATTGACGCCGCCCTCGCGCTGATGAACGACCTGCAAATGGAGGACGCCGTGACCGGCGGCACGACCCTCATCAACGCCGCAACGGGCTTTAAGGCGTTCGGAGGAGCGGCGGAAGCCCTGCCGCTCTACCGCAGGGCGCAGACAGTCTATGAAAAACGCCTCGCGCCGGACGACGACCGCCTTGCAGCCCTGTATAACAACATGGCGCTGACCCTGTCGGAGCTGGAGCAGTATCGGGAGGCTGAGGCGCTGTTTCAAAAAGCGCTCTCCATCATGGAGCAGCGGCCGCGCGGCGAGGCGGAGGCAGCGATCACCTGCCTCAACCTTGCCGACCTGATCTGCGCCGAGGTCGGCTATGAGGCGGGTGAGGAGCGCGTGGAGGCGTACCTGCGCCGCGCGGAAAAGCTGCTGGACACGGAAAACCTGCCGCGCGACGGGAATTACGCCTTTGTGTGCGAAAAATGCGCGCCGGTGTTCGGCTACTACGGCTATTTCTTCACAGAAGAAACCTTAAAACAGAGAGCGAGGGAGATTTATGAACGGACTTGAACTATCGCGCGGATACTATGAGACCTACGGAAAGCCGATGCTGGAAAACGAGTTTGCCGACCTCCTGCCCTATCTCGCGGTCGGCTGCGTCGGAAGCGGGTCGGATCGCTTCGGCTTCGACGACGATGTCTCGCGCGACCATGATTTTGAGCCGGGCTTCTGCATTTTCCTCCCCGGAGAAGAGGTCGTCGACCGGCGCAAAGCCTTCCTCTTAGAGCGCGCCTACGCAAAGCTCCCAAAGGAGTTCGAGGGCGTGAAGCGGCAGCCGCTCTCCCCCGTCGGCGGCAACCGTTACGGCGTCATGCGCACGGCGGAATTCTATCAGGCAGCCGTCGGCGCGCCGGACGGCGCGTTGTCTCTGAGCGCGTGGCTGACCGTGCCGGATACCGCGCTCGCCGAGGCAGTCAACGGAGAAGTTTTCTTCGACAACTACGGCGAATTCACCGCCATTCGTGAGCGCATTCAGAACATGCCGGAGGATATCCGCCTGAAGCGGATCGCGGGCAATCTCCTGCTGATGGCGCAGTCCGGTCAGTACAATTTCCTGCGCTGCCTGCAGCACGGAGAGCCCGAGGCGGCGCAGCTTGCCTGCCGCGAATTCGTCCTTGCGGCGATGAAGGTCTTCTTTCTGTTGGAAAAGCGCTACCTGCCGTACTACAAGTGGAGCTTCCGCGCGCTGCGGCAGACAGAGGAGGGCGCAGAGCTGGCGGGAAAGCTCTCCTTCCTGCTCCTCGGCGACCATCGGACCGAGGACGCCGCCATGCGGAAATACGCGATGATTGAGGAAATTGCGGGCGAATTCATCACGAAGCTGCAGGACATGGAGCTGACGAAGGCGATCTGCGGCGATCTGGAAAAACACGCCTACTCCGTCAACGACCGTATTGCCGACGGCACGGTGCGCAATCTGCACGTCCTCGCGGCAGTCTGAGGATACCCCACGTAAAATGAACCGCCTGTCATTTGACAGGCGGTTCATTTTACAGACTGTCAAAAAAGTCCGTAACCGTCAAAATCAAACAAACATTTTGAGTATTTTGCGCTGATTGAACTTTTTATGTTAATTCGGAGTCTTTCAAACTTTCGAGACGCTAAAAATGCTTGCTTTGCAAGGATTTTGACTTACTGCGCAACTTGCACTCTACCGTATCTATATACGCCTACGAGTGCAA
>CAJOMA010000045.1 GCA_905235655.1 uncultured Oscillospiraceae bacterium | reverse complement strand
GAGGGCGCGTATATCGCCGCCGGCAGCGTGATCACAGAGGACGTGCCCGCCAACGCCCTCGGCATCGCGCGCAGCCGCCAGTCCAACAAGCGCGACTGGGCGGCGAAACACAAGAAGTAATGCGCAATGATTTTTCCATCATCTCATTGTGAGGAGCGAAGCGACGCGGGAGCGCAGCCGTTGGCAGCTTTGCTGCCTTACGGATGCGGCCTACCCCCTGCGGGTACAATCTGTCCCTCGCAGGGCTGGGAATTGTGTCGTTTTTCGCGACAGTCCCACCCTTCGCGTCATTGCGGGCTGCCGCAGGCGGCGTGGCAATCTGTCCGTTGCTGGTATGGTACTTGTCCCGTTTTACGGGAAAGCGTCCCGCGACGAGACGCACAGATTGCCCTCGTAAAGCGGGCAATGACGGAAACAAGATGGTGCGCAGCGAGCTACGAGAAAGTGTCCTACATTGATACGCACAGATTGCCACGGCTGCTGCGCAGCCTCGCAATGACGGAGCTGTCGTGCATACCACAGCACCACAGCGAAGCAACGCATGCGCATCGTGCGTTGATTGTACCGCTGTCAGCATAGAACTTCAGAGCTTCCCCGCGAAGCTCGGAAACAGAGAGGTAATTCAATGATCGCACACGGAAAAGAAATCAAGGTCTTTACCGCCAACTCCAACATCCCCTTTGCGCGCGGTATCTGCGCGGAGCTGGGTCTGGACCTCGGCAGCAGCACCGTCGAATACTTTGCCGACGGCGAGGTGAACGTCTCCATCAACGAGACTGTTCGCGGCTGCGACGTCTTCGTCATCCAGTCCACCTGCTACCCCGTCAACGACAATCTGATGGAGCTGCTGATCATGATCGACGCCTTCCGCCGCGCCTCCGCCGGCAGAATCACCGCCGTCATTCCGTACTTCGGATATGCGCGGCAGGATCGCAAGGCGAAGGGCCGCGACCCGATCTCGGCGAAGCTGGTGGCGAATCTGATCACCAAGGCGGGCGCGGACCGCGTGCTGACCATGGACCTGCACGCCGCGCAGATTCAGGGCTTCTTCGACATCCCCGTGGATCATCTGGTCGGCAACCCCCTCTTTACCCGCTACTATCTTTCCAAATTTGACGAGACCGTCTATGACCACGACGAATTCCGCGTCGTTTCGCCCGACATCGGCTCGGTCGCGCGGTCGCGCGCCTTTGCCGCGAAGCTCCACATGGGTCTCGCCATCGTGGATAAGCGCCGTCAGCGCGCCAATATGAGCGAGGTCATGAACATCATCGGCGACGTCGAGGGCAAGACCTGCATCCTCTTTGACGACATCGTGGACACCGCCGGCTCCCTGTGCAACGCGGCCGCGGCAATCAAGGACATCGGCCGCGCGAAGGCGGTCTACGCCTGCGCGAGTCACGGCGTGCTCTCCGGCAACGCCTGCGACAAGATTGAGGAAAGCTGCATCGAGGAGCTGATGCTCCTGAACACGATCCCGATGCCCTCCATCTACACCGGCAGAAAGATTCGTCAGCTTGACGCCGCGCCGATGTTCGCCAAGGCGATCACGCGGATCTACAACGAGACGTCGATCTCCAGCCTGTTCTGATGCTGTTTCGGAAGCCCGCCTGCGACTGGCTGATCGCAGGCCTCGGAAATCCCGGCGCGAACTACGCCAAGGCCCGTCACAACGTCGGCTTTCGGACGGCGGACGCGCTGGCGGAAAAGCTGGGCGTGAAGATCGACCGCGCGAAATTCCGCGGTCTGTACGCGCAGGCGACGTATCACGGGCAGAAGCTCATCCTGCTCAAGCCGCAGACCTTTATGAACCTTTCCGGTCTGTCCGTGATGGACGCGGCGCGGTATTTCAAGCTGCCGCCGGAGCGGATCGTCCTCCTGTTTGACGACATTTCCCTCGACGTCGGCAGACTGCGCGTGCGCGCGGAGGGCTCCGCCGGCGGTCACAACGGCGTGAAGTCCGTGATCGGCGCGCTGAACAGTCAGTCCTTCCCTCGCATCAAGATCGGCGTCGGCGCGAAGCCGCACCCGGATTTCGAGCTTGCCGACTGGGTGCTGTCGAATTTCACGAAGGACGAGGAAAAACTGCTGACTTCCGTCATCGAGGACGCGGCGGACGCCGCGCTGACGGTGATCGAGGAAGGCGTCCCCGCCGCCGCCGCGAGGTTCAACGGCAGGCAGCGCTGAGCCGCGCCCCGCAATTATCGACTTATAAAACGACATAATCGACGGAAATCGGGTCTTTTCCCGATTTCCGCGTTTGTGCGTTGCCAAACGTACCATAGCGCCGTTTTGGCAGCGCACCGGTACGCCTTCTCCTTGAGGAGAAGATTCCCCCTCAACGACTGACGTCGTAGGGGCGCGCATTGCGCGCCCGCAGATTCGCGCGGCAGTCCGTAAAACCGTGTCATTGCGAGACCGGTCGTGGCAATCTGTGCGTATCAGGGTTGGTATCTGCGCCGTTTGACGCACCGCGCCTTCAGATTGTCATTCCCCGAAAGGGGAATCTGTCCCTTGCAGGTATGGCACGTTTACCGTATCACGGTAAAGTGTCTGTCAACGCTACGCACAGATTGCCGCGCTTCGCGGGCAATGACAGAAATAATGGGTACGATCCGCGATACAATAAAGCGTACGAAGATTGATACGGACGGATTGCACCCGCAGGGGGTAGGCCGCATCCGTAAGACAGCAAAGCTGCCAACGGCTGCGCTCCCACGACCGGCTTCGCGCGGCTCGCAATGACGCGGTGAGGAGGGGCGCGAAATTGAGCCTCACAATGACGAGGTCGGATGAATTGAGGATTGCGCTCTCCACTCTCCACTCTCCACACTCCACACTCCAACATCCGCCTTCCCCGTCCGCTGACAACCAAGAACTAACAACGAACAAGGAGTCCCTATGGAACAGCTTCTGACCCTGCTGCGCGCTCTGCCGGACTACCGGCGGCTGGTGCAGTGCGCCGAAAAAAACAAGGTCGCGGGCGTATCGGGCGCGGCGCAGATCAACCGCTCGCACCTGATCGCCTCGATGATCCACGATACGCGCCGTCCCGCCGTCGTCGTCTGTCAGGACGAGATGGCGATGCGCCGCACGCAGCAGGAACTGGCAGCTTTTCTGGGACAGGAAGCCGCCGTTCTGCCCTCGCGCGATCTGACGTTCTACAGCGCGAGCGCGATCTCGCGCGGCTGGGAGCAGCAGCGGCTGCGCAGACTCTATGAGCTGGCAAAGGGCGAATGCCCGCTCCTTCTGACGACGTGGGAAGCGCTGGCGGTTCGCACAATGCCGAAACCCTGCCTGTTCTCCTCCGCGCTGGAGCTGCGGCTCGGCGCGCAGATTTCCCTCGAGGCGATCGCCGAACGGCTCGTGCAGGCGGGCTATGCCCGCGGCACCCTCGTCGAGGGCGTCGGACAGTTCTCGGTGCGCGGCGGCATTCTCGACGTCTTCTCTCCCGCCTGCGACGCGCCCGTCCGCGTTGAGTTCTTCGGCGACGAGATCGACGCGATGGGCTTCTTCGACACCGTGACGCAGCGGCGCACGGAAAATGTGGAGCAATTCGTCATTCTTCCCGTCGCGGAGACGCTGCCGCGTCTGCACCCCGACGGCGCGGAGGGTCTGTGCAACGATCTGGACGCGCTGCAAGCCCGGCTTCGCCGCCGCAGAACGCCGAACGAGACGCTCCTGCGCACCCTCGCGGAGGACGCGGAGGCGATCCGCAGCGGCGTGAGCTTCTCTGCAGCCGACCGCTATATGGCGCTGATCTACCCCGAATTTGCCTGCGCCGCGGACTACATCCCGATGGACGCGATGGTCTTTTTCTGCGACCACGGCAACCTGCGCCGCGCCGCCTACCGCTATACCGAGGAGGAGGGCATGACGCTCGACAGCCTGCTCGAAAGCGGCGTCCTGTGCGGCGAGCTATGCGAATTCTCCGCCGACTGGGAGAGCGTGAGCGCCGCGTGCGCCGGTCGTCCGGTCGTGTTTCTGGACTCCTTCCTCGCCTCCGGCTACCCGCAGAGCCTGCCGCCGCAGGAGCTGTGCGCGATCACGGCAAAGCAGCTGCCGTCCTACGGCGGCAACCTCGACGCGGCGATCGCCGACCTGGAGCACTACCGCAAAAATGAATTCTCCTCGCTCGTCCTCTGCGGCAACCGCAGACGCGGCGAGATCTTAGCCGAGCAGCTCCGGGAAAAGGGGCTGCCCGCGCGCCTTGCCTTCCCGCTGACCGCCCTGCCGCGCCCCGGCGACATCGTGCTGACCGACGGTGCGCTGCCCTTCGGCATGGAATACCCAGAGTTGAAAGCAGCGATCCTGACAGAGGGTCAGCTCCTCGCGCAAAACGCGCAGAAAACGCGCAAAAAGCGTCAAAAAGCGTCAAATCGGCAGAAATTGGACTCTTTCGCCGACCTCTCGCCGGGCGATCTGATCGTCCACGAATACCACGGCATCGGCCGGTACGTCTGCATGGAGCAGATCAAGATCGACGGCGCGGTCAAGGACTACGTGAAGATCGCCTATCAAGGCACGGATGTCCTGTACGTCCCCGCGACCCAGCTCGATCTGATCGGAAAATACATCGGCGGCGGCGAGGATACGCCGGTCAAGCTCAACCGCCTCGGCGGCGACCAGTGGCAGAAGACCAAGGCGCGCGCCAAGGCCGCCGCGAAGGACCTCGCCGACGGACTCATCAAGCTCTACGCCGAACGCAAGCGGCTGCCCGGCTTCGCCTTTGCCGCCGATACGCCGTGGCAGGCGGAGTTCGAGCAGAACTTCCCCTACGCAGAGACGGACGATCAGCTCCGCTCGATCGACGAAATCAAGGGCGACATGGAGTCGCCCCAGCCCATGGATCGCCTGCTGTGCGGCGACGTCGGCTACGGGAAAACCGAGGTCGCGCTGCGCGCGGCGATGAAGGCGATCCTCGACGGCAAGCAGGTCGCGATTCTCGTTCCGACCACCGTGCTCGCCCAGCAGCACTACACCACCGCGCTGAGCCGCTTCCGCGGCTTCCCCGTGCAGATCGGCATGCTCTCGCGCTTCTGCACGCCTGCGCAGATCCGGAAGAATCTCGCCGACCTGCGCGCAGGCTCCCTCGATCTCATCATCGGCACGCATAAGCTGCTGCAGAAGGAGATAGAATTTAAGGACCTCGGTCTTCTGATCGTGGACGAGGAGCAGCGCTTCGGCGTGACGCACAAGGAAAAATTGAAGGAACTTTCGCGCGGCGTGGACGTCTTAACCTTGTCCGCGACGCCGATCCCGCGCACGCTGAACATGGCGCTGACGGGGCTGCGCGACATGTCCACGATCGAAGAGCCGCCGCATGACCGCTATCCGGTGCAGACCTTCGTCTTAGAATACGCAGAGCCCGTGCTGATCGACGCGATGCGGCGGGAGCTGGAGCGCGGCGGGCAGGTCTACTACCTGCACAACCGCGTCGAATCCATCGCCCAGTGCGCCGCGCGGATCAAAAAGGCTCTTCCCGACGCGGAAATCGGGATCGCGCACGGCAAAATGAGCGAGGAGGAGCTGTCCGACGTCATGCAGCGCATGGCGGACGGCGATCTGCAGATTCTGGTCTGCACGACCATCATCGAGACCGGCATCGACATCTCCAACGTCAACACCCTCATCATTGAGGACGCGGACAAAATGGGTCTGGCGCAGCTGCACCAGATTCGCGGGCGCGTCGGACGGTCGAGCCGCCACGCCTACGCCTATCTGACCTTCCGCCGCGGCAAGGTGCTCACCGAGGTCGCGGAAAAGCGCCTGAACGCCATCCGCGACTACGCCGAGTTCGGCTCGGGCTTCAAGATCGCCATGCGCGATCTGGAGATCCGCGGCGCGGGAAATCTCTTAGGCGCGGCGCAGTCCGGCCACATGCTATCCGTCGGCTACGACATGTATCTGAAGCTGCTGGAGGAAGCTGTTCTGGAGGAGCGCGGCGAAAAGCCCGTCGAGGAAGTCAACTGCACCGCCGATCTGGACGTGACCGCCAACATCGACAAGGCGTTCGTCTCGTCCGGCGAGCAGCGCATGGACCTGTACCGCCGCATGGCGGCGATCCGCTCGCAGGAGGACGCCGACGAGCTGCTCGACGAGATCGTCGACCGCTACGGCGACCCGCCCAAGGGCGCGATGAATCTGATCGCGATCGCCCTGCTGCGCGCCAGAGCTGCGGCCGCCGGCATTTCGGACATCGCGCAGAAGGGCAGGACGGTCGTCTTTACGCTGGCGAAGTTCGAGTTTGAGGCGGTCGCGGCGATCTGCGGCGCGGAGGCGTACAAGAAGCGCGTCTTCCTCTCGCCGAACACTGAAAAACCGCAGATCACCCTGAAGCTGGCGGCAAACGAAAATCCGCTCAAGGCGGCGGAGGCGTTCGTCCGCGACTACACGGCGGGATAACGCGGAATTCAGAATTCAGAACGAGTTGTCAGTTTTTCGTTCTTAGTGAATGAGCGATAGAAAGGCAAAGAGTTTTACCCGCTGCGGCATTGCGTGTCCCGCTGTTTTCCACCGCAGCATTACAAGACCCGTTTTTCGTCTCCCTGCCGCGTCATTGCAAAGTCGCAGCCGCTTCCGCCGCGTCATTGCGAGGCTGACAAAGTCAGCCGTGGCAATCCGTGCCTCTCGTTATAGGACGCTTTCCTGTAATATGCTGTGTACAACCATATTCCTGTCATTGCCCCGCATGGGGCAATCTGTGCGTACCGATATGGAACACTTTTTCGTAAAACGAAACAAATACCATGCCTGCGACGGACGGATTCCCTTGCAGCCTGCGGCTGCGGGAATGACAGAAAGGGAAAGTGCCTTCGTCTCTGTCATTGCCCGACTTGCTCGGGGTGCGCAGCCGTTGGCGGCTTTGCCGCCTTACGGATGCGGCCTACCCCCTGCGGGTGCAATCTGTGCGTACCGACATGGGACACTTTCCCGCGAAACGGCACAAATGCCATACCTGCAACGGACAGATTGCCACGCCGCTTCGCGGCTCGCAATGACGCAGCAGGAAAACAGCGCGGCTCGCAATGACACGCTTGGAGACACTGCGTTGCTTTCTCAGCCTCGCATCGTCGCGGAAAAGGAACGATAGTTTACATAATTTTTTATGGTAGCTCCTCTGTTCGAATGACCCGGAGAGCGGAGCAGTCCGCGTCTATGTTCAAATGACCAAATCTCTCCGCGCGGATTGCCAGTATTTTCCCGTATACAGATTGCCAGTATTTTTTCCGTTTTCGCTGTTGCATTTTGTCGATTTGCAGTTATAATATATAGTACTAAATCAAAGTATTATGGATATTTGCGCCGCATTTTTATGCGTGTATAGAGGAGAACGCCATGGGAAAGTTTGAAAAAGGAAAGCGCGCGCCGAGCGCCTATAACCCGCAGATGCCCGCTGCGGATCGAAAGAATCTTTACGCGGCGTCGGCTGCGCAGAAGACCGCGCAGAAATCCGCGCCGAAAAAGTCTTCGCCGAAAAAGAAAAAGGGCCGTCTGCCGCTTGTGATCGGCATTCTTGCCGCGCTTTGCGTCGTCGCCGCCAGCGCGATCGCCTATCTGCTTCTGCGCGACGACGAGCGGATCGTCAACAACGTCTACGTTGCGGGCGTCAACCTCAGCGGCATGACCAAGGAGGAAGCGCTGGAGGCGTTGAAGGACGTCACCTTCGACCACGATATGAACGTGCGCTTCTATACGCGCGGCGACGAGTTCCCAATCTACACGACCACCTACGAGCCCGGCAAGGAAACCTCGGTGGACATCTACGGCAATCCGCTGGAAAACGCGCAGGTGACTGCCGCGATCCCGCAGGATCAGTCGCAGGCGACCGATCCCGACGCGCCGCTGGATGAAAACGGCAAGCCCTATCTGCTGGATAAGACCCTGCGGCTGCTGCCGGAGGACGTCGGCGTGAAGCTCGACGCCGCAGGCGCGGTCGAGGAGGCCTATCGGATCGGCAGAGGCGTCGGCTCGAAGGACAATCCGTCGCGCGTCGACGTGGATGTTTCGAAGCACCTTTCCATCAATGAAACCTATATCCGCGACGCGCTGGAACGCGCGCTGGCCGACACCAATCAAGAGGGCGCGGAAAACACCGTAAAGAAGACAAAAACGACCGTCACGGACAAGGACGGCAATCCGCAGGAGGTCGACGCGGTGGAAATCACCGTCGGCTCTCTCACGCGCGAGATCGACATCGAGAAGGTCTATCAAGAGGTCGTCGTCGCCTATATGAGCGCGGATTACGAGCTGCAGTATATCTATGAGGAGACCTTCCCAGCGCCGGTCGATCTGGACAAACTCTACAAGGACTGCAACTGCACCGAGCCGGTCAACGCCGTGATCGACGAGGAAACCTATGAGGTCACCGAGGGCAAGCCCGGCTACGGCTTCCGCATGATCGACGCGGTCATCGCCTTTGAAAAGGCGAAGGCCGGCGATACCGTCACGCTGCCGCTGATGGAGATCGAGCCGGAGATCACCGGCGACAATCTGGGCGGAAAGCTGTTCGCGGACGTTCTGTCCTACTATGACAGCCCGCACGTCTACAACCCCACCAGAACGCATAATCTGGAGCTTGCCTGTCAGGCGATCGACGGCACGATCGTCAAGCCCGGCGAGACCTTCTCGTTCAACAAGATCGTCGGCGAGCGCACCGCGGAGAAGGGCTACGGCGCGGCCGGCGTCTATGTCGGCGGCGAGACCGTGCAGGAGCTCGGCGGCGGCGTCTGTCAGGTCGCCTCCACGATCTTCTACTGCACGCTCAAGGCAGACCTTGAGGTCGTCGAACGCGCAGAGCACCAGTTCACCCCGTCCTATATCCCCTGGGGCATGGACGCGACGATCTACTGGGGCAGTCTGGACTACAAGTGGCGCAACAACACGCCCTATCCCATCCGGATCGACGCCTCCGTTTCCAACGGCTATGTGCATATCCGCTTCGTCGGCACGGATACCAAGGATTACACGGTCGAGCTGGACTATGTCGTTACCGACTACTTCTCCGCGAAAGAAGTGACCCGCGACATTTCCCCCGATATGCCGAACTACGCCAAGTATATGTACTACAAGGAGGGCGACGTGATCCAGACCGCCTACGACGGCGCGAACGTCACGACCTACCGCTACAAGTACGACAAGGTGACCGGCGAGCTGATCTCCACCGAGGTCGTCTGCTATTCCAAGTATGACAAGCGCGACCGCGAGATCGCGCATCTGGTCACGGAGGAGGAATCGACCGAGCCGACGGAGACTGCGGAAACCGACGAA
>CAJOMA010000044.1 GCA_905235655.1 uncultured Oscillospiraceae bacterium | reverse complement strand
CCCGCCATCGTTTCGATCTTCCTCGGCAGCCAACTGCAGGACGTTGTGGAGCAGATCGTGAAGAACGGCGCGGCTGCCGACTGTCTCTCCGTCGGTCAGCTCGACACGGGTGTTTCCACCCTGCCGCTCATTCACAAGGACGCTGCCGACCGCAACCGCACCTCCCCCTTCGCCTTCACCGGCAACAAGTTTGAGTTCCGCATGGTCGGCTCGTCCGACTGCATTGCAAACTCCAATACCGTGCTGAATACGATCGTCGCCGAGGCGTTCTGCGACGCAGCAGACGTGCTGGAAGAGAGCAGCGACGTTCCGCGCGACGCGATCCGCCTCGTCGCGGAGAATCTGCGGCGGCACAGCCGCGTGATCTTCAACGGCAACGGCTACAGTGAGGAGTGGATCGCGGAGGCAAAGCGCCGCGGTCTGCCCAACCTGCCGAGCATGGTATCCTCGATCCCCTCTCTGACGACAGAAAAGTCCGTAAAGCTGTTCGGCAGATTCGGCGTGTTCACCGCAGCGGAGCTTGAATCACGCAGTGAGATCATGTATGAAACCTTTGCGAAGGTCACCTTCATCGAAGCGCGGACGATGGCGCACATGGCTGCGAAGCACTACATCCCCGCGATCGTGCGCTACTGCACGCGCCTCGGCGACTCGATCTGCAAGGTGCGCGCCGCCTGTCCGCAGGCGAGCGTGCGCGTACAGGAAGCGCTGCTGGAAAAGACAAGCGCCCTTCTGACCGACGCCAGCGACGCGCTCGAAGCCCTGCGCGGCGCGATCGAGCGCGGCAACGGGGTGGACAGCATCAAGGAGCTTGCGAACTACTGCCACGATACCGTGGTGCCCGCGATGAAGGCGCTGCGCGACCCGATCGACCGTCTGGAGATGATCGTGGACAAGGACCTCTGGCCCGTCCCGACCTATGGCGATCTGGTCTTTGAAGTATAAAGTCAAGACCTCCGGCTAAGTGAATCTGTCTACTTTTCCTTGACAGATTCACGGAGCCGGCGGTTGCCTTTGTTCAAGCAACAGAACATACAGGCGGCTCAGGCAAAACCGAGCCGCCTGTATGTTCTCCGGCAGTTATCTTTTTGTTCCCAGATACCTTTCTCTGCATTCCTCGATGATCTGCAGCGCGTCCTCTTTGCCGTGGTATTCGCCCGTCGTGACCTCGACCTTCTGCAGAACCTTGTAGTTCTCGAAGAAGTTTTTGATCTCCTTGAGAATGAAGTCGGGCAACTCGTCCAGATCGTGATAATCGGCGTATCTGGGGTCGCAGTCCACGACGGAGATCAGCTTGTAGTCGGTCTTGCCGCCGTCCGTCATTTCAAGATAGCCCAGCACTCTCGCCGGGACGTAGCAGCCGGGGAAGGTCGGGTTATCGGAGATCACGAGAATATCCAAAGGGTCGCCGTCCGGCGCCAGGGTTTCCTCGATGATCCCGTACTCGGTGGGATAGATCATGGACGCATACAGGACTCTGTCCAGCTTGATCTTGCCCGTTTTTTCGTCCACCTCATATTTGTTCTTGGAATGCAGGGGGATCTCAATCAGGGCTTCTACCGTATTGCTCATAGCTGTTCTCCTTTCATTGCTTCGGCTTCAGAATCCTTTTAGTGGCAAAGGTCTGCCACCTTGCGGGCAGAACGTTCCAAAGCCGCAGCAGCGGATTGCGATTGATGTTATAAACGTATTTCGGCCGTCTTGCGGTGAGTACGCGCAGCGCCGCTTTTGCAATTTTTTCCGGCGGAATATTTTTGGATTCTACGCTGTCCACGATTTTTCGGAACTTTTCCGCGTTATAAGAGTAAAGACGGGTGTTTTCGCAGAATTGCTCCAGCTCCCGCGTGGAATCGGAAAGAAGCCCCGTCTTTACCGCGCCGGGACGAAGGACGCAGACGCTGACGCCGAGGAGCTGCAATTCCATCCGCAGCGATTCGGCATATTTTTCCAGCGCGCTTTTTGTGAGCGCGTAGATGCCGGTAAACGGCAGCGGCGTCAGGGGCGCAAGCTCGCTCGTGGTCAAGATGATCCGGCTGCCCCTGTGCAGCAGCGGCAGGAACGTTTTGTTGACCCTGTACGCGCCGAAGAGATTGATATCGAAGATTCCCGTAAACCGCGGCTCGCTCATTTCGACGAGCGAATCCAGCCGGTAAATGCCCGCGAAATGCAGGATTGCATACAATTCGTCAGTCTGTGACGCAACGAACTCGAACGCGCGCCTCACGCTTTCGCCGTCCGTTACGTCCGCTTCCACCGGGATGATATTCACTTCCGCTTCTCTGACGGTTTTGTCAAGTGCGAAAACGGTATATCCGCGTTCGGACAGTGTCTTTGCCGTCGCATAGCCCATCCCGCCGTATGCGCCGGTAATCAAAATGTACTTCATGATACCACCTCATCCGGCGGCGTCGCCGCCACCTTCTCCTCAAGGAGAAGGCTGTTTACTTGAAGATCAAATCCATATCGACCGAGGTTTCGATGCCGGGGATATCGCCCTGATCGGTATACTGCAGGCAGTCGTAGCGATAGCGGAAGGTCGGGTTGTCGCCGTATTCCGCGAGCCAGAGCTCGTAATTCTGCAGACGGACAAAGTCGAGATACGCATAGCCGTACTCCCGATTGAAATACACGCCGGGGGTGTAGCCCTGCTGCCGCACCGATTCGCAGAATGCGACGGAGAACTCCGTCAGCGGGAGCGTGCCGGGGTATTTGATTCTGGATACGCCCGCAATCTGCTCCCAGTCAAAGTAGACCGGAAGCTCCAGCGGCTCGCCGTCCAGCAGGTCTAAGACGTATTCCGCTTCCTCGGCCGCTTCTTCCACCGTCAGCGCCTGCGAAAAGAAATACACGCCGACCTTCATGCCCGCCTCCTTTGCGCCGTTGAGATTATATTGAAACTGCTCGTCCTCATAGAGCTTTCCCTCGGTCGAGCCGCGATAGCCTGCGCGGATGATCGCGAAGGTCACGCCGGCGTCCGCCACCTGCTCCCAGTCGATCAGTCCCTGATGCGTGGAGACGTCGATTCCCGCCTCCGCGCCGGGATAGCGGAGAAAGCCGTCCTCAAAAACGAAGTCCTTCGGATCGCGCTCGTTCAGCGGCGCGGATTCTTCCGTCATTTCTGTCGCATCGGCGGCAGGGAGCGCCGGCTCCGGCTGCGACATGCAGGAATAGAGGATCAAGCCCAGCGCCGTGCAGAACAAAACCGCCGCAAGCGCGGTGATCCACAAAACGAGCGCGCGGCTCGGCTGTTTCCTTTTCGTTTTCCGTTTCTTCGCCATAAGCTACCGCCTTTCCTGCCGTCATTATACCACATTCGTCAATCCCTGTCGAAAAAAAGCTTGTCTATCCGGCATTTTTATTGTAGAATAGATTGACTATGATTTGGAGGTCTTCCGCTTGACATATCAACTGCGCAGAGGGGCGGCCGCTCTTCTGCTTTTGATCGCGCTCTGTCTGCTCTTCGCCTGCGGCGATCCCGCGCAGACAGCGCAGGATGAGCCGGATACAAATACCACGGTGCGAATCTCCGCCGTCGGTGATATTTTCCTGACCGAGGATCAGATCGAGGACGCGCGGTCCGCGGACGGCTCGTTCAATTTTATGCCGCAGTTTTCCGACGTCTACGCCACCCTGTCCAAGTCCGATCTGACCATCGGCAACTTTGAGGGAACGTTCGCCGGCGCGCCTTACGGCGTTGCGCACGGCAGCTATCCGGACGAATTCGCCGTCGCCCTGAACGACGCGGGCTTTGACCTCTTGCAGACGGCGAATTCCTTCAGCGTCTACAACGGTCTTGCCGGACTGAAGCGCACCAAGGACGTCATCGAGAACAACGGTATGCTTTGCAGCGGCACCTACCGCGACGCCTCCGAGCGGAGCGACGAGCAGGTCGCGGTCTTTGACCTCAACGGCATCCGCGTCGCGGTGATCTCCTTCACGAAGGGTCTCGGCGGCATGAGCATCCCGTCGGGTGAGGAATACTGCGTCGATCTGCTCTATACGGACTATGCAACCGACTATGAGAACATCGACACGGAGGGCATCACCGCCGCCATTGATCGGGCAAAGCAGCAGAAGCCGGACGTGCTGATCGCCATGGTGCACTGGGGCAGCGAAAACGTCCGCGAGGTCACCAGACGGCAGGAGCAGATCGCCGATCTGATGTTTCAGAACGGCGTGGACGCGATTCTGGGCTCTCACCCGCATCTGGTCGGCAAGGTGGAGCAGCGTTCCATCCGTCTGGAGGACGGCACGCGCAAGAATGTGCTGGTCGCCTACAGCCTCGGTGATTTCTGCAAGGTCGGCCGCGGGCAGATGAATATGTATCCGGTTTTGAATCTCGTCTTCACCCGCGACGCCTATACCGGCGCGACGACGCTGACCGGCGTGAGCTGTTCGAGCATCGTCGCCATGGATAACGGCGCGGAGACGCCGGATCGCTACACGATCCTCGACGCGGACAACGCCATCTCGCTGTATGAGGGCAATTACTACGACCGCATTACGAGCGATCTGTATCAGTCGCTTCTGTCCAAGCGGGAATACCTGCTGTCCGTCATGGAACTGGATTGACGAGACTGAAAAAAGACGCTTCCGAAAAACGGAAGCGTCTTTTTTCATGTGAAGATGGATTAGCCGTTCTCGCGCATCTTAGCGAAGCACTCGCTGCAGTACACGGGGCGATCGGTCTTCGGCTCGAAGGGAACACGGGCTTCGCCGCCGCAGTTAGCGCAAACAGCAGTGAAGTACTCTCTCGGGCTGCGAGCAGCGTTCTTGCGAGCGTCACGGCAGGCCTTGCAGCGCTGAGGCTCGTTCTGGAAGCCTCTCTCCGCGTAGAACTCCTGCTCACCGGCGGTGAACACGAACTCCGCGCCGCATTCCTTGCAAACTAAAGTCTTGTCTTCGAACATTGTGGTTTACCTCTCTTGAAAAGTGTTTTGCCCTGACGCTATCCATCAATAAAAGTTGCTGGGTTACACAGGGTTGGATTATTGCGAACGGCTTTTTGCCGATTACGCCGAAAACGGATAAAATTATTATAACATTCGGAAAAAGTTTGTCAATACCAAACGAATCCAAAATTTACCAAAAGAAACATTTTTGTGAAAAATTCACTGTTTTTAGCGGTCAATTTCATTCAAAAAGTCAACTGTTCTCCCGCATCGTTCTTCAAGTGCAGGTGATCGTATGCAAGCTGGGTCACGCAGCGGCCGCGCGGCGTGCGCGTCAGGAAGCCGATCTGCATCAAATACGGCTCGTAGACGTCCTCGAGCGTGACCGCCTCCTCGCCGATCGTGGCAGCCAGTGTATCCAGTCCGACGGGACCGCCGCGATAGTAGGTGATGATGGCGGACAGCATTCTGCGGTCGGTCGCGTCCAGACCCAGCTTATCCACCTCCAGCTTGCTCAGCGCGTGATCGGCGGCATCCTTCGTGATGACCCCGTCATAGTAAATCTGCGCGAAGTCGCGGACGCGGCGCAGCATCCGGTTGGCGATACGCGGGGTGCCGCGGCTGCGGGAGGCAAGCTCCATTGCGCCGTCCGGGTCGATCTCCATGCCGAGCAGATTCGCCGAGCGGGTGATAATGCGGCACAGCTCCTCCGGCGTGTAGAGCTCCAGACGGAAGCTGACGCCGAAGCGGTCGCGCAGCGGCGCGGAAAGCTGACCCGCGCGGGTCGTCGCGCCGATCAGGGTAAAGCGCGGCAGATCGAGGCGGATCGAATTGGCGGACGGGCCTTTGCCGACGATAATGTCGATGGCAAAGTCCTCCATGGCGGGATAGAGAATCTCCTCCACCGCCGTGTTCAGCCGGTGAATTTCGTCGATAAAGAGGATATCCCCTTCTCCGAGGTTGGTCAGCAGGGCGGCGAGATCACCCGCCTTTTCGATCGCGGGGCCGGAGGTGATGCGGATGTTCACGCCCATCTCGTTGGCGATGACGCCCGCGAGCGTCGTCTTGCCCAGACCCGGCGGACCGTAGAGCAAAACGTGATCCAGCGGCTCGTTGCGGCGGCGCGCCGCCTCGATATAGACCGACAGGTTTTCCTTGACCTTCTCCTGCCCGTTGTATTCGCTCAAGCGCTTCGGGCGCAGAGAGAATTCTCCGTCGTCACCGGCGGTAAAGCTCGTCGCAACGATCGGCGCGTCCATATCCTGAGAAAAATCAATACTCATGCCTTCACCTCATCACCATAGCGCGCAGAGCGCGGCGCACGATCTCCTCGGTGCTCAGACCGTCTGCGGGAACGCCGCGCAGCGCCGCGCCGATCTCGCTCTGGGTATAGCCAAGCTCCGCCAGCGCCGCCTGCGCCAGCGCGAGATTGCTGCCGGAGGCGGGTACGGGAACAGCGGAGCCGCCGCCCGAAAGGTCGACCTCCGTGACCGCGCCGAGCTTGTCCTTCAACTCCAGAATGATACGCTGCGCGAGCTTCTTGCCAATCCCGGGCGCGGCGGTCAGCGCCTTTTCGTCCTGCGTGACGATGGCGAGCGTGAAACGCTCCGGCGATGTCGCGGAAAGGATCGCCAGCGCCGCCTTCGGACCGACGCCGGTCACGCCGAGCAGCTGCTCGAAGCAGCGAAGCTCGTCCCTGCCGGAAAAGCCGTAGATATCAAACGCGTCCTCGCGGATATTGCAGTAAGTATACAGCCGCGCAGTCTGACCCTGGCGCAGCTTGGAAAGCGTGTATGCCGTGGTGTGGCAGGCGTAGCCGACACCGCCGCAGTCCACGACCGCCAGATTGCCCTCCATCAGGGCGATCTCACCGTTCAAATAGTAAAACATCGTTATCCTCTCTTTGCAAGCAGACTCGTTGCGCTCCGCGCATGGCACAGGGCGATCGCGATCGCGTCGGCAGCGTCGTCCGGGCGCGGAATCCTATCCATCTTCAGAAGCCGCCGCGTCATATCCATGACCTGCCGCTTCTCCGCCTTGCCGTAGCCGACGACCGCCTGCTTGACCTGCATGGGCGTGTACTCAAACAGGGGCACGCCCGCGCGCTCGACGGCGAGCAGGATCACGCCGCGGCCGTGCGAAACGCCGATACCCGTCGTGATATTATGCCCCCAGAACAGCTCCTCGACCGCCACCGCATCCGGCTTCGTCACCTCCAGCAGCCGCGTAATATCTTCAAAAAGCATATTCAGCCGCTGCGGGAAGGGCAGCTCCGGCGGTGTCGTAACCGTACCGTACTGCAAAAGCGAAAAGCTGCCCCGATCCGCTTTGATCAGTCCGAACCCCGTCGTTGCATACCCGGGGTCAATTCCCAGAATCATCAAGGCTCAGGAAAACAGTCCGGCAAACCATGCCTTGACTGCGTCGATCCACGTTGGGAACGCCATATTCAAAAGCCAGGTGATGATGCCGAGCACGACGATCACAAACAGCGCCCACGCAAGAACGCGCTTCCACTTGGGGCTCGGTATGAAGGGCGCTTTTTCCTCTGCTTCCGGGGTCTCTTCCTCGATGATCTCGGTTTCGTTGTTCTGTTCGTTCATTTCTGGTCACCTCGATTATATATCATACCATACTTTTCCGCTTTTTGCAGTATTTTTTTCAGCTTTTTGCCCATTTGCTTTACATGCCGTCGGATTTGTGGTATTCTTTTGATACAAGGAGGTCAAAGCAATATGAAGAAATATTTGATCGCACTGTTGGCGCTGCTTGTGATCGCACTGGCAGCCTGTTCCTCCGACTCCGAGCTGACAAAAAGCGGCAAGGACCCCGCCGGAATCCATCATAACAGAGATACGGATCAGCCCGCGCCGCAGAGTTGGGAAGGCTCGGACGTGGATATCGGCATGACGGAGGAAAGCGCTTACAAAAATGCGACGCTCGGCATATCCGCTGCCTTCCCCGAGAACCTGCATATCAGCAGCGAGGCCGAGCTTGCCGCGCACAGCGGGCTGACGGCGGATACCTTTGACCGCGCGGCGATTGCCGACGCGATTGAAAACGGTCAGACCGTCGAGATATTCTGCGCCTCCGAGCTTGCCGCTCCGTATTCCGTGACCATCCGCGTGCTGAAAAACCCGCTGCCCGACGGGGATGAAGCGGCGCTTATCAGCCATTTTTCTGCGGAGGCAATAACAGAGTTTGAGCAGACCGGTGTAAACGTTGTCTCCGCTGTCGCAGAGGCGGAGTTCTGCGGGCAGGAGCGCCCTGTGCTGACGCTCAGCGGCTCCGCCGAGGAATTACCGCTCTACGAAACGATCCTGTATCTGCCCTGCGGCGATCTGCTCTACACCGTGACCGTTTTGAGCGGAATGACAGACCGGAGCGCAGAGCTGCTGGGTCTGTTTGAAGCAATCAACTGATCAGGAGGCCGATTATTATGAGAAAACGTATCATTGCGCTTTTGCTGCTGTTTGTGATCGCGCTGACCGCCTGCACTTCCGCTCCGAAAGGCGCCGAAGACGATACCAGAGAAAAGCGTGTTTTTGGTACGACGGAAGCGACCGAAACGGAAACCGCGGAACTGACCGAAGCAACTGAAGAGGTCACGGAAGCGACAGAGGCAACGGAAGAAACGCTGCCGGAACCGGCGGAGCTGGATCTCGGCGTGATCGACGGAAACACCTACCGGAATGAATCGCTCGGTATTTCCTGCGCTTTCTCCGACGACTGGTACATTTACAACGAGACCGACATCGCCTCCATGAACAAATATATCATCAGCCTTTATGACAATGAAGCGATCACGGAAGCAATCGAAAGCGGGCAGACGGTCATCATTTTCGCCGCGTCCAACCCCGCTACGATGACGTCCGTGCAGATCGCCGTGTCAAAAAGCAAGGCGACAACCGCTGACGAATCCGCGATCCTCCGTTCCGTAACGCCGATGCTTCTGGCGCAGCTGGAACAGAGCGGCGTCATGACGAATATCGCCAGCGACATCGTCGAGGCAGAGTTCTGCGGACAAACGCACGCCGCGCTCTCGATAACCGGAGAAACCATGGGTATGCAGCTTTATGATACACTGCTGTATCTGACCCGCGGCGATATTTTCTACGGCTTGTCCGTCACGACTACGCAGGAGAGCATGATCGCGGAAAGTCTGGCCATGTTCGAAGCGATCGAAGAATAACGTACTGCAAAAAGCAGGGTGCGAGCAAACGCACCCTGCTTTTTCAGACTGTCAAAAAAGTCCGTAACCGTCAAAATCAATCAAACATATTGAGTATTTTGCGCTGATTGATCTTTTTATGTAAGTTCGGCGTTTTTCAAACTTTCGAGAGGTTAAAAACGCTTGCTTCGCAAGGATTTTGACTTACT
>CAJOMA010000043.1 GCA_905235655.1 uncultured Oscillospiraceae bacterium | reverse complement strand
ATCATCCGCAGGAAAATCCGACTCCTCCACGCCGCACGCGCCGAGCAGCTCCGCGCAGGTCACCGCCTTCGGCAGCTTCTGCCGCGCGATCCGGTTGGCGGCGGTGGTATAAAAGCTGTTGCCGGAGAAGTAATCCGAGGGTGAGCCCTCCGCAGCAACAGCACCGTCAAAGAGCAGATAACAGCGCTGTGCGTATTGCGCGCAGAATTCCACGTCGTGGCTGACGGTAATGACCGTTTTGCCTGCCTGCAGCAGCGCTTTGATCATCTCACCGAAGCGCGCCTTGAACGCCGCGTCATACCCCTTGGTCGGCTCGTCCATCAGCAGGATATCCGGCGCGGCAAGCAGAATCTTCGCCAGCGCGGTGCGCTGCTGTTCGCCGCCGGAGAGGTCGTAGGGATGCCGCTCCATGATGTTTTCAAGTTTACATAATCTTGCGACCTCTGCCACACGGGCAATTTTTTCCTCCGATGGCAGCTCGGAACATGCTTCCTCCAATTCGCTGCGGACAGCAGTCGTTACAAACAGCATTTTGGGGTCCTGCGGCAGCAGGCCGACGCGCAGCGCAGGATCGCGCGCGATCCTTCCCTGCTGCGGTTTTTGCAGACCTGCGATCAGCGCAAGCAGGGTCGTCTTGCCGCTGCCGTTGCCGCCGAGGATGGCGGAGTGCTTCCCTGTTTCAAATCGGCAGGACAGGTCGCGCAGGACCTCCCGCCCCTTCTTTTCGTAGCGGAAGCTGACGTGCTTCAGTTCGACCGCCGGCTCCCCCGCTGCAGTTTCTGCTTTTGCAGGAAGCGGCTTCAGCTCCCCTGCTTCCTCCGATAACCAGTGCCGCGCCTCGCCGACGGTCAACCGCCCGCACAGACGGATGGGCGTCGGCATGGCAAGATACAGTGGATGCTTGCGCGCTTTCAATTCCGCCGCGACCGCGATGGGGCTTCCCTCGGTCAGTACGTCGCCGTGATCCAGCACGATCACGCGCTCCGAGAGCGGAAGCGCCTCTTCCAGCCGCTGCTCGCTCAGGATCACTGTGACGCCGAGCTCGCGGCAGATTCTGTGCGCCGCGTTCAAAAACTCCGTCGCCGCGATCGGGTCTAACTGCGCCGTCGGCTCGTCGAGCAGCAGCACGCGCGGCTGCAGCGCCATGACCGCCGCCAGATTCAAAATCTGCTTCTGCCCGCCGGACAGCGACGCGATCTCGCGATAGAGCCAATCCTCCATGCCGAAAAACGCCGCAGTTTCCGCGATTCTGCGCTGCATGACCGCGCGCTCCATGCCCAGATTTTCCGCGCCGAACGCCAGCTCGTGCCAGACCTTGTCCGTCACGCTCTGACTGTCCGGATCCTGCTGTACAAAGCCGATTTCCGCGCTCGCTCTGCGCTGATCCAATGCGCTCAGCGGCGCGCCAAAGAAGTCAATATCGCCCAAAAATTCGCCGTGGGGCGTCAGCGCGGGCTTCAGCATGCGCAGCAGGGTGGTCTTTCCGCTGCCGGACGCGCCGATCAGGGTCACGAACTCCCCTTCCCGCACGGAAAGGGTGATATCGCGCAGGGCAGGCGCGGTCTGCGCGGGATAGATAAAACGGAGATTGTTTATCTCAAAGCACGCCATGATAGCGCCTCCCTTCCTTCCAATATCAGGGGATATGCGGCAAGCAGACCGAAGCATACCGCGCAAAGCGCGGTGGGTATCCCGTGCGCGCCGTGCAGGGTCGGGTAAAACGCGAAGGAGAACCAGCCGCTGAATCTGCCCGTCAGCGCGCCCGCGCCGAGCAGAACGATCCACGCAAGGGCGATTCCGTCGCGGGCACCGAAGCGGTAGGGCGTATACGCCGTCCTGCCGCGCAAGCCGTAGCCGCGGCTTTTCATGGAGCTCGCCGTGTCCAGCGCGCGCTCGAGCGCCCACGTCACCGTGACGGACACGACCCGTCCGGCGTGGCGCAGTCCCTTCGCGTCCGGCCGCAGGCACTTTTGTGCCTGCGAGACCTCTCGCATTCGTTGCATGAGACGCGGCACAAAGCGCAGCCCCATGCAGAGCGTCAGCGACAGCGACGGAAAGAGTCCGCCGAACAGATATAAAAACTTATCCGAGGTGATTACACTGTTCCAGCAGACGAACCAAAACAGCACCGCCGCCAGACGGATCGCGGCAAACGCGCCGTAGAGCACCGCCTCGAGGGTGCACACGCTCCCCCACGGAAAGAAGAACAGAACGGTTTCGCCCAGCTTGCTCGTGAGCGGGTTGAGCACAGCCGCAAGGAGCATTAGCGGCGCGATCAGCCGAAGCTGCCGCAAAAGCCGCTTTCCGCCGACGCAGCACAGCGCAAAGCTCACCGCGCTCAGAAGGTTGAGCAGCGCGATCACCGGGTGCTCCGTCATCATACTCAGCAGCAGGACAACGGCGAAGAATATGAAGTTGACCGATGGGTGCCGCCGCGCGAACGCCGTCATATTCTCCCCTCCGAAACAATCCAAACTATACAAATTTTATCACAAGCTCCGTAAGATGTAAACGGCTTTGTGTCGAATCGGCGCGAAACAGCATAGATTGAAACGGAAGGAGGCTGCAAAATGGCACGTTACGTTCTGAAATTCGGCGGAAGCTCCCTTGCCGATCCGAAGAAGCTCTACGCTGCGGCGCGGAAGCTCGCCGCCCTGCGCCGCGCGGGGCACGAGGTCGTCGGCGTCCTCTCCGCGCAGGGCGGCGCGACAGACGCACTTTTAGCCAAGGCGCGACAGATCGACCCCGCCTGCGACGGGCGCGAGCTCGACGCCCTCCTCGCGACCGGCGAGCAGGTCTCGGTCTGCCTGTGCGCGATGGCGCTGCGGCGTCTGAACGCTCCGGCGGTCAGCCTGGCCGGCTGGCAGGCAGGCGTTCGCACGGAACGCCGCTTCAACGACGCCCGCGTTCTCGAACTGAGCGGCGATCGCATTGAGCGCGAGCTGCAAGCGGGGAATATCGTCCTCGTGACCGGCTTTCAAGGCGTGGATGACGACGGCGACGTCACGACCCTCGGCAGAGGCGGCTCGGACACCACTGCGGTCGCGCTGGCGGCGTTTCTGCACGCGGATCACTGTAAAATCTATACCGACGTGGACGGGGTCTACAGCGCCGATCCGCGCACCCATCCGGACGCGGTCAAATTCGACAGAATCACCTACGATGACATGCTCGCCCTCGCCCGCAGCGGCGCGAAGGTCCTGCACGACCGCTGCGTCGAGCTTGCGAAGCGGTACCATGTTCCGATCGAAGTCCTCTCCGCCGCCGAGGATGTCCCCGGCACAATCGTCTGCGCATAAAAGGAGGCGCTTCCTAACGAAGCGTCTCCTATATTCGGAGCATCTGTTGCTATGCTAAGGCAAACACCTTGGTTTTGTCATTGCCCGGCTTGTCCGGGCAATCTGTCCGTAGCAGATTCGGACTCTTTTTCGTAATGCGATGCAATTCCCATAATTGCGACGGACAGATTCCCTGCCTGACTCTGTCAAGCGGGAATGACATGTTTGATAGATTTTTCTTAAAATGATGCAGTTCCCAACCCTGCGACGGACGGATTGCCACGGTTTGCTTCGCAAACCTCACAATGATGCGGTTGAAATAGCATCGCGCATTGTCCATTGCGTATTGCGCGCTGGAGCAGAGTTTTTTTGTAAAACTCTTGTATTTTTGTTTTCGCCTATGCTATAATTGAAGTACAGAGGGAACTCTGAAAAGAAAAGGAGGATACATTATGACAGCATTCAAGAAATACTTCGCAGAATGCCTCGGCACGCTCATTCTGGTCGTCTTCGGCTGCGGTGTTGCAATCGTTACCGGCTGCGGCACAGAAGCAGGCGGCATGGCCGCCACCCTCGCCACCGCTGTAGCCTTCGGTCTTGTCATCGTCGCCATGGCGTACAGCATCGGCAGCATTTCCGGCTGCCACATCAACCCCGCGGTTTCTATCGCAATGCTCGTTTCCGGCAAGATGAGCGTTAAGGACTTCATCGGCTACGTCATCGCTCAGTGCATCGGCGCGATCGCCGGCGCTGCGATCCTCGGTCTGATCTTCGGCTTCGGCGGCGGCTTCGGTGCAAACGGTCTTGTTTCCGCAAGCACTCCCGCGATCGCCATCGGCAAGTCCCTTGCCGTTGAAATCATGCTGACCGCCGTCTTCGTGTTCGCCATCCTCGGCGTCACCTCTTCCGGCGACTTCAGCAGAATTTCCGGCGTTGTCATCGGCTTCTCCCTGATTCTGGTACATCTGCTCGGCATCGGCCTGACGGGCACCTCCGTCAACCCCGCCCGCAGCCTCGGTCCGGCGATCTTCGCCGGCGGCGACGCGCTGCGCAACGTTTGGGTCTTCATCGTCGGCCCGCTGGTCGGCGGCGTTCTGGCGGCGCTTGTCTGGCGCTTCCTCGCAGGTAAGAAGGAACAGTAAGGCTTAGCAACAAGCCGAGGGAGGCGCTTCTGAGGGAAGCCGCCTCCCTTTGGCATACATGAGGAGCGGAAAAATGGAACTGAAGGAAGCAAGAGAAGAGATCCGCCGCATCGACGCGGAAATGGCAGAGCTGTTTCTGCGGCGCATGGAGGCGGCCGCCAGAATCGCCGCGTATAAGCGTGAACACGGGCTTCCGGTCGAAGACAAGGAGCAGGAAGCCAGAGTGATCGAGGCGCACAGCAGTCAGATTGAAGACGAATCGCTGCGGCTGCTGTACGTTGACTTCCTGCAGAGCGCCATGGATATCAGCAAGCGCTGGCAGCGTCACTTGATCGACAAGGAACACCTTTCGGTCACGCCGGTTCGCTTATTCCCTGCAGGCGGTGACGATCAGATTCGCGCAGGCCTCAATCCCCAGCTTGCTGCTGTCAAGGCACAGATCGTAATTGTGCGTCTCGCCCCAGTTCCTGCCGGTGTAGTTCTTGTAATAGACCCTGCGCTTCTGATCCTTGTCCTCCAGACGCTTCTTCGGCGGTCTGTCCTGCTCGCCGTAGCGCTCGACGATCCGCCTGGCGCGGCTTTCCATGTCGGCGTAGATGAAGACGTGCAGGCAGTCCTTGTAGTCGCGGAGGATGTAGTCCGCACAGCGTCCGACGATCACGCAGTTTCCTTCCGCGGCGATGTCTTCGATGACCTTCGACTGGATCAGATAGAGCCGGTCGTGCATGGACATGCCGCTCGTCTCATACTGCCCCACCGTGGCAAGGGAAAACAGAATTCCGCTCTTCGCGCTTGCGTATTCGCCGCTTTCCTTGATGAATTCCGTCGAAAAGCCGCTGATTTGCGCAACCTTTTCGACAAGCTCTCTGCCGTAGAAGTGATAGCCGAGCTTTTCCGCGACGAGCATGCCGATGCTGTGACCGCCGCTGCCGAATTCACGGCTGATGGTGATAATACTCTTCATCGCTGTTTCATCCTCCTTTGATTCTTAGCCCCACATAGCCGAAAGCGCAGGAATGATCTGCTTCTTGCGGGACATCACCTTCGGCAGGAAAACGGTGTTGTTCTTTGCGTCGGCGGAGAACGCCTGGCGGATCGTGTCCTCGTCGCCCAGATAGATGAGCTGCGTGCCTTCGCGCAGTACGTCCGTCAGCATCAGAAGCATAAGGCTGTATTTCTTCTCCTTCATCGTCTCGCGCATCTGGTCGAGGAATTCCTCCTTGCGCTCCATGATATGCGCAGAGTTGACACAGGTGATCTGCCCGACGCCGAGGTAATGCTCGGCGATATGGAAGTCCTTGAAGTCGGAGAACAGCAGCGCCTTCGCCGTCTTGTCGTCCGACCATGAGGCGGAGAAAATCTCCTGCCCGAGCTCGTCGAGCGAGACGTTTGCGATTCTTGCCAATCGCTCTGCCATATTGCGGTCGCGCTGGGTGCAGGTCGGTGATTTGAACATGACCGTGTCCGAGACGATGGCTGCCGCCATCAGACCCGCCAGCTTCTCCGAGGGCATGAGTCCCTTTTCCTGATACATGCCCGCGATGATCGTGGTCGTGCTGCCGACCGGCTCGTTGCGGAAATAGATCGGATTACCGGTCTGGATATCCGCGAGGCGGTGATGGTCGATGATCTCCAGAATCTCCGCCTGCTCCAATCCGGGCACGGACTGCGCCATCTCGTTGTGGTCGACCAGCACCACGCGCTTGCGGCGCGGCTTGATCAAATGGAAGCGCGACAGCGTGCCAACCACGCGCTCATTTTCGTCCAGAATGGGATAGCAGCGGTAACGGCTTTTCAGCATACCCTCGCGGACGTCGTCCACGTAGTCGTCCAGATGGAAGCACTCCATATTGTCCGTGCGGCAGACTCTCGCAATCGGAATGGACTGATAGATCATACGCACGGCGCGATAGGCGTCGAACGGGGTCGAGATAATGCAGGTGTCGGTCGGGACAGCGCGCAGCTCCTCGTCCAGCTCCGCCTGACAGAGGATGATGCACTTGACGCCGATCTCCAGCGCGCGGCGGATCATATCCTGCTGCTGACCGCAGACCACGATGGCGTCCTTCGAGGAAAACAGCAGGTTCTCGCGTTCCTGCGGCAGAGCGATGGAAACGTCGCCCGTGACCGTGTCGATCAGATTGCCAGCCTCGTTGAGGATTCTTCCTTCCAAAACGCTCAGAAGATTGAACACCGGGATTTCTTCGATATGTGGGTGCTCGATCGAGCGCATATCGTGCGAGGCGATATCGCCGGCGGAGATCATGCCGAACAGCGTGCCGTCCTCATTCGTCACAGGGATCGCCGCGATCGCGCGATCCTGCGTCAGCACTGTCCAAGCTCTGCTGACGGTAACGCCGGAGGAAAGCGCAGGCGGCGTATCGTAATCCAAGTCGCGCACCTGCGTGCGCACGTTTTTGACCCACTCCGGCGGTGCAAAGCCGAAGCGCTCCAAGACAAGATGGGTTTCGTCGCTGACGTGGCCGATTCTTCTCGCGCTGTACTCGCGGTTGCCGAGCGCGTTGCGCAGCGCGGCGTACGCCATTGCCGAAACGATGGAATCCGTATCCGGATTTCGGTGACCGGTAACATAGATCGTATCCATAACCGTCCCCCTTCCTTTTCTATTTTCATCCTACCTATTTTTTTCGAAACTGTCAACAGTTTTTGGCCGCACTTGAAAAAATGTTGCTTAATTTGCGCCGATCTGCTATAATAATCTAACAAAACATACAAAGGAAGTGCCTTATGAAACAGCCGACTCTGGTCGTTTTAGCTGCCGGTATGGGCAGCCGGTTCGGCGGGTTGAAGCAGATGACCCCCGTGGATAATTCCGGCAACAGCATTCTGCATTATTCGATCTATGACGCCTGTCAGGCGGGCTTCGGTAAGGTCGTTTTCGTGATCAAGCACGCGATTGAAGAAGATTTCAGGAAGATCACCGCCGGACTGGAAAAATATATCGACGTCGCATACGCCTATCAGGAGACCGATATGCTGCCGCAGGGCTTTTCCGTTCCTGAAGACCGCGTCAAGCCATGGGGCACCGGACACGCCGTCCTGTGCGCGAAGGATGAGATCGACGGCCCGTTCACCGTCATCAATTCCGATGATTTCTACGGGCGCGGCACCTATCTGACGATCGCGGACTTCCTGCGGGAACCTCGCGCTGAAAATGAGCACGCCATGGTCGGATACCTTCTGCGCAACGCTTTAACTGAAAACGGCTCGGTCGCGCGCGGCGTCTGTGAGACCCGCGACGGGCTTCTGACGCGGGTGACGGAACGCACGAAGATATATAAGCGCGGCGATGACGCCGCTTTTACCGAGGACGGCGAGCATTTTGAGCCGCTCTCCGGCGATACGCTCGTTTCCATGAATTTCTGGGGCTATCAGCCTTCTATGCTGCAGGAGCTGGAACGGATGTTCCCGCGCTTCCTGCAGGAGAATCTCCCGACCAATCCGATCAAGTGCGAATTCTATCTGCCCGGCGCCACGGACGCGCTGATTCAAAGCGGAAAGGCCGTCGTCCGCATGCTCACAACCGACGAAACGTGGTACGGTGTAACATACCGTGAGGATCTTGCTTCCGTTCAGGCGAATATCGCCGCCATGCACGAAAACGGGCTTTATCCCGAAATCCTGTTTGACTGATTCCGGGGAAGGAGGTAGTCTGTATGATCCAAAATCTGAATAAGCAGAGCTTTAGCGGCTACGGGAAGATTTTGCGCGACAGTCTGCCTAACCGCGGCTTCCCGAAGGGCGACGAATGGGAGGAAAAGGTGCGCTACTATTCCAATGACGAGCTCTTTTTCTATCGCACGCCCTGCGAAATGTATCTGGATTTTGAAATCGGCATGACCATTCTCGCGCTTCGCCGCAAGGGAAAAACCGTCTATTTCTATCTGGATAAGCCGGTCTGCCTCGCGCCGGAGACCGAATTTGCGATCGTTCCGTATCAGGAGGAATGCTCCGTCCGTGTGGCTATGCCAAAGGGGATTGATCCGGAAAGAATCGACAGATTTGCGGCGCTGGAAAACTTCCGAATCAGCGACCGCCTGCATCTTGGCGAAATCTACACGCTGTTCTACCGCGAGGAGGAAAGCGGCTTCCTGTTCAAGGGCGAAGCCCACTCCATGTATGAGCTGACCTATGTGGATCGCGGACAGCTCCACTGCGTCGTCGAGGGCAACGGCTTCACCCTCAAGCAGGGGCAGCTTATGTTCTTCACCCCGAACCAGTGGCACATGCAGTATACCGATCTGAACATCACCGCGCGCTTTCTGACGGTCGCCTTTGACTTTGAAAGCGATCTGCCGATGTCCCTTTCCAACCGTGTGTTTGACCTCTCCTCCGCGGAGGCGGCCTATCTGAAGCAGCTTCTGGGCGAGATCGACGCCAACGACGACTACAGCAGCGACTTCATCCGCAGCAATCTCAAGCTCCTGCTCCTCTCCGTGCTACGCGACAGCGGCGGCAGGAAAAAGCGGCTGAAAACGCCGCTCGCGCTGCGCAACGAGAACATCATCGTCAGCCGCACTCTGCAGTGCATCGCGGAGCACGTCTATGATAAGCTGACGGTCGACAGCGTGGCAAAGGAGGTCAGCGTCAGCACCTCTCACCTGACCGCCCTGTTCCACCGGCAGATGAACATCTCCCCCGGCGAGTACATCCGGCGCGTCAAGTTAGAGGAAAGCAAAGCACTGATTCGCGAAGGCAAGATGAACTTCTCCCAGATCGCCGCCGCGCTGAATTATTCCACGATTCATCACTTCTCGCGGCAGTTCAAGGACAATTTCGGCATTTCCCCCTCGGAATACGCCAAATCCCTGCGGGATGAATAATTGCAAATCCGGCGGCTCGGATGAGCCGCCGGATTTTTCAATCCTCGATCTTCGTGAAGCGGCGATACGTCTTGCCGTCGCGTTCGACGGTTTCGTTCCACATGGAAGCTGGACGCACCCAAACTCCGCGCTCGCCGTACAGCGCGCGGTAAACGACCATTTCCTCCATCGTTTCCGAGTGGCGGGCGACAAATAACAATTCATATTCGTTGCCCTTAAAGTGGCGGTAACGCCCCGGTTGCAGGTTCATGACAACAGCCTCCTTTTTTGTTTATTATAACGACAAAGGCGCAGAAACACAAGGATTTCTCTTCCTTTCTCCGGCGATTTGTGGTATAATATCTGGGAAAAAACTGACAGGAGGCGTGCTATGGCGGAGAATACGCAGTCCATTCGGACGCTGCCCGGAATCGGGCCGAAAAAGGCGCAGTTGTTTGCCAAGCTCGGCATTGAAACGCTCGGCGATCTGCTGCATTTTTACCCGCGCGACTACGAAGACCGCACAAAGCTTCTGCCGATCGCCTCTTTAGAGGCGGATACGCCCGCCTGCTTCATCGCCTCTGTCGTCACCAACCCGCAGACGCACCGCATTCCCAAGCCCGGCAACCGGCAGTTGGAATATACCAAGGTTGTCGTCGCCGATCATACAGGGCGGCTCAATCTGACCTTTTTCAACGCGAGCTACACGGCGCAGCGGCTGATCCGCGGCGAGACCTACTGCTTCTACGGCACGCTCACGGGCGATTACCTCGGCTATGCCATGGCCAATCCGCTCTTTGAGCCGCTCGACAGCGAAGGGAACGTGACCCGCCGCATCATGCCGATCTATCCGCTGACCGCGGGACTGACCAACAAGCAGGTCGCGCAGGCGGTGCAGGCGGCGTTGACCCGCTGCAGTGCAGAAGACGCCATAGCCGAAGAAACGCGCGAGGCGTATGGTCTGTGCGACGCGGAATCCGCCCTGCGCGAAATCCACAACCCCTCCTCCGCGCAAGCCCTGGAGGAGGCGCGCAGGCGGCTGATTTTTGAAGAGTTCTACGTTTTTTCCGCCGCGCTGGCGATCGTCCGCGCCAAGCGCACCGTGCGTACCGTTCCCGCTTATCGGATGGACGGCATGACGCAGTTTTACGGCGCGCTTCCCTTCCGTCTGACCGGCGCGCAGCAGCGGGCGATCGACGATATTCTCTCCGATTTCCGCTCCGGCAAGCCCATGAGCCGACTGGTGCAGGGCGACGTCGGCTGCGGCAAGACGATGGTCGCAGCGGCAGCCGCGTTCTGCGCGGGGAAGAATCATAAGCAAGTTGCGCTCATGGCGCCGACCGAGATTCTTGCGAAGCAGCATTTGGATCGCCTTGCGCCCATGCTTGCGCCGCTCGGTATCCACTGCGTTCTTTTGACTGGGTCTCTATCTGCGGCGCAGAAAAAGGCCGTCCGGCAGGCGATCGAGAGCGGCGAAGCCGACCTCATCATCGGCACGCACGCGCTTTTGACCGAGACGACAGTGTTCTCCGACCTCGGGCTGGTCATCGCGGACGAGCAGCACCGCTTCGGCGTCGCTCAGCGCGCCGCCCTGCTTGCCAAGGGCGAGCAGCCGCATCTTCTTATCATGTCAGCAACCCCCATCCCCCGTACCCTCGCGTTGATCCTCTACGGCGATCTGGACGTCTCCGTGATCGACGAGCTCCCGCCGGGCAGGCAGCCCGTGGAGACCTTCCTCGTGGACGAACGCTACCGCAGCCGTCTCAACGGCTTTATCCGCAAGCAGGCGGAGGAAAACCATCAGACCTTTATCGTCTGTCCTGCCATTGAGGAGGGTGAAACCGAGTCCTTCAAGGCGGCGGAGCAGTGGGCGCAGACGCTGAAAAATTCCGTCTTCCCGAATCTGCGCGTCGCGCTGCTGCACGGCAAAATGAAGGGCGCGGAAAAGGAAGCCGTCATGGAATCCTTTGCCGCGCAGAAATATGATATTCTTGTCGCGACGACCGTGATCGAGGTCGGCGTGGACGTACCGAACGCGACGCTGATGGTCGTCGAAAACGCGGACCGTTTCGGTCTGTCGCAGCTTCATCAGCTGCGCGGCAGGATCGGGCGCGGCGGGGCGAAATCCTACTGCATTCTCGTCTCTGACAATCGAAATGAAGAAACCCTTGCGCGACTGAAAGCCCTGTGCGCCACGTCGGACGGCTTCCGCATTGCCGAGGAAGACCTCAAGCTGCGCGGTCCCGGCGACTTCTTTGGCAGCCGGCAGCACGGTCTGCCCATCTTCCACATCGGCAATCTCGCGCAGGACCTGAACGTGCTCAAGCAGGCGCAGCAGGCGGCAGCAGATACGGTCGCTGCGGGCGACATCTCTCCTGCCCTGCAGAAAGCGGTCGACGTCCTGCTGAACAATGATAATTTTGTAATGAACTAACGGAGGAACCATGGAACAGATTTTGCAGACCCTATCCGCGGAGCTGAAGCAGCCGCTGCAATATGTGAAAAACGTTGTCGTCCTGCTCGACGAGGGCAACACGATCCCCTTCATCGCCCGCTACCGCAAGGAGGTACATGGCGCGATGGACGACACGACCCTGCGCACCCTCGCAGACCGCCTGCAATACCTGCGCAATCTGGCGCAGCGGCGTGAGGAGATTCGCAAGTCGATCGACGCGCAGGAGAAGCTGACAGACGAGCTGTCCGCCGCCATTGACAACGCAAAGACGCTCTCCGAGCTGGAAGACCTCTACCGCCCCTATAAGCCGAAGCGCCGTACCCGCGCCACCGTGGCGAAGGAAAAGGGCTTGGAGCCGCTGGCGCTGGAGCTGTTCACGCAGAAGCGCGATTTGCCCGCGCCGGAAGCGCTGGCGGAGGACTATATCAATCCCGATCTTGGCGTTTCCTCCGTGGAAGAAGCGCTGGCGGGCGCGTCGGACATCATCGCGGAGATGATCTCTGACGATGCTTCCATCCGCAAGGCGCTGCGCGGTCTGATGCAGCGCTCCGCGATTCTTCGCTCCGTTGCCGTCAAGGGCAAGGAGGAGGAAACCTCCGTCTATCAGCAGTATTATGATTTTTCTCAGCCGCTTTCCAAGCTGCAGGGACATCAGGTGCTTGCCGTCAACCGCGGCGAGCGCGAGGGCTTCCTGAAAGTCACGCTGGAGGTCGATCACGAGCAGGCGCTCCTGTGCGTCCGCAGAGCCGTGCTGATCCCCGGCGGCGGCGCGACCGCCTTTGTCCGCGCCGCGGCGGACGACGCCTATGACCGTCTGATCGCGCCGAGCATGGAGCGGGAGCTCCGCACCTCTCTGACGGACGACGCCAGTGAGGGCGCGATCCATAATTTCGCGCTCAATCTCCGTCCGCTGTTGATGCAGCCGCCGGTCAAGGGTCACGTCACGATGGGTCTCGACCCCGGCTACAGCCACGGCTGCAAGGTCGCCGTCGTGGACGGCACCGGCAAGGTGCTGGACACCTCCGTCGTCTACCCGACCTTCTCCAGAGCCAAGCGCGAGGAAGCCATCGTCACGTTGGCGGGGCTGATCCGCAAGCACCGCGTGGAGCACATCGCCATCGGCAACGGCACCGCGTCCCGCGAGACGGAAAACGCCGTCTGTGAACTGCTCGGCAGGGTCAAGGGCGTGTCGTATATGATCGTCTCGGAGGCGGGTGCGTCCGTCTACTCCGCCTCCCCGCTGGCGGCAGAGGAATTTCCTCAGTACGACGTCAACCTGCGCAGCGCGGTCTCTATCGCGCGCAGAATGCAGGACCCGTTAGCGGAGCTGGTCAAGATCGACCCCAAGGCGATCGGTGTCGGACAGTATCAGCACGATCTGCCCGAAAAGCGGCTCGATGAGACCCTCGGCGGCGTCGTGGAGGACTGCGTCAACGCCGTCGGCGTCGACCTGAACACCGCCTCTGCGTCCCTGCTGCGACGCGTCTCCGGACTGAACGCCGCGATTGCGAAGAACATCGTCACCTACCGCGAGGAAAACGGCGCGTTCAGCGCAAGAAAGCAGGTACTGAAAGTCCCGAAGCTCGGCGCGAAGGCCTATGAGCAGGCGGCAGGCTTCCTGCGCGTGGCGGAAAGCAAGCAGATTTTAGACAACACCGGCGTGCATCCGGAATCCTACGAGGCGGCGGAAAAGCTGCTGTCGCTCTGCGGCTATACGCTCAAGAACGTCGCGGAAGGCGATATCAAAGAGCTGAACGCGCGTATGGAGGAATACGGCATTTCCAAGGCAGCGGAGGCTTGCGGCGTCGGCGTGCCGACCCTGCGCGACATCGCCAAGGAGCTGTTAAAACCCGGCCGCGATCCGCGCGACGAGCTTCCCGCGCCGATCCTGCGTACGGACGTGCTGGAAATGAAGGATCTGAAGCCCGGCATGGTGCTGACCGGCACGGTGCGCAACGTCATTGACTTCGGCGTCTTCGTCGATATCGGCGTGCATCAGGACGGGCTTGTTCACATCTCGCGCGTGTGCAATAAATTTATCAAGCACCCCTCGGAGGTCGTCTCCGTCGGCGATATCGTCAAGGTCGCCGTTCTGGATGTCGACGAGAAGCGCAAGCGCATCAGCCTGACCATGCGCGATTTGCCAAAGGAATAAGACAGACAAAATAATCGCGCTCGGTTTTCTGCTTTTTCATTCTGTATTCATATAATCGAAAGGTCTGTCATTGCCCGCTTTATGCGGGCAATCTGTGCGTATCGACGCGGGATACTTTGCCGTGATACGATACGAAGTCCATACTTGCTATGGACAGATTGCCCGTATAAAGCGGGCAATGACAGAAACAGGGCGGTGCGCGGCGCATGATCCGAAAGTGTCCCACATCGGAAGGCACAGATTGCCACGGCTGACTCCGTCAGCCTC